>CAYZVR010000281.1:0-4444 GCA_964481715.1 uncultured Acidobacteriota bacterium | reverse complement strand
TGAAGATTGCCGTTCGCGTCGAGCTCGCCGAGGTCTCCCGTATGGAACCAGCCTTCGCCGTCGAGAACCGATTGGAGCTGATTTCCCTGCCAGTAGCCGGCAGCGACGTTTTCCCCGCGCACGAGAATCTCGCCATCACTGGCCACTTTGATCTCCCGTTCCGCCAGAGGCTTTCCGATCGATCCCTTCCCCAGCCGGAAAGGATGATTCACGGTGACGAGCGAGGTTGTCTCCGTCAGCCCGTAACCCTGGACCACCGCAAACGCCATCCGCCGCCAGAAATCTTCCACTTCACGGTCGAGCGCCGCGCCGCCGCTGACGAAAGCCCAGAATTTCCAACCAAACATGTTGTGAACTTTGCGGAAGCGCCACCAGCGGCGCACAAAATGCTTCCCTTCCGCAGTCACGAACTTACGGCGGAAATCATCCAGCTCGCGCGCCGCTTCGAGGTCGCGCTCGATTTTGTCTCTCAAGGATTCGAGTAGCCGCGGCACCGCCCCCAGCACCGAGACGCGTTCTCGCCGGATCGTGCGAATGACCTCTGAGGGATTAAGCGTATCCAGAAAAATCACCGTGCCGCCCAGCAGGGGTGGAACAAAGATTCCGAGGAACTGTCCAAACACGTGGCTCAGCGGCAGCAGGTTCAAGAACCGAAGGGGATGAACGAGCCGCTCCCATTTGAGGTATTTCCGAATCTCATTTTCGAGCGGGCGAAGGTTAGCCAGGATGTTCGCTTGAGAGATAACGACTCCTTTGGGTTCGGAAGTCGTGCCGGAGGTGAAAACGATTTCGGCCGTATCCTCCCGCTTCAATTGCAGTGGTGCGTAGCGATCTCGCGAATGATGCTGGAGAGAAGCGGGCAGCGTCTCGAACGCAAGGGAAGGAATTCCTGACGCAAAGCGCTCAAGCTCCCGCGAGCAGACGATCAGCTTCGGTTCAACTTGAAGAGAAACGCGGCGGACAAATTCCGGCGAGGCAATCCGGTCCATCGGCACGACGACGGCGCCGCGCAGCAGGCATCCCCAAAATACCGCGACCCACTCGGGACAATTGTCGCCCCAAAGCAGAACGCGGTCGCCCTTGCCGATTCCGCGCGCCTCGAGTTCTCGCGCGAACTGCCAGGAAACTTCGGCCATTTGGCGATAAGACCATCGAAGGATGCGATACCCACGCCGGTGCACGTAAGCGATTTCGTTGCCGCGACGGTAAAAGTCTTCGAGGTAATCAGCAAGGCTGCGCCCGCGCATGACGTTTCCAAGCCTTTCCGGCCGGGTTGGATCGGCAATTCCATGTTGTCACAGTCGGAAGGGTAGCTCAACTTGGTGAGGGTGGTCGTTGAACGAAACGTGCGCCGCATGAGGGAGCACGCGTGCTCCCTCACAACACTGTCGACGAATGGCACTTCTTATCTCGGCGGGAAGGGCTAACAGCTCCACCTGTTAATTTTCAAGGACAAAATTAACGTCAATTTCAGTGGCGACCTCCACCGGTTCGCCATTGAGCAGTGTGGGCTGATAGCGCCACTGCGCGACAGTCTCCCTGGCGGCGTTGATGAGCAACGGGTGTCCGCTCAGAACTTTAAGTTCTTGGACCGTCCCATCCTTGGCAATCACGGCTTCCATTTTGACGGTGCCTTGAACGCGAGCGAGCCGGGCGAGCGATGGATATTCCGGCTTGGGCGTGTAGATAGCGCGGGCCGCCACAACCTGCCCGCCCAATACGATGCGTCTGATCGGCTTGGGTTTTTCGACAGATAAGGGTGGAGGCGGAACGGAATTAGATGAAAGGATTGCCCAGGCAACGCCGTTTGGAACGCCTGGAATTTGGGATGAAACCGCACCAACTACCCCGGGGAAATCGGGAACAACCTCGGTTGCGGGTGTCGTCTCGGCAATGGTTTGTGGAATGATTCGAGGAGCCTGAAAGCTGGTCTGTGCCACCGACGGCCTTTGTGCATGCACTTGCCGGCTTACAGGCGGACGACCGCCTGCTGGCGATGGTGGAATAGAAATAATCCCGTGGAAAGAATGCGGCAAAGCTTGTGTATAGATCAAAGGAATCAGCGCGGCCATGCCGACCAGAATGACCTCGAACGCGTAAGCCATGGGCAGCGTCGCCCTTTTCCAGTCGCCGGTTTTCAAGGCGGAATAGACGAGATAAACCAGGAAACCGAACAGGTTAAAAGCCAAGACTACCAAGAGCCAGAGGTGAGCTTTAAATCCCTGCCGCCGCGCGTCCGCGTAAGCAAAGCAAACCGACAACACGTAGAACATCAAAGCCCCGCCAAGGACGGCTGCGCGGAGCAGCAGTATTTTAGTCCCGGAAGGTGTGGCCTCAACGGGCAGGGTTAGCGAACCCGCAACAAAGCCCGAAAAACCGGCCAGCAATGAAATCAGCCAGTGGGCCGGCTGCAGCACCGGGGTTCGTGCGGAAGACGAATCGAGCAGAGTGTTGTCAAACATCAGCACACCTCAAGTCACGCCCAGACACCCACCTTCAACGCCCTTTTACAGCTTGGCGCCCTGTTGCCTCTTCAGTGAAATAGACACCGCACAGCGTTTGCAAGTTTCAAAATATGTGGGAATTTTTCCCCTGCGCTGTTGGAAACTCGAAATCGAAGCTCAAGAAGTGTAGAATTCCTTCGCCCCAAAAGCTGGGCTGCACTTGGCATGATTCCATTCCGGGACGGAGGGCCCCTCGATGAACATCAGTTGTTGCTGGCTCTATGCAATCACGAAGTATGGTTATCCGCCTTCGCTGGCGGATACGTTCCGCGTGCTGAAAGAAATGAAAGATCTGGGCTTCGAAAACGTGGAACTGGAGGGGGTGCGCCGGGACAATCTGCTTGCCGTTTACGAAAGGCGGCACGAGCTCAAGAAATTCTGCGACGGGGAAGGCTTGCGCGTGATTAATTTCTGCCCCGTGCTGCCGGGTTCGGTGAGCCTGGAGCGCAAAGAACGCGAGGAGGCGTGGGACCTCTTCAGGCACGGAATCGAAATCGCCAACCTGTTCGGTTGCGCGACCATCCAGGGCGACAGCTTCACGCCGCCCCTGAAATTCCGCGGCGACTCGCCCTATAAGGAAAGCATCAGCTACGGAAAACATTTTACGGTCGAGGTCGACCCGGCATTCGAATGGCAGCGCCTGTGGGACGCCATGGTCGAAAGCTTTTCCTTTTTTACGCAAGAGGCGAAAAAGGCCGGCCTCAGATTCTGCGTGGAGCCGCGCGTGGGCGAACTTTTGAGCAACACGGATGCGATCCTGCGGATGATGGACGCCGTGAGTGACGACAACTTCGGCGCCGTGCTCGATACAGCCCATCAGAACGCGCAAAAGGAGATCCTGGCGCTCAGCGTCGAAAAGCTTGGCAAGCGAATCTTCTACGTGCACGCCGCCGATAACGACGGCCGCGTGAATGATCATTTCGCTGCGGGCCGGGGCACGGTGGATTGGGACGGGGTTTTTCAGGGCCTCAAAAAGCACGGCTTTTCCGGCTACCTCGCCGTTGACGTCGGAATGGTTTCCGACATCGACGCGCAATATCGCGAGTCGGTGAAATTCTTGACGGGAATGGCTGCCAAATACGGAATCTAGGCCTGAGAGGTCTGACACAATGAAGCCTGTCTCTCTTGTCGCCAAAATCCAAATCGTGCTTGGTGTAATCCTCCTGGCAGGGCCGTCGCTTTCGGGCGCAGTCCGCCGCGTGGAAGTGCCCGGCGGCGGAGTCTCGCCGGATGCCGCCGTGAGTCCTTCGGGTGCGGTCTTTCTAGCCTTCGGAAAAAACCAAAGCGCTTTTCTCACGGTGTCTCGGGACGGCGGAAGAACCTTCACGCCGCCCAAGCAACTCAACGCTTCAAGCAACAAGGTTTTGGTGGGCCACGAACGCGGGCCCAAAATCGCGATTGGGCGAGACGGCAGCATTCATGTGGTATGGGTCGACGAAAAAAACACTCGAGTCGAATACACAAGAAGCGATTCGGAGGGAACCAGTTTCTCTCCGCCGCAAAATTTGCGCGACCCCGGCGCAGATGTCGATGAGGCGACAATCGCCGCGGACGATAGCGGGAATGTGCTCGTAACGTGGCTCGATTCGCGCGGTCCGTCTGATGCTGAGAATCCTGTTTCGCTTCCGGTTTTCTACGTGGAATCTCGAGACGACGGCAAAACTTTCTCCCCTAATCTGCTCCTTCGGACGGAGCCGCCCATCCGAGCCTGTTCGTGCTGCGCGCATGAAACAAAGGCTCTCTCTTCCGGTGAGTTTGCCCTCGCCTTCCGCGGGGCATACCACAATGTTCGCGACCTCTTCATGGCCCGGATAAAACTTGGAAAAGGCGAGCCGCAGGTGACTGTGCACAGAGTAAAGGACCAGGGGTGGCATTTCGAAGGGTGTCCCATGTCAGGTCCATTTCTCGACCGGGCCGCCACGCCTGCCCCACTCTGGGCC
>CAYZVR010000280.1:0-4502 GCA_964481715.1 uncultured Acidobacteriota bacterium | reverse complement strand
CCCTCCGCTTCACCCTGGCGAGTGGTGGCCCTCCAACTTGCCCACACCCAGCCGAGCAACGCGCCAAGAGCCAGACCCCCTGCGAACAACACCCACGTATTCATCAAGGTTCTCCCTTACTCGTTCCCGTGTTGCGGGCGAGACCCGCGATAGGCCTAGAACTCTTCTTCGTGCGCGGGGCACACGGGCACGAAGTCACAATACTTGCAAACGAATCCCGGTGTAGGAGGAAAAATCCACCGGCGGATTTTTCCCGCCACTTCGAGGATTTGCCGCCGCGTTTCTTCCAAATCGTTTTCGGTTCGTACGCTCGAGACCGGCTCGTTGTTCGTCAGGTTGTAGAACGTCATACGCTCAGGCTCAAGTCCCAGCACCCGGCGCGCGGCAAGCGCGTAGACGGAAAGTTGCAGGCTCTTGTCCGCGTCCTTCTGCGAGCGCGGCTTGCCGGTTTTGTAATCAACCAGCTCGACGGAATTGCGCGCGCCCACCGCGCGGCGCTCGGGCATTCCGATGAGTGTGAGTGGCATCATCGGATTCACCTGATCGATCCGACCTTCGAGGACGACCTCGCCGAGATCGAGCGCGAAGTGCTGTTCCATCTTGACGGCGTCGGCATCCACGGGTCGCGCGTTTTGATCTTCAACGAAGCGGCGAAGCTGCTCGAGTCCGGCCTTCTTATATGTTTCTTCCTGGTAAGTGTCCTCAAATCCCGCGTTCTTCCAGGATTGCAAGTAATATGCCTCGATTTCCGCAAAGCTCGGAACGCTCTTCTTGCGCAATTTAAAATACTGCCGCACGCAGGCGTGCATGATGTTGCCGAAAGTGAGCGCCGGTTGGGGCCCGGTTGGAATCTTGAGGTAGTGGTTGAATTTGAACTTGAGCGGGCAACTGAGATAGTCCTCGACGGCCGTGGCGCTCAGGTGGAGTTTTCCGTCGGACTCGAGCGAAGGCGGCCGCGCGGCCCACTCCGCGAGCGGCGGATGGACACGGCCGGAATCCACGGTGTTTTGAAACAGGCCCAGCTGCGCCATGGGATGGGCCACGCGCGGACTTAGCGCCGCCGCTCCGGTTTCGGCGGTGGGTGGTGAAACTTCCGGAACCTCAATCCGTTCGATGTCGCGCGCGCGCACGGCTGGGTCGGAAAGTAAGTCGTCCACAAACACCGAAGGTTTTTTCCCCTCCTTCCCGACACTTGAGACGTAGAGCCTTTGCTCGGCGCGGGTCATCCCTACGTAAAACAGACGGCGCTCTTCCTGCAGGTGAATGTCCGCGGGCGGCGCCAGGCCCTTTCGCAATTCGTCGGGAAACTCGATCACCGCCTTCTTCTCGGCGTGCGGAAAGCGCCGCGGCGAAACACTCAGAACGAAGACCACGGTGAATTCCAGCCCTTTGGCTGCGTGCACGGTCATCATCTGAACCGCACCCGACTCGTCCACTGGTTCCGGCGCCCCGATCTTCCCGCCCGCCTCCACAAAGTACTGGAAGTATTCCATGAATTCGCGCAATTTCCTCGACTCGCTCTTGGCTTCCCAATCGCTGAGAAAATTCCGGAAAGCGTTCACGCAAGCCTGGTCCGCATCACCGGGCAGAAACGTCAGGCCGAGCCGATCGATGAGCGCATCCAGCACCACGGTGACCGGCGCCTGCTCGGCCCGTTTCTTCATTTCGCGGAGGAGTTTTTTCAACTCCGGCCAGCCGGTCCCCTTGAGGTCGCTCGTAAATAGCAACCGCTCCCTCGCTCCGAGCGCGTCGTAGAGCGAGTGATGGTTCTTAGCCGCCTGCCGCCGGATTTCGAGCGCCAGCTCTTCCGGAAAACGCCAGTGCGGCGCGACGAGCACTCGCGTGAGGCTGATGTTGTCGTGCGGAGAATCCACCAGGCGAAGGTACGCGACAAGGTCGCGAATAATGACCGTGGAAAGAACCGAGAGCCCGCGAATGGCAAATGGAATCTTGCGCCGTCGAAATTCTTCAACAAGTAAATCACGATAGTTGTGAGCGCGGTAGAGCACCGCGATATCGCCCAGCGCCGCACCGCGCGAGGCGAGCCGTGCGATTTCTTCTCCGATCCAGCGGGCCTCGCTCCTCGCGTCGAGCGCGGAGAGCAGAAGAACCGGCGGGCCTTCTTCCCTTTCGGTCTTGAGTTTGGGTTTCTTCACATAGCGATCGTTCTTCGCGATCACGACTTCCCCCGCTCGCAGAATGCGTTTGCTCGAACGGTAGTTTCTATTCAGGTAAACCGTTTTGTGACCGGGGAACGCCCGGCCGAACATTTCGAACGCGCCGTGCGCCGCTCCGCGAAAACGGTAAATGGCCTGATCGTCGTCTCCCACCGCTGTAAGGTTGCAAGGCGGCGCGACAAGCTGGCCGAGCAGTTTTACCTGAGCGAAATTGGTGTCCTGAAATTCGTCCACCAGAACGTATTGAAATCTCGCCCGGTAGCGGCCGAGAACTTCCGGCTCGCGGTCGAACAGTCGAACGGTTTCGGGAATCAACGTGCCCAGGCTCGATGAGCCCGCTTCCTCAAGCAGCCGGCGGCTGGCACGAAACACTCGCGCGAGTTCCCGCTTCCTGCCGGCTTCCTGTTCGAGCCTTGTCCGCTCCGGCGGGTCGAGGCGCTTCGCCTGCCGCGCCAAATCTTTTTGGAGCTTCTGGACATAGACTTCGAACTCCTCGGGTTCGACGAGCTCGTCCTGACAGCGCGAAAAGAATTCATTCAGGTCGTGGAGAAACGCGCCAGGCTCCGCGAGTTTTTGATAAAACTCCAGCCCCAGGAGTTCCATGCGCCGGCGGAGAAATATCCACACGTCCACCTTGTCAAGTAGTCGCCGCTCGTAGTGCCGCTCGCCGAGGACATGGTGGCAGAAGGCGTGGAACGTGGCGATGAATGGCGGATGTTCGAGGCCCGGCAGGCTCTCGCTCACGCGGCGCTTCATCTCGCCCGCCGCCTTGTCCGTAAACGTCAGCGCTAGGATATTTTCCGGCTGGAGGTGCGGGATTTTTTCGAGCAAATGAACGATGCGTCTTATAATGACGCGCGTCTTGCCGCTTCCAGGTCCGGCGATGACCAAGAGCGGCCCTTCGCCGTGTTCTACCGCCTGGCGTTGTTCGGAATTGAGATCGATCATCGGTCGTGCTCGAGACATTATTCCGCGAACCTTCGCACCGGCGCAAGGCCGGGCCACAAACTTTGTGAAGGGGTTCCGGCGCATTTTCGAAGCGCGAGGAGATTCCTGAGATTCTGTCATGCGCAGGCGAGTTCCCGGAGCAACCTCACCCACACCGCACGCTCGCATTTGATGTTGAAGCGGGGCGCAAGCTTACGGCCGTGCGCCCGGAGTTTGGAAAGGAATGCAGACTCGGCCTCAGCACGAAGCATCAGTCTTGTCAGCCCGCGCGCGTCGCCGGTCTTGAAATATCCTGGGTAATCGGAACCGAGGATACCCACCGACCCGGGAATATGTGAAGCGAGAATCGGGCAACCGGCGACGATCGCTTCCGACAAGACATTGGCGCCGCCTTCCATGCGGGAGGATAAAACACAGAGCCGGCTTTCGGCGAGTAACCGCCCGATGCGGCGTCGCGGCTGCTCGCCGAGCCAGTGATAGCGCGTGTTGCGCTTCATTTCTTTGCGCGCGCGGCTTGCCATTTCCGGCGACATCGCCCCGCCCACGTGCACGATCCGGATGCACGACTCCCGAGGCAGAAGGCGTGCCGCGAGGGCGGCACGAAAAGGGTCCTTAACCGGGCGCAGATGGCCAATGACGCAAACGTCGAAGTCGCGGGGGGGCCGACGCGGATTTCCCGTCCTTCTGAAACGCTGAGTGCGTTGCCGGAAGTCCGCGGATTGAAAGATCACGCGCGCCTTTTCCCGCCAGCGTTTCGGCAACTCTTCGAGCGCGTTGGGCTGCAACACCACAATTCGCGTGGCCAGGTCCAGTGACTTTCGGGCCTTCCCACTCTTTCGAATGTCGCGATAGAGGTCCGTGCCGGTGAGAGCGACGATCAGCGGCGAACCGGGGCTTTGGCGGTGGAAACTCTCGATGGCCGGATAACTCCGGCGAGCGTGCAAGGCGATGAGCAGGCCGAACCGCTCGCCCTCATAGGTTTGCTGGAGCTTTACGCGATGGCCGAGCGCACGAAGAATCCGCGCCCAGCGGAGCGCGGTGACGCGGTTGCCATATCGGGAGCGCGGCGGCGCGGGGGTGATGATCCCGATTCTCACTGGATCGTCCTAAAGCGCGCAGGTCCGGAAACCCGCCCACACGTCGCGGCGGTCAGGTGGGTAGTAGTTCCGGTAGGTATTTTGAATCATGCCCGAGCGTGTCGTCCAACAGCCGCCGCGCAAAACTTTGTGACTTCCGAACCACGGGGCGGAGTATTCCTTATAGGGTCCAGGCGCGAATCCGGGATACGGCCCGAAGCTTGAGGCCGTCCACTCCCAGACGTTTCCGATCATCTGGCGGCAGCCGAAGGCGCTGTCGCCCGCCGGCAACGCACCGACG
>CAYZVR010000279.1:0-4530 GCA_964481715.1 uncultured Acidobacteriota bacterium | reverse complement strand
ATGCGGACTCGGCAGGATCTGTTCGCAGGCGGGCGGCGGCTGCTCACGGAACTCGATTGTTCAAACCTCCTCATCACTCGCGGCAGCGATGGGATGGTGCTCTTCGGCGCCGACGGCTCAACGCACGAAATTCCCGGCGTCGCGAGGCCTGTCTACGACGTCACCGGCGCTGGGGACACAGTCGTCGCCGTGCTAGCGTTAGGTTTTTGCTCAGGAGCAACGCTTGAGGAGGCCGCTGAACTCGCCAACCTTGCGGGCGGCCGCGTGGTCCTCAAATTCGGCACCGCGGAAATTACCTCGCAGGAACTTCTGGAAGCTCTGGCAGGAAAAAGCGAAACAAAGTGAGGCGCGGTCAAAAAGGCGAGTAGGCCAGACCGAGCGTCTTGCGGTTCACGACCAACTCGAGTGGCGGGTGGACGTCGTTGATTTGAACGGTCACGATGATGCTCGCACCCTTCGATTCGGAATCGAGGATTTCGAATTTCCGAATCTTGCCATAATCTCCCTGCTCCCCCCAATCGCGCAGAAAGTCGTGGTAAGAATACGAGGGCGATGGCTGCCAGAGCTTATAGCCTTCCTGAAAGTTCCCCGCTTCAAGGGCCGTCATGAATCGCGTCACGGCGCGTTCCTGGCGGAAGTTCCAGTAACGGTAGGTCACGAGCCCCACAAGAACCAGGATCAACGGGATGAGAGGGATAAGAATAGGAAGAGGAATGTACCTTCGGATTTTGCCCGGCGGTTTGGGAGGTTTTGCGTCGAGGAGCATGGTTTAGCAACCTGGCTGTCCGCCGCTGCCGAGTTGTCCCTGACGCGCGAGGCGGAAATCGCGCTGCTCATAGAATACCGCTGTCGGGAGCGCGCAGCCAGCCTAACACAGAACCCAACCGACGACGTCAGAGGGTTCGCCGAAACAACAGGGTGGCTGCCCCCATCATCACCACCGTAAAAATGGTTAGAAAAGCGAGGTCGCCGGCGATGGCTGCAAACCCCGTGTTTTTCAAGAACAGCGATTTGAAAGCGTGTACGGCGTAGGTGAAGGGGTCGACTCTGGCGATCATCTGCATCCAGCGCGGAAAACCCTCGATGGGGTAAACGGCCCCGCTCGGAAAAAAAAGCAGCGTATTGAGGACGCCGAAGGTGGCGCGCGGGACGAGCGGGTCGCTCACTCGAACCATCATCAAGAACATCATGCTGATCAAGGCGAGCGCCGTGACCACGATCACCACCGTGAGCCGAATCAGCCGCGCCGGGTCGAGCGGCTGCGGGATGCCGGCAAGCAGCGAACCCATCGTGCTCAGCACTAATCCCGCCAGGATCGCTTTGACAGCACCCGAAAGGTTGAAGCCCATGATCAGCTCGAATTTGCTGATCGGCGTGACCAGGTATCCTTCGTGGAGACCGCGCGCCTTGTCGTCGATGTAAATAATTCCCCCGCCGATCATCGCTGAAACAAAAATGGACAGCACCACCGAACCCGCCAACAGGTACTGAATGTAAGGCACATAGGGATAGAGCTCGACGACCGAGACCCTTACATCCTGCGGCACGCGCGGTTCGACCTCCCGTCCGTTATACGCCGCCACAAGCTGCTTGATGGTTCCTTCGAGCGCGCTCGCGACAAAGCTATCCGTGTTGTCTTCAATCACGGCCACCTGCGGGGCGGCCCGCTCGAGCACGCTGCGTGAAAAGTTTGGAGGGATGTTCACGATTGCGTTGATGCGGCCGTTCCTGAGGTCGCGGACAGCCTCGCGAGGATCGTCGTAATCAACCGTTTCAAAGGTTCGCGCGTTCGCTGCGATAGCGCCGAACATTTCGCGCAGCTTCACCGTGGAAATCTGATGGTCCTGGTCCACAACGCCGACTTTCAGGTTCTTGATCTTGCCCCCGAAGGCGTAACCCAGTACCAACAACTGAACCAGTGGAAACACCATCGACACGAGCATCAGGGCGGGACTGCGAAGAAACTTGCGGAGGTCGCGTTCGATCAGCGCCAGAATTCGATTCATGATTGGGCTTCCCCTCGAGGCGCCTTAGGAACCTGCACCCCTTTGGTACATAAAGCTCACGTCGTATTTCCCTTCCTGCAATTCGTCGCGCAACTGACGGCCCGTATAATGAGTGAACACATCGTCGAGCGTGGTGCTCTTGACTGAAAGCGAAGCCACGGTAATTCCCGCTCTGCGCGAAGCCTCGACCAGATCCATCATGGTGCGCGGCCCGTTCTTCGAGGCGATGCGGAAAACACCCTCGTGCAACAGAACGCTTTCGACTTCCGGAAGACTCTTAAGGGTCTCTTCCCAGACGGCAGGGATCGAGGAAAAACTCACTTCCAGAAAACTTTCCGCCGGAATCGAAGCCTTCAGCTTCAACGGCGAGTCAAGCGCCACGAGTTTGCCGTGGTCCACGATGGCTATGCGGTCGCACAGTCTGTCGGCCTCGTCCATGTAATGGGTTGTGACCAGTATCGTCAGGTCGCGCTCTTTCTTGAGCTGCATCAGCATTTCCCACACCGCGATGCGCGAGGTCGGGTCGAGTCCGGTAGTCGGCTCGTCGAGAAAGAAAATTGCCGGCTCGTGCACCAGGCCGCGAGCGATTTCGAGCCTCCTCCGCATTCCGCCCGAAAGGAATTTGACGGGCTTGTCCGCCCAGGCCGTGAGCTCAACGACCTCCAGCAACTCTCTCACGATCTTCTGGCGGCGTTCGCGCGTGACGCCGTAGAGCTTGGCGAAAATGTTCATGTTTTCAAAGGCGGTTAGATCCAAATCCGACGTCATCGCCTGCGGGATCACTCCGATGCAGCGCCGAACATGATCGGCGCCGTGGATGACATCGAACCCGTTCACGCGCGCGGTTCCTGAAGTCGGCGGAACAAGCGTGGTCATCATGCGAATCAGCGTGGATTTGCCGGCGCCGTTCGGGCCCAGAAGACCGAAAATTTCGCCCTGGCTGACGGTGAAACTCACCGAGTCAACGGCCGTAAATCCGTTGAAACGCTTGGTCAGGTTTTCGACTTCAATGGCTGCCATCAGATTCCTTTTACTCTGCACGTGCCGGATTTGGCCTCATAGCGCGCTCAAGTTCAGTTCCCGAAAGGCACCGTAACAAAGGCGGTAAGACCCGGAGCGAGCCGCCTTTCGCGGTTGTCCACGCGCAAGCGAATTTCAAAAGTCTTAATGTCGCGCTTGGTCCGGCTGACGTCGCGTTGCGTAGCATAGTCCGCGTCTGCGGCCCGGTAAAAAACCGTTCCGGTCTGCTCGAGACCGGAAGGAAATCGCACGGGCAGCTTTTCGCCAAGCCGGATGCGGTCGATGTAAGTCTCCTCCACGTCGGCGCGCACCCACAGGTTGTCCGGGTCGTAAAGCACCACGATAGGCTGCCCCGGATTCACGACTTCTCCCTGCAATGCCGCGCGCACCGCCACCAATCCTTTGATGGGCGAATGAATTTCCGTGTAATCGAGCCGAACGTCCGCGCCTTCTTTTTGCGCCTCCACGGCTGCCATCTGATGACGCCCGGCCGCCAACTGGCTCTGGCGCATGGCAATCTGCTCAGCCGTGGACTTGGCCATGCCAACCGCCGCACGCTGCGCCTGCGCCTGTTTCTCGACAGCCCTCACCTGGGCTTGCTGGGCTTCGTAGGCGGTTCGCGTTTGGTCGTGAGTTTGCGCGGAAGCGATGCCTTGTTTGAATAAACCGTCAGCGCGGTCAAAGTCGAGCCTCGTTCGTTCGAGTTCCGCCCGGGCCTGCGCGACGGAGGCTTCAAGCGCGGCAAGCGTCGCCTCTTCGCGCTGGATCTGATCGCGCGTCTGCAGCGACTGATACCTTAGGGCGGCTTCCGCCTCTTGCACCTGCGCCGCGGTGCTGGCGAGATTGTGCGCGTAGTACGCCCGGTTCGCGCGCAGTTCTTCGGGCGCGATGACAGCAATTAACTGATTGGCAGAAACCGTGTCGCCTTCCTTGACCAGCACCTGATCGAGCCGGCCCGCGATCTGAGAGCTGATAATCACCTGATCGGTCGTAACAATCCCCGTCAGGACCATGCCCTGCGAAGCGCTGCGCGTTACAAAATAGACGGCGGCGCTCGCCAGGGCAGCCACACTCATGAGAACGACGAACATTTTGCGAGTCATGACCAGCGAGCCTCCGGTTCGCGAAACAGTCCGTAGCGGACGAACTCCAGAACTTCCTTCTTCCTTCGGTCAAGTTGGGCTTTCTCGTAAGGATCACCCCGTGTGACCAACCGTACCACCGGCACCGCGGCAAAATAGAATGCCGTCAGGCTCACGAGTGAAATCGCGGCGTGGCGACTGTCAACGGGGCGGAGTTCTCCCGCGTGCACACCGCGTTCGATCACGCGGCCCAGCTCCTGGTCAACCGGAAGAATGTACTTGGATAGCTGGTCGAACTGTTTCCCGCCGGCCATCATGAAGCGCTGCACCAGGGCCGGATAGAAGGGACGAGCGCTGATAAAATCGAAGTGCATGCCGACATATTCGATGACGGTGGCTCGCGCAGAGCCGCCCCGCGTCAG
>CAYZVR010000278.1:0-4626 GCA_964481715.1 uncultured Acidobacteriota bacterium | reverse complement strand
TACCTGTTCCTCACCGTATTTTTCCGTCGTCTGGGCCTTGTTCAATCCCTGCAACGCTCCATAATGCCGCTCGTTCAGCCGCCAGGAACGGAAGACCGGAATCCACGCGAGATCCATTTCTTCCATCACAATCCAAAGCGTCTTGATGGCGCGCTTGAGCACCGAGGTGTAAGCGATGTCGAACGTGTAGCTCTCGGCGAGCAGCGTCCGGCCCGCTTCGTGCGCTTCCTCAATTCCTTTTGCGCTTAGCCCAACGTCCGTCCAGCCGGTAAAAAGATTTTCTTTGTTCCAGACGCTTTCGCCGTGGCGCAGTAAGACTAGTTTGTGCATGTGTATGTTTCCTCTCGGTTCTATTTGCGTCGCACGGCGTTGGCACTTCGTGGGGGCGGTTCGCGAACCGCCCCTACAACATTTTTTCAACGATTCCAGGCACGGCGGCGAGCGATTCGTCCAGCTTCTCGGGGTTCTTGCCGCCCGCTTCCGCCAAATCTTTTCGTCCGCCACCGGACCCTTCGACAATCTTGGCCGCCTCGCGCACGATCTTTCCGGCGTCGAGTTTGGCCGTCATGTCCTGGGTGACGCCGACGATCAGCGTGACCTTTCCGTCAGCGACGCTGCCGAGCACGATAACGCCCGAGCCGAGCTTGGGGCGCAAACTATCTACCATCTGGCGCATGGCGGCGCGGTCGGTTACGTCCACGCGCGCTGCGACCACACGCACTCCTTTGACCTCGCGCGCCTGGTCGAGGAGGTCCCCGGCCTGGGAAGCCGCGCGGCTCATTTCGCGAGCTTCGAGCTGCTTGCGCAGTTTCTTTTCGGATTGCGCCAATTTCTCAGCCGCTTCGACGAGTTCTTCCGGCTTGGCGCGGAGCGTTTGGCCCAGCGCCGCCAGTGCCTGGTCAGCTTTGCGTAAGTGTTCGAGCACGCCAGCCCCCGTCACGGCTTCAATCCGCCGCGTGCCCGCGGCAACACTGCCTTCCGAAAGCACTTTGAACAGGCCGATATCGCCTGTGCGCCGAACGTGCGTGCCGCCACACAGTTCTTTGGAAAAGGTGCCGTCCTCAATCGACACGACCCGCACTTTGTCGCCGTATTTTTCCCCGAACAGCGCCATAGCGCCGGAATTGACGGCCGCGTCGAGTTCCATGATGTCGGTCCTTACTTCCTCGTTGTTCAACACGTGCTCATTCACCAAGTCTTCGATGTCGAGCACATCCTGCTCGCCGAGCGCCGCGTAGTGCGAAAAGTCGAAGCGCAGCCGGTCGGGCGCAACCAGCGACCCGGCCTGTTTTACGTGCGAACCGAGTTCGTTCCGAAGCGCTGCGTGGAGCAAGTGCGTCGCCGTGTGGTTGCGCCGAATCGCGTCGCGCCGCTCGGCATCGATGACTACCGTCACCATGTCACCCGCGCGAATCGTATCTCGCGCCACCGCTTTGTGCGCGATGACGCCGCTCACAGGCCGGTAGGTGTCGCTGACATGCGCGACCTCGTGGTCGCTTCCCGGCGCAAAGAAGTGCCCCGTATCGCCCACCTGCCCGCCCGACACGGCGTAAAACGGCGTGTGGGTGAGGACGATTTCCACTTCGTCGCCCGGCTTCACCTCGTTCGCGATCGCGCCGTTGTGGACCAGCGCTACGATCTGGCAGCCTTCCGAGCGCACCTGAGCGTAACCGTCGAAAACGGTGTTCTGCTCTTTTGCAATTTCCACGAACGCGGGGGAGGCGGTTTTCTTCTCCGCGCCCTTCCACGAAGCCCGCGCCCGCTCGCGCTGATCAGACATTTTGCGGTCGTATGCGATCTGGTCGAGCACTATGTGATAATCCTGACTCTCTATCCGAAATCTTAGGTCTCTAATTAGATCAGCAATAAACTCAGGCCGTAATCCGAAGGTGTCGTGAAGTTCGAAAACGTCTTCGCCAGAGATCCATGCAACAGGTCCGCTGTGAATTGCCGGTTGCTGACTCTCCTGTGAAACCATCTGCACCTCTGGACGTGTGCAGCGCCGGCCCGAAGCAGCTAGGCTCCTCCAATTCCAGAACTCCATCTCATAAGTTTGCCCTCCCATGACAAAATAAACTTTCTTTTTGCCGAGCCGCTCCAATGCAATGGCTGTCGTGTGCGCGTAGCTTTCCTCTTCAATCTTGATTGCCTTGGCGACGTGATGAGCGGTTTCGACGAGGTCGGGATAGGCGTCCTTCATCATGTCCACAACGTGGCCGGACATTTTGAAGAGGAACGCCTCATTCAAGCCAAGGGTTTGGCCATGGTATAGCGCGCGCCGCATGATGAGGCGCAGGACGTACCCGCGGCCTTCGTTTGAAGGGAGGACACCGTCCGAAATCAGAAACGTGGCGGCGCGCGCGTGGTCGGCGATGATGCGCAGGGAAACGTCGGTCTCGTGGTTCTCCCCGTACTCTTTGTTTGCAAGTTCGGCTGCTTCGTCAATAAGTGGTTTGAACAAGTCAGTGTCGAAATTCGAAATCTTGCCTTGCAACACCGTCGCCATGCGCTCGAGGCCCGCGCCGGTATCTATCGAAGGGCGGGGAAGCGGCGTCATCTTGCCGGACTCGTCGCGGTTGAACTGCATGAAGACCAGGTTCCAGATTTCGACGTATCGCCCGCAGTCGCAGGGAAATTTGCAGTCCGTATGGCCGGCATCGCTGGCTGTGGGGCCGAGGTCGTAATGAATTTCCGAGCACGGTCCGCAGGGGCCAGTCTCGCCCATCTGCCAGAAGTTGTCTTTCTCATCGAAACGGAAGATGCGCTCGCGCGGCACAATCTTCGCCCAAAGGTTTTCCGCCTCGTCGTCTTCGCGGAAGACGGTGGCATAGAGCTTGTCTTTCGGAATCGCAAAATCCTGGGTGATCAGCTCCCAGGCCCAGGGAATGGCCTCGGCCTTGAAGTAGTCTCCAAAGCTGAAATTTCCGAGCATTTCAAAAAAGGTATGATGCCGAGTCGTGCGGCCGACCTGTTCGAGATCGTTGTGTTTGCCGCCGGCGCGCACGCACTTTTGCGACGAGCACGCCCGCGGGCTAATGGGCTTCTCGCGGCCGAGGAAGACGTCTTTGAACTGATTCATTCCAGCGTTTGAAAACAACAACGTGGGATCGTTCGCCGGAACCAGGGACGACGAGCGGACGACGCAATGGTCGCGCGCCTCAAAAAATTTCAAAAATCGTTTTCGGATGTCGGTTGAAGTCGTCATGCAGTTCAGAGTTCTGGGTTATGAGTTATGAGTTGCCGGATTTCGGCCGCCAGGGCTGCCGCGTCCATGCTTTGTCGATAGGATGATAGAAGTCAGTATCCGATTCAGCACCTCAGCTTCTTGCACCAAAGGGCCAAGTTTTAACTTAGCGACAACTTGGGATTCGCCAAGCAAGCGAAGCCAATAGAGACTTTCGCGAGCTTCCTTTTGCGCGATGCCAAGCTTGTGAATGAAGTCGGCGCGACTTTCGGCAGACTGGGCTTCCTCCACATTCGCCCCAACAGAGCACGCGGCGCGGAGGTACTGTTTTCCCATAACCCAACCGGCGCCATCTTTCTGTTTCTGCAAGTGTTGATAGAGTTTAATGGCGCGCAACGCGTACGCAAACGATCGTTCGCGAATTTTCTGCGGCCGGCTGTTCACAACGTGTCCATTCACTGGTTTGGATCCACCC
The DNA here is from genome assembly GCA_964481715.1 of uncultured Acidobacteriota bacterium. Lineage (GTDB taxonomy): Bacteria > Acidobacteriota > Terriglobia > UBA7540 > UBA7540 > JAHEKS01. The sequence continues at coordinate 967 of CAYZVR010000278.1, read as the reverse complement.
GAACCTGTCGGCACTTCAGAATTCATAACTCAGAACTCATCACTCAGAACTTCGTGCTGAACTCTCACCATCTTCAAGGCCGGGCAGATCAACGTCTTCGGCCACCGGTTTCAGTTCCGGCCGCGCGCGTACCGCTTTCATAATATCACCGGAGCCGAATCCGCGGCGCAGCAAGCTTTGGCACAGGGACTGCAACTTGCGCCGAGTGAGGGGCAGGCGCAGGGAGCGGATTTTCCTGTCCATCGCCCGCTCGAGCGAGGCGAGCTCGTCGCTTTCCTCGAAGGCGCGGTCGAGGGCGCCTTCGATATGGCGATAATCGATCAGTTTCGATTTCAGCTCGCGGCGGATACGGTGGCGTCCGAAGGCGCGATTGCGGGCGAGCGATGAAGCGGCCTGTTCGGCAAACTTTTTGTCATCGAGGTAACCGAGGGTGCGGAGGCGCGCGATGGCCTCTTCCACGGCGGGATGGGAGGGAAACTTTCTTTCGAGCGCCCGCCGCATCCCGGCAACCGAATAAGGGCGGCGAGCGAGCATGGCGAGAGCCGTCGCATAGGGCTCTCGCGTCTTACCGCTTCGCAAAGCGATTCACCTGGGAAGCTCGCTCCATTTCCTCGCGCGCCGAGTCGGCAGTCGAGCGGACGCCGGAGATGCGCAGCTTGAATTCGTCCGGGTTGGTCGCGCGGATGAGCGCCTCGTCCAGAGTGATCAGACCCTGGCTGTAGAGGTCGAACAGCGACTGGTCGAAGGTCTGCATGCCGTACTGGGAAACACCGGCGGCGATCGCGTCCTTGATGAGGCGAGTCTTTTCCGGGTTGGTGACGCAGTCGCGGATGTACTCGGTGGCGATAAGCACTTCGACGGCAGGCACGCGTCCGATGCCGTCGGACTTGCGCACCAGGCGCTGGGAAATGATGGCCTTGAGTGTGGAAGCGATCTGCAGCCGGATCTGCTTCTGCTCGGGCGGCGG
>CAYZVR010000277.1:0-4726 GCA_964481715.1 uncultured Acidobacteriota bacterium | reverse complement strand
GCCCTTTCTCTCTGCGGCGAGAGTTGCCAGGACGATTGTCGTGCAAGCGCACCAGTCTCTGGCTGAAGCATATTGGCTATTGGGACTGGCAGAGGCCAACGATTTTATCGCAGGGGTTGTGGCCTGGGTGGAGCTAACGAGCCAGTCCCTTGGTAACGACCTGGACGGATTGCAACGGCATCCCAAGTTCAAAGGGGTACGCCATCTCCTGCATGATGAACCGGACGAGGCCTGGATGCTGCACCCTGAGGTGGTGGCAGGTTTCAAGGAACTCGAGCGGCGGGGCGTTCCTTATGATCTGCTCGTTCGGCCGCAGCATTTGAGGCACGTCCCTGAACTTCGCGACCGATGCCCTCGATTGAATCTGGTCATTGACCATATATCAAAGCCTCCCATTGCCATCGGCAAGATGGATAACTGGCCGCAGGACATCGAGAAGGTGGCCGAATTGCCGAACGTCTGGTGCAAACTTTCCGGGATGATTACTGAAGCGGACTGGAAACGATGGTCACCGCAGGACCTGAAGCCCTATGTTACGCACGTGGTGCAGTGCTTCGGATACGATCGCCTGATGTTTGGAAGTGACTGGCCGGTCTGCAATCTGGCTGGATCGTACCAGCAAGTAGTGGATGCCCTGCGCACAGTTCTTGGTCCTCTATCTCCGGATGACGCGGCGAAGGTTTGGGGCCGCAACGCCTGCCAGTTTTATCAGCTTTCCTGAAGCATGGCAGTTTCAAATTGCATCCCAGGCGGCTCTTCTTTCATAATAAGAAGCAGCTTTCAAAGGCGCAACGGAGGGGGAATGTCCGTCTTAAGATTCCTGGGCCTCGAGAAGCACAAAGTTCTCAGCGAAGGCCCTTCACCCGAAACCGAAACTGTCCGCAAAATCGTGGACGCCCTGGAGGGGATGGAACCCGAGCGGGCCCGATATATAGCCGCGTTCGCGTACCTGCTGAGCCGCGTGGCGCATGCCGACCTCAACATCAGCCCGGAAGAAACGCGCGTCATGGAGCGCATTGTCATGGACCGCGGAGGGCTGCCGGAGGAACAGGCGATCCTGGTGGTCCAGATGGCCAAGACGCAAAACCGGCTCTTCGGCGGCACCGAAAATTTTCTGGTCACCCGGGAATTCAACGAGATCGCCTCCCGCGAGCAGAAGACTGCGCTGCTCCACTGCCTCTTTGCCGTTTCGGCGGCCGACCAATCCATTTCCACGCGGGAAGACAACGAAATTCGCAACATCTCCAAGGAGCTTCTGCTTTCGCACGAAGATTTCATTGACGTCCGCATCGCCTACCGGGATTACTTGTCCGTCCTCAAAAAGCCTGCCCCTGAGAAAGAACCCTGAAGCAGGACGACGGCTGGTTGAAGCGCCAACATTTTGGGTTTATGATGAAAGACCATTCGATTGAGTTCGTGTGTAAAGGGATGACCGTAGTAAAATTCCGTGGCGGAGGAACACCATGAGCAGCGAAAAACCAAGCCGGCGACAATTCTTTGGAAAATTCGCGGCCGGAATTGCCGGGGGTGTAGGAATCTCAAGCCTGGTCCAGGAGCTTCCCGCATTTGATTCATCCATGGCTGTGGCGGCCACCGGCGACATGCCTTATCGCAAGCTCGGGCGGAGCGGAGAAAAAGTCTCGCTCGTCGGCCTGGGCGGCTACCACATGGCGACCTCAAATGACGAACAGCTAAGCACTCGAATCATTCGCACCGCCATCGACGGCGGCATCAACTTCATGGACAACTGCTGGGACTATCACGACGGCGCGAGTGAAGTGCGCATGGGCAATGCGCTTCGTGACGGCTATCGCAAGAAGGTCTTCCTCATGACCAAGACCGACGGCCAGGTGAAGGACGTTTGGAACAAGCAACTCGAGGAATCGTTGCGCCGCTTCCAGACCGACGTCATTGACCTCGTGCAGTTTCATGAAGTGATCCGTCCCGGCGATCCCGACCGCATCTTCGGCACGAACGGCGCCATTGAGGCGGCGCTGGCCGCGAAGAAGGCCGGAAAAATTCGCTACATCGGTTTTACCGGCCACAAAGATCCGGACATTCACTTGAAGATGCTCGAAACCGGATTCAAAAACGATTTCACTTTCGACGCCGTGCAGATGCCGCTCAACGTCATGGACGCGCATTTTCGCAGCTTCGCGCACAAGGTGGTTCCCGTTCTCACCCAGCACGGGATTGGCGTGCTGGGGATGAAGCCAATGGCAGCCGGCATCATCTTGAAGAGCAACACGGCCACACCCATCGAGTGCCTGCATTACGCCATGAACCTGCCCACGTCGGTCGTCATCACCGGGTGCGAATCTGTAAAGGACGTCGAGCAGGCGCTCGAGGCCGCGCGAACTTTCCGGCCCATGGGGAAAGAAAAAGTTGCGGCGTTGCTCGCCAAGACCGCATCGGCCGCGGCGCAGGGCGAGTTCGAGCCGTTCAAGACCACCAACAACTTCGACGGAACTGCGCACAACCCGCAGTGGCTGGGGTGAAGCTCCGGCTGTAGCGGCGATCTCTGATCGCCGAAATTCGATCGGCGAGCGCAGCTCGCCGCTGCAGGGAAAAACGGAATTCCGCCTCGACTTCCATGGCCAAGATCACCGCAGTCTTTTCGGACGTAGGCGGCGTGCTGCTCTCGAACGGCTGGGACCGCCGCTCGCGGCGCAAACTTGTCGAGCAATTCAGGCTCGACTGGGACGAGTTTGAAGACCGCCACGAGCTGGTTTCGACCGCGTTTGAAACCGGCCACCTGACCCTCGACCATTATCTCGACCGCACGGTTTTCTACCGCCCGCGCGATTTCTCGAAAGGCCCGGTCAGGGAATTCATGTTCGCGGAGTCCGTGCCCATCGAAGGCTCGCTCGAGCTCATCGCGCGCCTGGCCGCAAGCGGCAGGTTTTTTCTCTCGACCCTCAACAACGAGTCGCTCGAGCTGAACCTGCATCGCATTGAGCGCTTCAGCCTGAAGAAATATTTCACCGTCTTTTTCAGCTCGTGCTTCCTGGGCGCGAAAAAGCCCGATGAGGAAATTTATGTCAAGGCCCTCGCCATCAGCCAGCGCGCGCCCGCCGAGTGCGTGTTCATTGACGACCGCGCCCTGAACCTGGACGCGCCCAAACGACTCGGCATGAACACGGTTCAATTTGGAAATGCCGCGCAACTCGAAAGTGATTTGCGCGCCCTCGGCGTCGAATTCTGAAAAGGTTCTGCCACGGCACATCAGATTCTCCTCCTTTCAAAGGATGGGACCAAGGGGTGGTTCGCGTCGCCGGCGGCTTGGTTGGGCGAAGGGGCGACGGTGCGAAGCTCGCCCGGCCGGTGGGCGGGTTCAAGCCTCTATTTTCCGGTTCGTTTTAGCTTCGTTCGCGGTTCGTTCTTAGCTTCGTTTTTTGTTAATCCTATTGTTTTCAATAGATCCTCCGCTTCGTTGTGTCAAAAACGTCCCTTTATTCCCTCCGGCGACCGGCCCTTGCGCCTTGATACACGCCGCACCCGTATAAACAGCGGCTAAAGGCCACTTTTGGGGACGTCATCGTGGTGGCGTTTGCAGCACACAGGCCTTCTTCGCGCCTCGCCATGACCGCGGTTTCCATTTTCATCGCCCCCATTCTCAAATCCCTTCCTCGCCCCCGGCAAGCGCGCCGGGGCACGCGAGAGTTTGTAGCCAACGATACTAGCCTACACTGAGTAGGGGGAATTGTCAAGGGGTACAGCGGACGTCGGGGCGGTCTTGAAACCCGCCCCTGTGACAAAGGTCATGCCGGGGAATGTAGCCATGGTCAGCCCGCTTTGACCACGGCTATTTCATGGGTTAGCGGAGCGCCAGGAATTCCTCAGCCGTGAGGCCTGCCTGCTTGACGATCGCGCGAAGAGTGCCCTTGGGGACGGTTTTGGAAAAATGGACAGGCACGGTGAGGGAGCGGTGGTCGCTCTCTCGATAGAGGGTGAGGTGGCTGCCGCGCTGGCGCCATTTGACGAATCCGGCTTTCTCGAGGATCCTCACGACCTCTCTGGCGCGCAGCGCAGGAAGCTCTTTAGACATGCGAAGGGGTTACGTGGACCATGGTTGTGAAGATGCAGACTGATTCGTTTCCCTCCGGAATCGGCTGCTTGTGCGCCGCGAGGTTTTCGAGGTGGAGCTCGATAGCTTCTCCCGCATTCTTCGTCGCTTCTTCGATGGTCGTTCCGTAGGAGACGCACCCGGGGAGTAATGGGATTAGGACCGTGTACCCACCCTCTTTTTCGGGGATCAGGCTGATCTGGTATGAATACGCCTTCTTCGTTTTGCGCATATAGCCATTATGCCTCGGCTCCCGAAAATAGCAAGAGCAAGCCCACGGTCAATCACGGAACGATTGACCGTGGCGACCACTGGGCCTTGTGTGGGATCATTGCAACAACAGGTACCAACAACCGGAAGCAATGACAAACATAACTAATGAGTTCAAAAGGAACTTCACTTGCACCCTCCGGTCCCACGTTAAGAACATGGGCGCGTCAACGGCTGTGCGAAACATCAGAAAATTGAGGGGTGTCCCCAGGAGAAGAATCGCAAGCGCGAGTATGGCTCCACCCATCCCGATGTCGATGGCACGTAATAAACGGAGCAGATCGATACCAAAAGCGACGCCAGCTGCTCCTACGCCCAATTGCATGCCATGCGCGGCGGGTGAAGGGCGCTCTTTCAAAAGGAGGGCCAGCACAACCCCGTACGTGATAA
>CAYZVR010000276.1:0-4727 GCA_964481715.1 uncultured Acidobacteriota bacterium | reverse complement strand
CCGACCAGCGTCGCTTCGAGTTTCGCCAGGGAGATTTTGGATGGGACAACACACAGGTTGGCACACTTGGTCGGTTTGATGATTTCGGAGAACGCCATTTGGTGGTCGGCTAAAACGTCGTAAATAGAGTGGATGACTTCATCCAAAGGGAAGAAAGTCAGCGTGGTGTTGGCTTGTGGATCGAGGTCGATAAGGAGCGTCCGCTTTTTTTTCTGGGAAAAAGCGGCAGCCAAATTGACGGCGGTCGTGGTCTTTCCGACTCCGCCCTTCTGATTTGCGATCGCAATGACCGTGGCCAATCCGTGCTCCGGCCGGGTCCCGCCGTAGCGGGCTGTTCTTCGGTTGTGGATTCGGCTGCCGACCCTAATGCGCCGGACGCCGGCCCATTACATCTTGTACCGTCCCATATCCTCGTCGTTCAGGTTTTCCAGCCACTTGCGCAACTCTTCGCTCGAAACTTTGTCGGAAGCCGTGTTCGTCGCCTTGGAGGTCTTCAGAACGTCCTCTTCCACGTAAATCGGGCAATCCATGCGCAGGGCCAGCGCCAGGGCGTCCGAAGGCCGCGAGTCAATGGAGATCACCTGCCCGTCCCGTTCCAGCCAGATGACGGCGTAGAACGTGTCGTCGCGCAGCTCGTTCACCACCACGCGGTGCACGTGCGTCTCCAGGCCGGTCAGGAGGTTTTTCATCAGGTCGTGCGTCATGGGCCGGGGAGTCGTCACCTTCTCGATTTCGAGGGCGATAGCGTTGGCTTCGTATATCCCCACCCAGATCGGCAGGACCGAGCCTCCATTAACGTCCTTCAGGATGACAATGGGCATGTTGGTGACAGGATCCATCATCAGACCGCGAATCTTCATTTCGACTTCCATCGAAACCTCCGATCAGCCGCCGCCCGGCAAAGCAACGGCTGCGGCTGAGTGAAGTTCAGGTTGTCGCTCCGAGCCATCGTTCACCCGGTCGATGCGTTCACCCACCAGGCTATTCGGCCCGGCGGCAGTGACGCGCACCTTCATGTATTTTCCCACCCACTCGGGCTGCCCCGAAAAATTAAGCGTCCGGTTGGAGGTGGTGCGCCCGACGGCTTGCTGCAAGCGCGGCTGGAAGGATTCCACCAGCACCTCGAACTCGCGCCCCACCAGTTCCTGATTGCGCCGCAACTGGATCTGCCGCTGCCGCTCCTGGAGCACCGCCAGCCGCCTTCCCTTCTCCTCTTCCGGAACCGAATCGTTCCATTCGCCCGCCACGGTTTTCGGACGGGGGGAATACTTGAAGGAAAAAATCTGGTCGTACTCGACTTGGTCGAGCAACTGGAGCGTTTGTTCGAAATCTTTTTCGGATTCTTCGCAGAATCCCACGATGATGTCCGTCGAAATGCTAATAGCACGCTTGGCGCTGCGGATGCAATGGATTTTTTCCAGGTATTCGGCACGGGTATAGTGCCGGCCCATGCGCAGGAGCACCGTGTCCGAGCCCGACTGCACCGGCAGGTGAATCTGGTCACATAATACGGGATGAGCGTCAATCGCCTCAACGATATCAGGTGTGAAGTAGCGCGGGTGCGAAGTGGTAAACCTCACGCGGCGCGCGCCCGGGACCTCCGCCACACGGCCGAGCAATTCCGCAAAACTCAGGCGAGTGGGCGAGCTGTCCCGCCAGTTGTTCACAATCTGTCCGAGGAGCTGAATTTCGGTGTAGCCTTCGTCCACCAGGCGCCGGCACTCGGCAAGAATCTTGTCACTCGGACGGCTGCGCTCCGGCCCGCGCGTCATGGGAACCACACAGAACGCACATCGCTGGTCGCACCCTTCGATGATGGTCAAGTAGGCGCGGAAAGGATTTTCGCGCCCGGTCAGCTCCGTCTCAAAACACTCGTCGGTATCGAGTGAAAGTCCTGCAACGCGCCGGTTGCCGGTTTCGAGCTGTTCCAGAAGCTCCGGCAGTTTGGAATAACTCGCCGAGCCGCAAACCAGGCTTACCTGCGGGGCACGCTCGAAAATTTCTCCGCCCTCCTGCTGGGCTACACAGCCGAGTACGCCGATGATCTTCGGGCTGTGACGGTACTTCTTCTTGAACGCGCCGAGCCGCGAAAAGACTTTCTGGGCAGCTTTCTCACGGATGCTGCAGGTGTTGTAAAGAATCAGGTCGGCCTGCTCGTCGCTCGCGACGGGCCGGTAACCGCGCGCCATGAGAACGCCGGAGACTTTCTCCGAATCGTGGACGTTCATCTGGCATCCGAAGGTTTCGATATAAAAAGTCTTGGCCCTTTCGGTTGGAATTCCGGAAATCGAGTCACGAGGTGCGGATTCAGCAAACGAATTGGGCGCTGGGGATTTGTCGGGGGGCAAAATTTGGATGAGTGCGTTTCCCATGGAGCGCCCTGGATTCAACAAACTCAGTATAACGTGAAAGGAAAGGATTGCCTAGCGCCCGCATAGGGAACCCGACCGATGGACAACCTCAACAAGCCCCATAAGCGAGAGCCCCGGGCAGCCCGCAAGCTCGGGAATACTCCGACCCCGTTTCACTTGGCTTGAACCTCTTTGTGATCTCTAAGCCAGGCGGCCAGAATCGATGCCTCGTGCGATCTCAGGTCAATGCACTGGTTAATGATCTCAGTGCTCTCCCGCATGGTTCGCTCGGCGGCCGGAAGCTGGTGCTGCGCAAAGAAATTCTGCACATCGTCGCGCGAAGCGGCGTCGCACACCTCGCCCGCGGCAGACACCAGACTGGGACCCGCAAACGCCGGAAGCTTCTTCTGAACATCCTCCCAGTGCGCTTTGACGTATTCCCATGTCGCGGGCCTTCCCTCCGGGTTGGAGAGCACAGAAGCAATCAGGAAGGGCGCATCCTGAGTGCGTACCTCTCCTGACAGCGCGTACTGGATGGTCCTGATGAGCAGCTCCGGATCGCCGAACCGCGCAAGACCATAAAGAAACCGGTCGTACTCCTCGGGAGTTTTGACACCCTTCAGGTGGGCCAAAAAGCGGTCATAAAGTGCGGCGTCTCCTTCCAGAGCTGCGAGGCGGACTACCGTTGTGGCCAGGCTGGGATCAACCGTAGAGGAATCCTTCATGTATTCCTCGACGAGCTTTCGGGCTTTCGCCAGCACTTCAGGAGCTCGCCCGACGTGGCCCAGGGCAAACAGCACCGATGAACGCAGGCTTCGGCGGTCGTCCGGCTCACCCTGCGCCGGCTTCCAGCCCAGCTCATCCGCTGCGGGACCGAGCATCTGGCGCACCCAGGCACGGTAGGGCTCCTGCGCGGATCCCTGGGCCAGATCCTGGCCAATGTCGGTCAGAATGCCCACGGTGGTTCGCATGACTTCCGCTTCTCTTTCGTCCCCGAACCCTTCGAGGACCGGCATAAAGTCACCGATTTCGAGCCTTCCGGAACGCACCATGGACCATCCGTCCACCACAAACATCAAGCGCTCGCCGCCACTCAATTGGTTGTGGGTAATGCCCGAAATCGCGCGCAAGGCCGCGGGCTGGTAGGCTGTTCGGTAATAGCCGCGCGCGCCGGCGTTGGCCAGAACCCATGGAAGCTGGCCTGGAAGCGTGAATTTCTGCTGCCTCCGCTCGAGCAATTCGCACGTGACGGCCGCTTCCCCGCCGGCAGCGCGCGCCGGGCCCTTCATGCAGACCGGCACCTGCCAAAGGGCGTCGGATCCGGCAGCCGTGTTCTGACGGTTGAAGAAAAACCGTTGCTGCGACAGCTCTACCGTCGTTCCACTCTCTTCCAGTTTCACCCGGACACTGATGACCGGCACGCCGGGCTGATCCACAAAGCTTTTCATAATCCGGTCCACGGGCTTTCCCGAAACGCGGGCCAGCGTATTCCAGAAATCCTCCGCAGTCGCGTTTCCGTAAGCGTGCTCTTTGAGATACGCGTTCACACCCTTCCGGAAAACTTCCTCACCGACGTAAGCCTCCACCATGCGAAGCACGTCCGCGGCTTTGCCGTAGGTGATGGAATCGGCAAGTTCCAGAATTTCTTCCGGCGTGTTTGCACCCGTGCGGATGGCGTGCGTGGCCGCGAACGAATCCGTGTAAAGGGCGCCCGCGGTTTCCTGGACTGCCTCCACTCCCGGATTCCATTCCGGCTTCCACGACTCAACCGCCTTGGGCGCCATCCAGGTTGCGAAGCCTTCGTTCAGCCAGAGGTCGTTCCACCAATTCATGGTCACCAAATCGCCAAACCACATGTGGGCAATTTCATGCGCCAGAACGCTCGCAACATTTTGGTGAGCGCGGACGGAAGAGTGTTGATCGTCAATCAACAGCAGGCCCTCGCGGTAGAAAATCGCCGCAGTATTTTCCATGGCGCCTGCCGCAAAGTCAGGCACAGCGACCAGATCGAGCTTTTCAAACGGATATTTGATCCCGTAGTAGCGATCGTAATAACCAAGAATGTGCTCCGCCGATTCCAGCGCGAAGCCGCCGAGATGTTTTTTGTCGGGCGTAGCGCAGACCCGAATCGGAACCTCGTCGGCACTGCCCTCAACGCACTCGAAATCACCAACCGCCATCGCCAGGAGGTAGGAGGACATCTTGGGAGTCGCTGAAAAATTGAGAGTGTGCTTGCCTTCGCCCGGTTCCGGAGTGTCGGACACAATCTTGCCATTCGAAATCGCCGTGTCACCTTGATTCACAACAAGCGTCACCGCGAAGGTAGCCTTAAGGGCCGGCTCGTCGAAGCACGGAAACGCCCGGCGCGCGTCGGTG
>CAYZVR010000275.1:0-4738 GCA_964481715.1 uncultured Acidobacteriota bacterium | reverse complement strand
TTGCGAACGCCGCGCTCTCCCAACTGAGCTACGCGCCCCGGGACTTGCTTAAACCCTTGTTGAATATAACATGAGTCGTCGGAAGCGGCAATTCTCGCGGGTCTTGTGGCGATGACACCAGCCAGATCTCTACTCATCCAGCAGCCGTTCGGCGAGAGACAGGGCCTTCTCGAGCTTATCCGTGCTCAGGCTTCCGCCCTGCGCGAAATCGCGAGCGCCGCCACCTTTTCCGCCGGTCTCAGCAAGCGTCTTTTTGAGGAGCGCTACCATGTTTGAGGGACCCCCTGCGGATTGCCCAAAGTAAAGCCGGGCGGAGTCCCCTTCTTCGCCGATCAAGGCGACAGTTCCGGGTATTCCGGTGAGGGCATGCGCCAACATATTGCCTCCTACAGCGCTCCCGGCGCGGACGATTTGGCGGACCACTCTACGGCCGTTTCGTTCACTTGCTTGATTGCGAAGCTCGAGCGCCTCGTATCCCGCCAGTCTCTCGGCGAGGATTTCACGGTCTCGCAGGGCGCGACGAAGCTCCTCCGATTGTTTGGTAATAAGCAAAGGCAGGTCGGCAGGCGACCCTGAAAACATCCGAGCGGCCGCTTCCAGTATTTTGAAGTCACGGCGAGCCGCGCGGAGCGCCCGGCCACCGCAAAGAAACTCGACGCGCGTGAGGCCTTTCATGCGTTCGGATTTGCGTACTGCGATAAGACCGATGGCGCCCGTACTGGAAACGTGCGTCCCGCCACACGCCGTCAGATCGCAATTCTCAACAGTCACCAGTCGAATATCCCCCTCCCGCGATGTCACCTTGCGGAGTCCCATCAGGTTTGCTTCCCTTGCAGGACGAAATGAGATGCTCACGGCGCGGTTTTCGAAGACGATACGATTGGCTAATTCCTCCGCTTCCTCCAATTGCCGCTCGGCGAGGCGGTCCGAATCGAGGTCGATGGAGGAAGCCTCAGCCCCGAGGTGGAAGGAAACGGTCTTATAGTTTCCGACGCGCTCGAAAGATGCTGAGAGCACGTGCTGGCCCGTATGCTGCTGCATGTGGTCAAAGCGCCGCGCCCAGTCGATAACGCCTTTCACCTGCTCTCCTTGGGGCTTGGCTTCAACCAGGTGCGCGACGGCATCTCCTTCGTCCAAAACGTCGAGAACGGGTATCCCGCTGAGGGTTCCTCGGTCTGACGGCTGCCCGCCCGAATCGGGGTAAAAGGCCGTGCGATCGAGAAGAACGCGAAATCCGATTTGGGCGGGCTCCACTGCCAAAACTCGAGCTTCGAACTCCTGCAAGTAACAATCGGTATAGTAGAGGCGTTCTGTTTTTCCCATGCTGTCTACGCCCGGGCGCTTGCGATCAGGCCTTCAAGAGCTTCCGTGTATTTATAACCCGTGGCAGTGAGAAACAAAACTATGGTTTCATACCCTACCACCAGAGCTCGTAAACCTTCCCGGTCTTAAATTGTTTCAAACAGCGCGTGCACTCCAGGAAAGCCAGTTGGCACATGAAATTTGCAGTCTAACCGAGAAGACGACGGGCGGTCAACGCGCGGCGGACATTGATTGAATGACGAGACGCCTATGCTAGAATTTTCACGCAATGCCCATTCGCTTGGTGGCCATTGACCTTGACGGGACGCTACTGGATAGCCGTTCGACCATTTCTCCCGCCAATCGGCAGGCCCTGATTGAGGTCGCGCATCGGGGAGTCCAAATCGTCGTGGTGACGGGCCGCCGATATCAGTCGGCCCAAAAGGTGATCGGCAATCTTGGGATACCCGTGACCTTGATCACGTCGAACGGCGCCATGATTCGCTCAGCCTCGGGTGAAATCCTGCATCGTAGTTTTCTTCCGCGTGAGACCGCACGACGCGTGCTCCAAGCGACGTGCGAGTTTCGCATCTACGCGGTGGTCATATTCGACGCAGCCGGCCGGGGACAAGTGATGATGGAGCACGGAGCCGTGCCCGAAGGTCCGCTCGGATGGTATTTGACTCATAGCCCGGAGCATTTGCTCCAAATCCCCGATTTAGTGGCTTGCCTGACGACCGACCCTATTCAACTTATGTTTGGCGGGCCCCCCGACCGCGTCGGGCCGATTGAGCCTTTTCTGCGCGCGACTTTTCAGCCGCTCGACTTCCACCTGACGTGGACAAAATACCTCGCCCGCAATTTGTCCATTCTGGATGTCATGAGCAGCGGTTGCACGAAGGGTTATGCAGTGGCCACTTGGGCGGAGCGATTGGGGATTCCCGCCGCGGATGTGATGGCCATCGGCGACAATTTCAACGACCTCGAAATGCTTCAGTTTTCCGGCCGCCCGGTGGTGATGGCTAACAGCACGCCTGGGCTTGCGCGCGACGGCTGGGTGGAGACGCCCTCTAACGATGAAGATGGCGTCGCTCGTGCACTTGAAAGGTACGTCCTCGGTTCCAGTTATTCAGCGCCAGGCGTTTCATCGCAACTCGAGAGCGAATGAAGCACTCCCTTCTTCTCTGCAGCACACCTCTCTACTTTTGATCAATGACCTCTGTCCCGGGAGGCGGGCTGAATTGAAAGAGCGCGGGACTGGCGCGAACGTTTTTCTCGGTGTCCGAGAACGTGAAGTTCATGCGGCTGCGGTCGGCGTAAACCACCACAAGCCGCCGGATATCGAACTGAGGAGTTATTTCCATGAAGACTTCGTGAATCCCCGAGTCGTCTCCGTGCTTGGGGAGAGCGCGCAAGACCCGATCGCCGGGCTGCGCTTCAACGACGCCTTCGGCAAATTCGATTTTATCGAATACTTTGTGCAAATCGAGCCGCGAGAGAAGTAATCGAAAAGGAACTCTGATGTCTTCCGCAGACTTGGCTGTGGAACGGGTCAATTGTCTGGACTCCGGCACGTACAAAAAGACTTGCTTTCCATCCGACAGGAACAGCTTTTCCTGCGGGTCCCGGTATTCCCACCGCATTCGCCCGCCGCGCGCGAAAGTCACCGTCCCCGTTTCGACGCGTGTGCGGTCTCCCCATTCATAAGACTGCGTAAAGTCAGCCCTTAAAGACTGAACTCCTTTATAACTGGACTCCAACTGGCGGACGTAGTCCTCGACAGTGATATCGGCGGAAAGCACCCTTATCGGCAGAATCGCCGCGACGGCAAACGCCACAACGACCCAACACCGTGCGCGGTTCGGATGGTAAGGCCTTTGACGAAGGAAGTGATGGTTAGTGGTTTTGCCCATTGGGATTGGGAACAGAAGGTGGAAGCGCCGCCTTCAAGCCGTTTCGCGCGTCGTCATTCTGCGGATCGTATTTTAATATGGCCTGGTATTGCTGAATGGCATCTTGCCTTCGGCCGGCCGCGACAAGGATTCTTGCAAGATTCATTCTTGCTCGAGTATCCATAAGGTTCAGCCCTAAAGAGCGTTGGAACAGCTCTGCGGCGGGGCCCACAGCGCCGCGCTCCATCAGAATCTCACCCAGCGCGTCATAGGCGACGACGTTCGGGGCGATAGATGCCGAGGTGGCAAATTGCTTTTCGGCTTCCTGGATTCGCCCCTCCTCGAAATAAAGAATCCCAAGGCGGTTCCGAATATGGACGTTCAAGGGCGCAAGGCCCATTGCAGCGCGATATTGCAATTCCGCTTCTGTTCTGGATCCCATCTTGTGATAGAGGATCCCCAAGTTGAGATGCGGATCCGCGAAAACAGGTTTTGCACGGATCGAGTCCTTGTAATACTCGATCGCTTTCGTGGTTTGGTTCCTTTTTTCGTAAACGAGTCCGAGGTTATTAAGAATGGTCGGGCTGGTAGGGGCCAATTCGAGCGCCGTTCGCCACTCGCGTTCCGCGGCGTCCACATCGCCGCGATTCCAATAAATTCCGCCCAAGTTGTTATGGGTGGTCACTGCGTCGGGCGCAGCGGCCAGTATGGTTGTATAAAACACGACTTCGTTCCGCCAATCGCGATTCCGGGTGACGATCCGCAGCGCGAAGAAGACGGCAATGATGACCGCGGCCCCTACCAGCAACCAGCGCCAGATTCTATTGCGGTCGGCGACTCGGTTCCACATTTGGATCCCGGCAAAAGCTACGAGCCAGCAGAAGCCAACAGATGGCAAGTAAATGTAGCGTTCGGCGAAAACGTTGTCAGAAGCCAGCATGCGGACATTGAGCACCGGAGCCAGCGTAGCGAAGAACCACACCATTCCAAATGAAACCAGGCGCTCGCGCTTCCATAAGAATGCAGACACGCCCGCACAGGCTGCCAATGCGGCCATTCCGCCTAAAACCGGCGGGTCCATCAAGGTCGTGCTGGCGTGGAAGGTATAGTAGGCGCAGAGGCGCACCGGCCAGAACAGTTCCCAGATATATTGGCCCGCCAGACCGAAACCCGAGAGAAAAGCCTCGTAGCGAGTGACGTCAGCATGCCCAACGATCGGCGCAAATGAGCCGAACATACGCACACGAAACAAAAGATAGGCAACGCTAAGCAGCCACAAGACAGCATATCGTGACACTTTTTGCAGGAAAGTTGTCCCGTGGCGATCCTGGCGAAAATAGTGTTCATAGACGGTTGCCAGCGCAGGGAGCATCAGCGCCTGTTCTTTTGAGAATATGGTCAGCACATAACTCGCCGCCGTCGCCAAAATGGCCCATTCCGAGCGTTTCCCTTCGGGCCGTGGTACTTGCAGGAAAAACCAGAAGGTAAGCAGGAAGAACAACGTCACTTCAAGGTCTGTTACAGCAGCTATCCAGTTGACAGAC
>CAYZVR010000274.1:0-4764 GCA_964481715.1 uncultured Acidobacteriota bacterium | reverse complement strand
CTGTTCGAGGGCCGCGACAAGAGCATCGTGGGCGAGATCCTCGGCAAGGCCGACATCATGTACAACCCGCGCGAGACCGGCAATGAGCCTGGCGGATTCGATTCTCCAGACCGCGTCGATGACGCGATGGGTATCCGAGGACGACACAGCTACCCATCACATCATCTTCAATCCGCGGGTGCAAGACTGAAGCACGCCACGGTCTATTGTTCGTTGCCATCGTGACGCGCAAGGGCTGCTATGGCTGGGGAGGGAAATCTTCCGGCCCGAAGATTTGGCGAACCTCGGTTTCGCCCTCCCAGCCCGGCCAGTGTTTCTTGTGAAGTTCCATGAAGAGCAAAGCCGATTCGATGGCCTCTTTTTTGGACTTCAACTCAAAGATCGCAAAGCCGCCAACGACTTCCTTCGCCTCAGTGAAGGGCCCATCGATCGCGGATACTTGCCCTCGAGAAAGCCGGACGCGCGTGCTCGTCGCGGTCGGGGCGAGCCCGCCGCTTGCGATCATCGCGCCGGTTTTGCTCGCCTCCTCGCTAAGTTTCCCTATCTCGTCCATGAGTTCCTTGGGCGGAGGGCCCGACCTCTCGGCGGTTTTGACCATCATCATGAATCGCATTGTATTGCCTCCCTTTTGATTTGAGTTGGAGCCGGGATTCCGGACAGTCTCAACCGGCTGAACCCAGGCTCTACTTACACGTCGAACGACGAGCGGCGAAATCGACACGCCGCAATCGCCCGCATCACTTGGCGCCCGGCATGGGCGCGTCGAGGAACGGCGTGACGGTCGATGCCAGCGCCGGCGACGAGAAGATGTTGTAATGCGTCAGGCCCGGCAAAATGGCGAGGCGGGTATTGGATATTCCCGATCCATCCCAGCCGCCGTCTTTTTTCCCGCCGCCAAGGAGCTGGAAGAACTGCACGACGTGTTCGGGACGGACGGCGTCGGCATCACCAAACACCAGCATCGTGGGCGCTTTGATCGCCGCCACGTCATTCGACCAGTCATAGTCCTTCCTCAGCAACTCGCCGATCTTGGTGAGCAGCACCGGCCAGTCTGCCGGCCTGGGCGCAATGCGAGCATAAAGCTGGTACATCGGACTCTGCTTCATCGAGTCAGCGGCGCCTGGACCTACCTGCGCCATTGCCGCGAGAATCTCGGGGTACCATCCATCGCGCTTAAAAGGAATCGAGACGACCACCAGCTTCCTGATGAGGGTGGGATGACGGATGGTCGTTCGCAAGGCGACGCCGCCGCCGAGCGAATAACCCATCACGTCGGCCTTTTCGATTCCGAGAACCTTCATCAGCGCGGCGATGTCGTCGGCCATCGCCTCAAAGCTCAGCGGGCGGTCGATATCGGCGGTGCGCCCGTGGGCCTGCAAATCCACAGCAATCACCTGCCGAGTCCTCGCGAGCAAGGGCAGAATATCGCCAAGCATTTCGATCGCACCCAGCCCGCCGTGCAGCAGGATCAGCGGTTCTCCGGCGCCGCGGATTTCGTAATAGAGCTTGAGGCCATTCACTTGAGCGTAGCCGGTTTTCAGGGCCGTTGTCGTGCCTGTCTGAGCGAAACCAAGGGTTGACGCGGCCAGGATGATCCCGGCGGCGATGGTGGCGATGAAACTTCTTCTCGGCATCATGATTTTGTCTCCTTCAACTTCTGCGTCGAACGAGAGCCCACGAATTCGACACCTGCGTCACACCTATTTTTTCGAGGACGCCCGTTTGCGCAGGCGCTCCTCCTGTTCCCTCAGGTCGGGAGTGAACGCCTCGCCGAAGTCTTCGGCCTCGAACACCTGGCGAATCTCGACCTCGGTCTGGTCAAAGGGGGCGCGCTTCAGCCACTCGATCGCCTCTTGCTTCGACCGCACCTGCCACAGCCAGAACCCGGCGACCAGCTCCTTCGACTCGGTGAAGGGCCCGTCAGTGACGGTGCGCTTCCCTCCAGCAAACTTGACGCGCGCGCCCTTCGAGGTCGGGTGGAGCCCCTCGCCCGCTAGCGTCACGCCGGCCTTCACCAGTTCTTCGTTGAACCTCCCCATTTCGGTCAGGATCTTCTTGTCCGGGAGGACGCCCGCCTCCGAGTTCTTGTCCGCCTTTACCAACACCATGAATCGCATTGTCACATCTCCTTCTGGTTTCGGGTTTGGAGCCTGGCTTCCGGCCCGTCGGCTGACGGGCTGAACCTAGGCTCTACTTACACGTCGAACGAGGAGCAGCGAAATCGACAGATACAATATCGTTTTTTTTGAAGAATTTGTTAAGTGTCACCGCTTCCCCAAGGAGTGACTTGCACAAGAGAAAATACTTAGCTATACTTCGCGTCTCATGGTTCGGACCTACGCCAACGCGTCTCGTTTTTACTGGTTCTGGGGCTTTAGTCCCAGCCGGTAGAGTGGCGTTGGTCTGAACGTAAAAAGGGATTTTGAAAGGCCAGCCCACTCGAAACGAGTGGGCTTTTTTATTGGGGAGGGGAAAGACCATGATCATCTCCATGAAACTGGACGCGACGAAAGAACAAATCGAGCACGTTTGCGAGCGCATCCGCGAGTTCGGGTACAAGGTGCACTCCATCCAGGGCGAGCAACGCGTGGTCATCGGCGCGGTCGGCGTCGGTGACGTCACGGCGTGCCTCGAATCGCTTGAAGCCTCGCCCGGCGTTGAGAGCGCCGTGCGCATTTCCTCTCCCTACAAATTCGTCAGCCGGGAATTCAAGAAAGAACGGACGCGAATCCCTGTCAACGGAGTGGAAATCGGCGGAGACGAATTCGTAATGATGGCGGGTCCGTGCTCGGTCGAGAGCGAAAAGCAAATCATGGAATCAGCGCAAGGCGTCGCGGCGGCGGGCGGCAAGATTCTGCGCGGCGGCGCTTTCAAACCCCGAACCTCACCCTACGACTTCCAGGGGTTGGAGCTTGAAGGTCTGAAGCTGCTCGACAAGGCGAGGAAGGCGACGGGCCTCGCCATCGTGACCGAAGTGATGAGCGACAGCGACGTGGAACTGGTGGCCGAATACGCCAACATCATGCAGGTGGGGGCGCGTAACATGCAGAACTTTGCGCTGCTCAAAGCGCTGGGCAAGTGCCCGCGGCCGGTGCTGTTGAAACGCGGCATGAGCTCGACCATCAAAGAGTTGCTGATGTCCGCCGAATACATCACCGCGCACGGCAACCCTAACATCATCCTCTGCGAGCGCGGGATTCGGACTTTCGAGGTTGCCACGCGCAACACTTGCGACATCTCCGCCGTGCCGGTCCTGAACGAGCTGACGCATCTGCCGGTCGTCCTCGATCCGAGCCATGCGACCGGTAAGCGCGGCCTGGTCCCCGCTCTGGCCCGCGCGGCGGTGGCGATCGGCGTGGACGGACTGCTGGTGGAAGTCCATCCCTGCCCGGAAAAGGCCATGAGCGACGGAGCGCAATCGCTCGACCTCAATCAGTTCCGGCAAATGATGGACGATCTGAAGCCCTACATCGCCCTTTGGAAGGAAGCGCGGACAAGCGTGGACTCGTGAGTGACGGCGCGTGATTCCTGGCCACAGGCGCGATTGAACTCGCGAGGGATTCCGGCGCGAGCGGGCAAGTCCGCCAATGGATGCTTAGAAAAGGCCCGATTCAATCACAAACTCAGCACGACCGCCACCCGTATCATCCAGCAGCGCCAATCCGATTTTTTCTTTGTTAACGCAGACACCTGTGATAATTAAGACCGTGGACCCGCACTCTTCATTCGCAAATCTTTCGCGAAAGAGAGGAAAACCTCATGAGTCATGAAATAACTCGAAGGGATTTTATCCGCCGCGCCGCTGTCACTTCGGCAAGCACCGGACTGGCGTTTTCGGGTCTCGCTCCCATCGGAAATGCCTTCGCCGCGAGCGACAAAATTGTAGTGGGGGTGATCGGCACGGGCCGCATGGGTGTCGAAAATCTGGAAGATTTTACCAAGCAGCCCGACGTCGAAATCGCAATTGTGTGCGACGTTTATGGACCCAACCTCGATAAAGGAATGAAGTCCAGCGGGGGCACGGCAAAATCCTGCAAAGATTTCCGTGAGATTCTCGACCGCACCGACATTGACGCGGTCATCGTCGCCACGCCGGACCACTGGCACGCCCTAATGACGGTCGAAGCGTGCAAGGCCGGCAAAGACGTCTACGTGGAGAAACCCATTTCAACTACCCTCGAAGAAGGAAGACGGATGGTTGAAGCGGCACGAAAATACAACCGGGTGGTTCAGGTTGGCACGCAACAGCGTTCGGGAATTCATTTTCAAAAGGCAGTCCACGCGGTTCAGCAAGGGATGATCGGAAAAGTCACTTTTGTGCGGACCTGGAATTACGATAACAATTATCCCGAAGGGATCGGCAACCCGCCCGATTCCGATCCACCCGCGGATCTCGATTGGGACCTTTGGCTCGGTCCTGCTCCCAAGGCACCTTTCAACTCGAATCGCTTCGGCGTGGGCGATCGCTGGTCCACCTTCCGATACTTTTGGGACTACGCGGGCGGCTTCATGACCGACTGGGGAGTTCACCTGCTCGACATCGTGCAGTGGGCGATGAAAGTTGACGCTCCGAACGCCGTCACGGCGTCCGGCGCAAAGTTTTGTATTCAGGACAACGCCGACGCCCCGGACACCCTTCAGGTCACGTTTGAATATCCCGGCTTCATCTGCACCTACGAAAATCGCTGGGACAACGGCAATTCGATGTATGGCAAAGGCTATGGGATTGAATTCCACGGAACGGACGGCACTCTATTCGTTGAC
>CAYZVR010000273.1:0-4765 GCA_964481715.1 uncultured Acidobacteriota bacterium | reverse complement strand
CGAACCAGGGTTCCATGCTCCAAAGGCATGTGTCCTACCACTGGACGACCTCCCAATCCCTGCCTGCGGCTGGCAGGCTTAGGCAAACATCCGGCTTTCGTATTCAGCCCGAGGTAGGGTTCGTGTCCTGAATTTCTGCCACCCTGCAGGGACGAGTTTCGAGGCGCTGAGGAGTCTGCGAGCGGAAACAAAGACGGCGAAAACGGCTGAACCGCTTCCCGTCAAGGAGGCTGTTTCGGCTCCGGCCCGGATGAGCCGGCGTTTCAAGCTCGCCAGCTCTGGCCACCTCGCGAAGACGACTTGCTCGAAGTCGTTTTCGGCCGGTCCCCAATCTTCCAGGGATAGATGTGACCACGCGCCAAAAGAATCAATGTTAGGGCCCTTTCTTTTCCCTGTCAACCGCAAACTGGCTTTGCGGCCCGCCTCGCGATAAACCTCCGCCGTCAAAACGCCGAATCCTGGAAAAATCACCAGGCAATCTCGCGCCGGGAAATCCTGCATGGGGTAGACCTCTTCACCGCGCCCGCACCCAAGCACGCGCCCGCCCCAGAGGAACAGCGGCACGTCCGAACCAAGTTGAGCGGCGAGGCGCATCCGCGCCTCCAGACCCAGGCGGTTACCCGTCAGGCGTTCCAGACCGAGAAGGGCCGCTGCCGCGTCGGCACTCGCTCCTCCCAGTCCCGACCCGGCGGGAATTCTCTTTTCCAGGTGCACGTGAATCCCTGCACGGAACTTCCGCGCGCGCCGCCAACTCTCACAGGCTCGAGTGACGAGGTTCGCGCGGCCCCCGGGGATTTTCGGATCGTCGCACTCGACCGTGATTTCGGATGACCGATCGCGGAGAGAAATGCTCAGCCGGTCGTGGAGCGCCAGGGTCTGATAAACGGTGCGGATCTCGTGATAACCGTCGGGCCGCTTGCCGAGAATTTTCAGCCCGAGGTTGACCTTGGCGAAGGCGCGGAGGCGGATCGTGTGCTTCAAGACTTCGATCTTCAGGTGTGGAATTTCAGAGCGGGATTGCCATGCGCAAATCGAAAACTGAAACCTAGTGCCGGGACGGTTTTTCCTGGGCCAAACTCAGCCTCAACTGGTCGAGGTCTTTGCGGAGCTTTTCCGCCTGATCGGCGTCGAAGTCGCCCCCCGACGAACGGGGCCACGCCTCGAGCGCGCGCTCCCATTCCTGCTCCGCCTGGCGCTTCTTGCCTGACTGCAAGTACACGCGCCCCAGGTGCTCGTGAATGGTGGGATCGCTTGAAATCAGCCGCGCGGCCTTTTCCAGATTGATTTCCGCCAGGTCCAGCCGGTTCATCTTGAAGTAGGCCCATCCCAGGCTGTCGAGGTAGGCGCCGTTATTCGGGTCGATTTCGAGCGCCTTTTGAATATACTTGACTGATTCTTCCAGGCGCACTCCACGGTCCGCCAGCATGTAACCGAGATAGTTCGCCGCCGCGCTGTTCAGCGGGTCGAACGCGAGAACCTTCCGAAACTGTTGTTCGGCCAGATCGAATTTTTTTTCGCGCTCGTAAATCGAGCCCAGGATGAACAGCACGCGGACTTGATCGTCCGGTTGCGGACTGAGCGCCAGGGCCTTTTGAGCGGCCGCTTCGGCTTCCGGAAAGCGCTTGGCCTGGGAGAAAATCTGCGCGATGACGAGTTGCGTTTCGCGGTCGGCGGGAGTGTCGTTCAAAAGGCTCTGAAGCTGCTGAATGGCCTGGTCGACCTGTCCCTGCTCGCCGAGCAGCGACGCCTGGAGCATTTTGAGCGAGCGGTCCTCGGGATATTGCCGCACCGCTTCTTCGACGCGCTTCAGCGCTTCGGTGGGCTGGTGATTCAGCCGCAGGGTTTCGATGATCAAGCCCTCGCCGCGCGGGGCCTGGCTCTGGCCAAGCGCCACGATCTGCTTGAAGGTCGCCAGGGCCTGTTCATATTTCTCTTGCGAACGGTAAATCATTCCCAGGCGTTCGAGGAAAATCGCCCGGTTGTTCGCCTCGCCGAGGGTGTATTTTCCGTCAGGATTCTCGGCTTTTTTGATGAGACCCTGAACGATTTCGACGGCCTTGTCCTGATTGCCGACCGAGTCTTCGAGCAGCGCCTGCTGGTAAGGGACCTCGGGATTATCGGGCAACAGGGTGCGAGCCCGCTCGAGTTCCTGCCGCGCCTGATCGAACTTTCCAACCTGGCGGTCGAGCTGGCCCAGTCGAAGAAAAGTTGCCCCATCCTGCGGGTCCGACTCGAGAATTTTCTTTAACTGTTCGCGCGCGGCGTCTGGGCGCCCCCCTGCCATCAGCACATCCGCGTACGAACGGCGAAGCTCCTGATTGTCCGAATCCTCAGCCAGGGCTTTTTCAAAAGTCTCCGAGGCCTTGTCGAGATCGTGATTCTGGCCATAGGCGTATGCCAACATGCCCAGAAGACCGGTATCCATTTCGTCCTCGGGGACTTTGAGGATCAGGTCGATCGCCTCGTCGTATTCGCCCTCGTCGATATACAACTGTCCCAGGCTGAGCAGCGCGTCACGCGAGCTCGGATCGCCGTTCAGCACTTTTTTGAAGGCGTTTTCGGCCTTTTCGCCCTGATTATTCAGTTTGTAAAGGCGGCCCAGGATAACGTAAGAGTCCGCGTCGGCAGGGTCGATCTGAACCAGAGCTTCAAAGTGCTCGATGGCCTTGGCCAAGCTGTCTTTGGCAGCCTTGTCGGGCTGCGCCTGGCTCAGATTGCGCAGATGAATATGCCCCAGCAGTTTATGGGCATCGGCATTGTTGGAATTGATTTTCAGGACGGCTTCTGCTTCACGAACTGCGTCGTCAACTCGGCCCGTGCGCCAGTAGAGTTCGGCAAGCTCAACGCGCAGGAAGAGAGAGCCGGAGTCCGCCTCCATCGCCAGCTTGTATTCGGATATCGCTCGGTCCACAAATTCACTGCGGTTATAAATCCCCGCCAACTCGCGGTAGCGTCGCGCCAGCATGTAATGGTAATAGGCTTGGGCGTGGTCCGGCAGGGCGGCGGAGGCCTGCTCCTGGCTCGCCTCAGGCGCTTGGGGAGCGGCGTTCTGAGCGCCGAAGAGGATTCCTGCGCCAAATAAAAAAAGGCTGATGCCAGCCCCGAATTTCTTACCGATCGTTGCCATGTTTTAGTGTGCCCTTCCGCAGATTTCTATTGAATTATCCCACAGGGGTCGGTGCGAGTCAAAGCCACATGTCTCCACGGCTACCAACCCTCTGCTCGTTTGGATGCGCCGGAGTGAGCTCGCGTAGGCGGCAGTTGGAAGATTGTTGCGTGGGGACGAGGAGGCCTTCGACCTTCCTGAGCCTACAATCCGACTTCTTTCTTCACGTCGGTCCAGGGCATTCCGGGCTTGCCAGCATTGCGCTCAATGGCGGCATTGAGGTCACGAAGGTCTTCTAAGTCTTCCACCCTGCTGCGCAAACGTCGAAGCTCTTCGCGAACCTGGCCCACAGTAATCCTTTTTGTCCTTCGGTGTACGGCCGACTTATTCATACGCGTCCTTCCTCTGCTTGGCAGCATATACAAATATCCTTGATCCCTCCAGTTGGAACAATACTCTGTACGAGCCGACCCGGAGTCTGTACTTATGCTCCCTTGCCGTCAATTTCTTGATGTCGCCGGAGAAATCTTTCTGCAGGGCGTCAAGACGCCGGCCGATGACCTTTCGAATCGGTTTGGGAAGCGCCCGCAATTGTTCGCGGGCTTCCTCGCTGATGACCAACTCGTACGGCATAGATTATTCGGCAGGCACAGCCGGCGCGCTGGGCACGACACCTATGCGCAGTTGACCGCCGCCTTGCCGGGGAATTCCGCCGATTCGCCCAGCTCTTCTTCGATGCGCAGCAACTGGTTGTACTTAGCGATGCGGTCGGTGCGGCTGGCCGAGCCGGTTTTGATTTGTCCGGTCGCAAGCCCCACGGCGAAGTCGGCAATGAAGGCATCTTCGGTTTCGCCCGAGCGATGGGAGACAACCGCCGTATAAGAGCTGCGCTTGGCAAGCTCCACGGCTTCGATGGTTTCCGTGACGGTTCCGATCTGATTCAATTTGATCAAAATAGAATTTGCGACGCCCTCTTCGATGCCCTGCTCCAGCCTTTCGGTGTTGGTCACGAACAGATCGTCGCCGACCAGTTGAATCCGCTCGCCCAGCTCGTCGGTCAGTTTCTTCCAGCCCTCCCAGTCGTCCTGCGCGAGACCATCCTCAATGCTCAGGATGGGATACTGGCGAACCCAGTCAGCATAGAGCCGGATCATCTCGTCGGCCGACTTCTTCGACTTATCCGACTTGAAGAAGACGTACTTCCCTTCCTGATACAATTCGCTCGACGCCGGGTCAAGCGCCAGGCAGATGTCCTGGCCGGCAGAAAAGCCCGCCGCCTCGATGGCTTCAAGAATCAGCTCGATGGCCTCAACGTTCGACTTGAGGCTGGGGGCAAAGCCACCCTCGTCGCCCACCGAGGTCGAGTAGCCGCGATCCTTGAGAACTTTCTTCAGCGTGTGAAAGGTCTCAACGCCCATGCGCAGCGCCTGCGCAAAGCTCTCCGCGCCCACCGGCATGATCATGAATTCCTGGAAGTCCACGGTGTTGTCCGCGTGCACCCCGCCGTTCAGGATGTTCATCATCGGAACGGGCAGGCGGCGCGCCGAGAGCCCTCCCAGATAGCGGTAGAGGGGCAAATGCGCCGAGCGCGCCGCGGCGCGACAAACCGCCATCGAGACGGCAAGGATGGCATTAGCCCCCAGCCGCCCTTTGTTGGGT
>CAYZVR010000272.1:0-4791 GCA_964481715.1 uncultured Acidobacteriota bacterium | reverse complement strand
CATGATGCCGACTTTGCACTTCCCCGGCGAAATGATGCCGGGACAGTTCGGGCCGATAAGGCGCGTGTTTTTGCCGGAAAGAAATTGTTTGACGCGCACCATGTCGAGCGCCGGAATGCCCTCGGTGATGGCGACAACGAGCGGTAGCTCCGCTTCCGCCGCTTCCATGATGGCGTCGGCGGCGAAGGGCGGCGGGACAAAAATCACCGAGGCGTTGGCGCCGGTTTTTTCCACGGCGTCGCGAACGGTATTGAACACCGGCACGTCGTGAATTTTCGTGCCACCCTTGCCGGGCGTCACGCCGGCAACGATTTTGGTTCCGTAGGCGATGGCCTGCTCGGTGTGGAATGCACCCTCGCGTCCGGTAATTCCCTGGACGAGGAGGCGCGTGTTTTCGTCAACTAAAATGGCCATGCCTAGGATTTCGCCAGTCCGACCACTTTCTCAGCGGCGTCTTTCATTCCGTTCGCTACGGTAAAATTCAGCCCTGACTCGCTCAGGATTTTCCGGCCCAGCTCGACGTTCGTGCCTTCGAGGCGCACGACGACGGGAACTTTGATGCCCAGGCTCTTCGCAGCCGCCACCACGCCGTTCGCCACAATGTCGCAGCGCATGATGCCGCCGAAAATGTTGATGAGCACGGCGCGCACGTTCGGGTCGCTCAGGATGATTTCAAATCCGTGCTTGACCTGCTCTTCGTTGGCGCCACCGCCGACGTCCAAAAAGTTTGCGGGCTTTCCGCCGGCGTACTGGATGATGTCCATGGTGGCCATGGCGAGTCCGGCGCCGTTTACCATGCAGCCGACGGTGCCGTCCAGGCGGATGTAGTTCAGGCTGAAATTCGACGCCTTGACCTCGAGCGGGTCTTCTTCGTCGAGGTCGCGCAGCTCGCGGATGTCCGGGTGGCGGTAAAGGGCGTTGTCGTCAAAATTCATTTTGGCGTCGAGCGCGAGCAGCCGGCCGTCACGCGTCGTGACAAACGGATTGATCTCAGCGAGCGAAGCGTCGGTTGATTCGAAGGCGCGGCAGAGGCTGGCAAAGAACTTCGTCGCTTCGCTGACGAGCTTTGCGTCGAGGCCAAGTCCGAAAGCGAGCTTGCGCGCCTGAAACGCCTGGAAGCCTACGGCGGGGTCAATGAACTCTTTCAGGATTTTTTCAGGATGCTCGGCGGCGACGACTTCGATTTCCACACCGCCCTCGCTCGAGGCCATGAAAACCGGCCGGGCCGTAGCGCGATCGAGGACAAGGCCCAGGTAAAGTTCCCGGGCAATGTCCAATCCTTCTTCGATTAAGAGGCGGCGAACGATGCGGCCTTCCGGACCCGTTTGGTGCGTCACCAGTTTCATGCCGAGGATTTCCCGCGCCAACCGCTCGGCTTCGTCCGTGCCGCGCGCGACCTTGACGCCTCCGCCTTTGCCCCGGCCGCCGGCGTGAATCTGCGCCTTGACGACGACGGCGCCGCCGCCCAGGCGGTCCGCCACGGCGCGCGCCTCTTCCGGGCTGTAAGCGACTTCGCCGCGTGGAATGGCGACGCCGAACTTGACCAGGATTTGCTTGGCCTGGTATTCGTGGACTTTCATGAGAGAAGCTGTCAGTGGTCAGTTGTCAGTCGTCAGTTGGGACCCACGGGAATGACGCACGTTACAAGAGCGTGGATGAGCAACCGACGACGGACTCAAGAGTTTGAGCTACAATGATAAATTCACTGGCTCGCGAAACTTGGCAGTATATGGAATCCGGCCTAAAAATGCAATGAACGCAGTGTATCGCCTCTTGAAATTATCTCGGTAGTTCCAGGGATTGCGCGGGCCAGCCTGCGCGTCGGGAGCGGACGGTTTTTGCAAATGTCTCTCAAAGAAGTAACGGATAGAGTTGAGAAGGGCGGTGACCTAACCCGCGCGGAAGCGCGCGCGGTCATGCAAGAACTATTGTCTGGGGCGCTCGCCGACCCGGAAATCATCCGGTTCCTCGCAGCCTTGCGCGACAAAGGGGAGACGGCACAGGAAGTGGTGGGCTTTGCCGAGGTGATGCGCGCGCGCGCGGCCGACGTCCTGCGCGAGGCGGGAGTCAAAGTCGAAGTAATTTCGAGAGGCGAGCCGCTCCTCGACACTTGTGGAACGGGCGGCGACGGCCGGGGAACCTTCAACGTCTCGACGGCGACGGCGATTGTTGCGGCAGCGGCGGGCGTGCGGGTGGCCAAGCACGGCAACCGCTCGATTTCCAGCCGTTGCGGCAGCGCCGACGTGCTCGAAGCTTTGGGCGTAAAGCTCACTCTGCCCCTCACTCGCATTCCCGCCTGTCTCGAGCGAACGGGCATCGTGTTCCTTTTTGCGCCGCACCTCCACCTGGCCATGAAGCACGTGATGAACGCGCGCCGGAGTATGAAAACCAAAACGGTTTTCAACCTTCTCGGGCCGTTGACGAATCCCCTGGGAGCTTCGGTGCAACTGGTCGGCATATACGACCGGGCGAGAATTCAAATGATGGCCGAGGCGCTCGCGGCGGTCGGGACGCGGCGAGCGTTTGTGGTTGCCGCGCACGACGGCGTGGACGAAATCTCGACGACCGGGCCGACGCTTGTTTCTGAAGTGAATAACGGCGCGATCCATGGCCGCGAAGTGTTGCCGGAGGATTTTGGGCTGCCGCGCTCTCCTGAGGGAGCCTTTGAAGGCGGCGACGCAGCGACCAACGCGGAATTGATCAGGCGGGTTCTTGCCGGCGAGGCAGGCCCTTATCGTGATGTGGTGCTCGCAAACACGTCAGCGGCGCTGGTTGCGGCCGGGAAGGCCGGAGATTTTCTTGAAGGTGCTCAGTTAGCTTCTGAGGCCATCGACTCTGGCGCGGCGCGGCGTACGCTCGCCGCGCTCGCGGAGTTTACGCAATCTGCTCTGGACTGAGTCGCCCTCGCGATTGGGCGCGGCAGTTCCCCCGGGTTTTCGCGCCGTCCATCACAGACGAATTCGAAAGCGCTGGACTCGCGCATTCATCTTCCCTTAGCATAAGGCGGCTCGTGGAACGGAGCGAACTCTTGCCGCTCGAAGAAAATCCCATCGCCCGAATCTTCTCTGCTTCGCAAGTTCGAGAGGATGATCGTCCGCACCCACCGTTCGGCGTGGGCGGCACGATTCGCCCAACGCTCCGCGCGCGGCGTTCGTCGAGGAAATGGTCCGCTTGGCTCATTGCCGCGCCGCTTCTTTTGACTCTCGCGGGGCAGGCGGCCCGCGCGCAACAATCGCCGCCAGAGCTCAGGGTGTGGGATTTCGATCATTCGTTTAGCAATTCGCTGGGCGGGAAGTATAACGTTTTTCAGCGCAGCCCCTCGACGGCAAGGTCTTATCTCGACCCAAACGTACACCCGCCGGCGTCCATGCACTCCCTGCGCATCACCGCGCATCGCGAAGCCGAGGGATTCTGCGGCGTCTGGTTTGAATTCTATGCGGGTTCGGAGATTCCGCCGAGATTTGTGGACGCGAGCGCGTACCGCTTCCTCAGTTTTTGGATCAAAGGAGAAAAGGGTGGCGAGGATTTTGACATCACGCTCAAGGACTACACCTGGCGACAGCATGAGGATACGAATCCCACGCTGTCGCTCCACGATTATTTGCCCAAGGGAGCTTCGACGGAATGGCAGGAAGTCCTGATTCCGCTCCGCGACTTCAAAGGACTGAACCCGGAGCGCCTTTTCAATCTGGCTTTTATTTTTGCCCAAAAGGGTGACATCCGGATTCATATAGACGACATCGCTTTCAAAACCGCCGCGCCTTCGGGTGGCGAGGCGGAAGCACCTGCTTCCCGGGCTGCGACACCGGGAACTCCCGCGAAAAACGGCAGCGCGATGTGGGTTTGGAACACCTCGACGCTTCTCGACCCTGCTCACCGGGAAGATCTCGTTCGTTTATTCGAATTCTCGAAGCAGCAAGGCGTCCATGAAATTTTTCTTTCGGTCGAGATTCAACTTGATGAAAGCGGGCCAACGCCGCGCTTCAACTTGAAAAATCCCGGCCGCTACCAAGAATTCTTGGGACATGCGCACAAAGTGGGCCTGGTGGCCGCCGCTCTGGGAGGCACTCCGGAGTGGGCGGCGCGTGGAAACCACGCCCAAGCGCTCGCGGCCATCGATACAGTGATCGAGTTTAACCACGGCAGCCCGCCCGAGTCTCGGTTCGACGCCGTGCACTTTGACGTCGAGCCGTATTCCCTGGTCGGTTACGCTGACCCCGAGTATCGCCCGCAACTCTTGAAGGAATTCTTGGAGATGATTGCGAAGTGCGCCGAGCGAGTGCGCGCGGCGCGGGGCCTGAGTTTCAGCTGCGATGTTCCGGCGTGGTTCTATCCGATCGGCGTGCTCGAGCGACAGGACCTGCTGGTTGATTTCAACGGTGCGGAGAAAACCGTCGGAGAGCACCTGACGGACCTGCTCGATACGGTCACCATCATGGATTATCGCAACCAAGCGGATGGCGCAGGCGGAATCATTGTGGGGGGAATGCCCGCGCTTGAATACGCGGCCTCGCGAGGAAAGAAGATCCAGGTCGGGCTCGAGACCTCGATCGAGCGCCAGCGGGCGATTTATTTTGTCTGCGGGCTGCCGCTCGAGGATTTTCGCGAGCGCCTGGCCAAAAGCGACATTCGAGATAAGCTCTATTTCGGGGATTACCGCCTCGCGACTTTGTCCGACGATGTCAACGTCCACATCGGGCTCACCGCCCCCGAGAATCTGGACGAGAACGCGCGCATCGAATTCGAAAAGGCTCTGGCGAAACTGGCGCTCCAAGTCGGCGCAGCCAGCGA
>CAYZVR010000271.1:0-4874 GCA_964481715.1 uncultured Acidobacteriota bacterium | reverse complement strand
AGTCCGAGCAGTCGCGCCTTCAGTCCAGGCGCAATGATGGTTTTCAGGAGGGTCTGCCCGGTCTTGAAGTCCTTGCCGCAGATGGGCACTTTGTTTTTTGCCGCCAGCTCGAGCATCGCCGGGATGTCTACCGTAAGGTTGGGAGCCCCGTTCGCGAAAGGGATGCCGAGTCTAAGAGCGGCGTAAGCGTAAATCATGCTGGGAGCGATCTCAGGGCTGTTCGAGCGAAGACCCTTTTCGAATGCCGCAAGGGACTCGTGGACCCCCACGGGCTTCCGGAAAACTTCCGTCGACCCGCACCACACAACCACCAGGCGGGTTGCGCCGGACTTCTTTTTGAATTTCTTGATGTCATCCATGACCTGCTCGGCGAGTTCCATCTTTGTCTTGCCACGCTTGACGTTTTCACCGTGCAGGTTTTTCACGAAGCTCTGCTCGAAGACAGCCGGCATTGGTTTAATGCCTTCCAGAAAATCCCTGATGGGGTCGAGTAGCGAGCGCTCCAGGACTCCTGCTTTGCACGCTGCCTCGTAACAGTTGTCTTTGAAAAGGTCCCAGCCGCCGAAAACCAAATCATCCAGACCGGCCAAAGGGAGAAAATCCTTGATCAGGGGCGAGTGTTTTTCGGTACGCTTGCCCAATCGGATGGTTCCCATTTGGGTCAGCGAGCCGATGGGCCGCGCCTGGCCGCGCCGAATCGCTTCCACGCCCGCAATAAAGGTTGTTGCCACGGCTCCCATGCCGGGAATTAAGATCCCCAATTTTCCCTTGGGCTCCGCAATCTGGACCGGTTGTTTGCCCACTTTTGTTTCCTCCGCGAACTATGGCGTCTCCATCGTTGCTGATCGAAACGAACGATGATGCTTCAAACCCGTTGATTTTGCAATGGCTTTTGCGCGCGGCCAGCCCAAACAACGCGATTCATGCGTGCGTTGAATTGATACGCCATTTTTTCAGGAGCCTCGCGCCGGAAATTCGTCTTCGGCTGCGCTCGCCTCAGCGTGTCTGGTATACTTGGGCCCGCATTTCCAAGGAGAGTCTTCGATGCCTGAAAGTCTTCCACACCTGCTCGTCCGTGACGCCGCAGGAAACGATCGGGAAGTGGAAATCGCGCGAACGCCGTTCACACTGGGCCGCCAGAGCGACAACGACCTGGTTTTGCTCGACAGTCGAATTTCCCGTCACCACGCGAAAGTCATCCAGAACGAGCAGGGCTACGTTATTGAAGACCTGGGAAGCCGTCACGGAACCTATGTCAACAACGAGCGGGTGACTTCCGCTCCCCTGAAGACCGGCGACCAGGTCAGCCTGGGTGTGGTGGATTCCTACCAACTGGCATTTGTCGCCGAGCAGGTCGTTCTGCCGCAATTGCTCGAAAAAATCGGCAAGGCGGCGGAGGGTCATGCGCCACAACTTCATCATCTGGGTTTATTACTGCAAATGGCGCAGATGCTTCACCGGGCCCCGGCGCTTGAGGAAGTTCTGACCATGTTGGTGGACTCCGCCATCCAATTGACGGACGCGGAGCGCGGGCTTCTGTTTCTTCGCGAGGATGGCGGTGAGCTTCGTCTTCGCCTGGCGCGCGGGCGCAGCGGCATCTATCTCAAGACCGAATCGCTCGAGTACTCGCGCTCGGCGGTGCAGCGTGTGATGAAATCGGGCCGTGAAGAGGTGATGCTCGAAGAGGAAACGACCGGCCGCGCGGCACACGACACAGCCATCATCACGGGCGGTGTGCGAGGCCTCGTGGTTGTTCCCCTACAAAAGCACCCCATGATGGAGATGACAGGCGAAACGATGGTGCAGACGGCCCCGGAAATCCTGGGCGTCCTCTATCTGGACAGCCGCGCGCGCGCCACAGCTTTAACGGGCCTTGACCGGCAAGTCCTTCAAACCTTCGCCGTGGAAGGCGCCACGGTCATCGAGAACGCACGCCTCTTCCGGCTAACGCGAGAGCAGGAAAAGATCCAGTATCAATTCTCGCTGGCGCGAAATATTCAGCAGGGGTTGTTGCCTCGGGAGCTGCCCCGAAGCGACTACTTTTCACTGCAGGCCATTACCATGCCGTGCCAGGCGGTCGGAGGCGATTACTACGACGTCATCCACCTGGGCGAGGACCGCCTCGGCATCACTGTGGCTGACGTGTCGGGAAAAGGATTACCGGCCGCCATGATGGCTGCGACGCTGCAAGGGGCCTTTGCGGCCGTTGCCGCGGGAGACCCGGATCTGAAAGACCTCTTTCGCCGCGTCAACGACTTTCTTTGCGAGCGAACTCCCGTCGAAATGTTCGCGACAATTTTCTACGGAGTTCTGGACCGCAACGGAAACATTTCCTTCGTCAACGCGGGGCACAACTCACCGTTTGTCTTGCGGACCGACGGATCAGTGGAGTATCTGGAGTCTTCCAATTTTCCGCTGGGGCTCTTTGCCGACGCCAAGTTTGCGGTAGAGACCGGAAAGCTTCACGACGGCGATCAGGTACTGATCTTTTCTGACGGCGTGCCGGAAGCACAGGACTCGCATCACGAGCTGTTCGGAGAGGCGCGGTTGAAGGAATTCCTGGAAAAGTGCGGCGGCCAGACGGATCTATGCTCGAAGGTCGTTTCCGCTGTTCAGGATTTTGTGGGCTCCGCGCCCCAGGCGGACGACCTCACACTGGTTGTCCTCCGCTTCGGACCTTCCTGAAGCCGGATGGAAAAACTTTGAAAAGTCTCCGAGCCATAAGGCTCGTCAGGCGCCCGTTTTGGTTTGGCTTACGTTTGCCCGTTGAACAATCTCCGCAAACGAGCGAGTGTTAGTTCCTCAAAGCTTCGCACCACAAGGACCGCAGGTGTTTGGGCGCGAAGTTCTTCGATAGGAAAAGTGGAAGCAATTCCTACACACTTCATGCCGGCGCGATGAGCGGCTTCGACTCCAACGAACGAATCCTCAAAAGCGACGCACTCCTCGGGCGGAAGGTGCAGGAGCTCGGCTGCCTTGAGATAAATCTCGGGGTCGGGTTTGGGATGCGAAACGTGATCTCCGCTTACGATGTGCTGGAAATATGGCCGGAACTTGAGGGCGTCTACGACAAATTCGATGTTGGCAACCATTGCGGAAGATGCGACGGCCATGGGAATTCCTGCGCGGTGGCATTCTTCGATAAGAGTTTCGAGGCCGGGAAGAGGCCGGGCATGAGGCTTAAAGGCGCGGCGGAACGTCGCTTCCAGCTCTTCGCTCAACTGGCGGCAGGCCTCGGGAGTGATATCTGGACCGAAAAAATAACGGAAGGCCGTGTCGTTTCGTTTGCCCAGGATTTGCTTGGGCAGGTCCTCGGAGTCAAAGGGAATCCGGTGCTGGTTCAGCAGATCGACCCACTTGGCGAGGTGAAATGGATTGCTGTCGATGAGAACGCCGTCCATGTCGAAGACCACGGCGGAAGGCAGGGAAGAGTTTGATTTCATGAGGCTCCGGTTCGGAAATTCAATTGGGCAGCGGGCGCAGCGATGCCAGCAGCTTTTGGGGTGGATAGGTGTTCAAGACATCTTTTTTCTCCATCCAACCGCGGCGAGCGGTGATCACGCCATAGCGCATGAAAGCAAAATGGTTGGGGTGGTGAGCATCCGTTGAAATGATGATCTTCATTCCTTTCTCACGCGCGAGTTTCACATGGCGGTCGCAAAGGTCGAGCCGTTCGGGATTGCCATTAAGCTCCAAGACGACACCATGCTTCTTGGCAGCGGCAAAGACGCGCTCCAGGTCGAATTGAAAAGGGTCGCGTTTGAGAATGTGGCGGCCCGTTGGGTGGCCGAGAATACGGACGTATGGGTTCTGGAGGGCTTTGAGCAATCGCGCGGTCATCTCTTCCGACGGCATGGTCATGCGCGAGTGCACGCTGGCCAGGACAATATCGAACTGCTTGAGCAATGAGTCGGGATAGTCCAGGCTTCCGTCACCGAGAATATCCACTTCTGCTCCTGCCCAAATCTCGATGCCGCTCACTTTTTTGCGGGCGGCATGAATGCGCTTGATGTTTTCCACGGCTCGTTTCTCATCCAGACCATTGGCGATGGTCACGGCTTTGGAGTGGTCAGTGATGAGAATGTACTGGTACCCAAGTTTCTTGGCGGCGACGGCCATTTCTTCGACACTGGTCTTGCCGTCGGAAGCTGTGGTGTGCATTTGCAGGTCGCCCTTGATGTCGCTAAGCTCGACCAGCTTTGGCAAAGCGTCTTTTTCAGCCGCTTCAATCTCACCCATATTTTCCCTCAGTTCGGGAGGAATCCACGGCAATCCGAGTTTTTTGTAAATTTCTTCTTCCGTCCGGCTGGCCAGTACCTTATCACCGTCAAACAGACCGTACTCGCTCAGTTTCCAACCATGTTTCTTGGCGCGCTCGCGAAGAGCCACGTTGTGTTCTTTGGAGCCCGTGAAGTATTGCATCGCTGCTCCGTAGGACCTGCTTTCGAGTAGCCGCACGTCCACCTGAAGATCGTTATTGAGTTTGACGCTCACTTTGTCTTCGCCCTTGGCGAGGATTTGAGAAACTTCGGGATGCTTCACGATGTGCTCACCGATTTCAGCGTGATTACGACCGGTGACCAGCAGGTCAAGGTCGCCCACCGTCTCGCGCCCCCGCCTTAGGGAACCGGCCGGCTCGACTTGATCTACGGACTTCAATTTTTTGAGGTAAGCCACCAGCTCGCCAGCGGTTTTATACGCGGTGTCCAGGCGAAATCGGCCCGCCGCGCGACGATATACCTCAATGGCTTTCAAAATGTTTTCTTCTGATTTCCCCTTCATCCCGGGCAAGTCTCGAAGCTTTCCAGCTTTTGCCGCTGTTTCAAGTTCGTCCACGCTCTTGATGCCGAGTTCCTTGTAAAACAGCCGTACCT
>CAYZVR010000270.1:0-4948 GCA_964481715.1 uncultured Acidobacteriota bacterium | reverse complement strand
CTGCAATGGGCGATCAAGCGCTGCCTGGCCAAAGATCCGGGAAACCGGTACGCTTTGACGGTCGACCTGGCCGCAGACCTCGCCATCGTGCGGGATAACCTCGGAGCGCCGGTCGCGGAAACCGGCGGGGCGCGTCCTCACAATCTGCCCAATCAACGCACTCCCTTGATCGGACGCGAAAGGGAATTAACCGCCGTCAAACAGCTCTTGCTCCGGCAGGACGTTCGCCTGGTTGTGCTGACTGGCCCCGGCGGTACCGGAAAAACCCGTCTGGCCGTGCAAGTGGGGGAGGAACTTGCGGAAAACTTCCAAGGAGGGCTTTACTTCGTCTCCTTGGGCTTAATCTCGGACTCGAGTCTTGTTGCGCCCACCGTCGGCCAGGCTCTGGGAGTGCGGGAAGTGGGCGGCAAACCGATCATCGAGGAATTGAAAGAGCACCTGCGGCAGTCGCATCGCTCGCCCACTCTTTTGATCCTCGACAATTTTGAGCAGGTGTCGGGCGCTGCGCCGGTCGTAGCAGATCTGCTGGCAGCCTCTCCGATCACCAAGATTCTGGTGACCAGCCGCTCGCTGCTTCGCCTTTACGGAGAACACGAATTTGGCGTACCTCCCTTGTCTCTGCCGGACATCGAACGTCTGCCGGATGTCGAGACTCTGGCGAAGAGTCCGGCGATCTCGCTTTTCCTCCAGCGTGCTACGGCGCTGCGGCCGGACTTCGCGCTTACCCAGGACAACATGCGCGCTGTAGCGCAAATTTGTACTCATTTGGATGGCCTGCCGCTCGCCATCGAACTGGCCGCGGCCCGTATCAAGCTGCTTTCTCCCGCTGCCATGCTGGCGCGACTTCAGAGCCGGCTGCAATGGCTTACGGGTGGCGCTAGGGACCTCCCGGAGCGCCAAAAAACCCTTCGTGCGACACTCGACTGGAGTTACGAATTGCTCCAGCCCGCGGAGCAGAAGCTGTTTCGGAGGTTGGCGGTCTTTGCCTCGGGTTGCACACTGGAATCGGCCGAAGCTGTCTCGAGCGCGAAGGACGATCTCGATACGGACGTCCTCGACGCGATTGCGTCGCTCGTGGACAAGAGTTTGCTTCTGCAAGGTGAGCAGGGCGACGGCGAAGCGCGCTTTCGAATGCTCGAAACGATTCGTGAGTACGCCGCGGAACTTCTGGCCTCGAGCGGGGAGGAAAAAGCCACTCGCCGCGCTCACGCCGCCTATTGCCTGGTGCTGGCGGAGGAGGGCGCGGGCCAGTTGATTGGCGCGCAACGGCAAGAATGGCTGAACCGATTCGATCTCGAGCAGGATAACTTTCGCGCTGCTTTGCAATGGCTGACTCGAACGGGGAACGTCGAGTGGGGACTCCGTCTGGGTACTGCGCTCGAACTCTTCTGGATGGCCCACGCACGCCCGGGGGAAGGACGTGACTGTTTGTGGGCGCTGCTCAACTTGCCCGCCGCGGCGCGCCGTCCGGGAGGGACCGTGCCATCCCCTGCGCGAGAATCCGCGTGAAGGAAACTGCGGGCAAAGACCCTTTCCGTGCTCTCCACGGTGGCGATCCAGCAGGGGGATCTTGCCTTTGCGCGTACCGTGCTGGAGGAGGCCCTGACCATCTACCGTGAACTTGGCGACCCTTCCGGCATTGCGGTGACGCTGAACTCCCTGGCGGTCGTGAACCGCGATCAGGGCGACTACACTGCGTCCCGCTCGTTGTTCATGGAAACCATCCGGCTTTGGCAGGAGTCGGGCGATCTCGTTTCGGTCGCTCACGCCACCAGCAACCTCGCGGACGTGGCCAGAACGCAGGGCGATTATCCGGCAGCCCTTTCACTTCATCAAGAATGCTTGTCCATCTATGGTCGTTTGGGCGATCGGACAGGCATGGCCTGGTCGCTTGACCATCAGGGCGACGTGGCACTCGAACAAGGTGACCTTGCGGCCGCACGTTCGCTTTACGAGCAGGCCCTGGCCATCTTTCGGGAACTCGGCGACAAGAGCGGCATCGCTCGCGCCCTCACCGACCTGGGAAATCTGGCCTGTACGGAAGGCGATTACGGTGCGGCCCACCCTCTGTATGCGCAAGCCCTGGCCCATTTTTCCGAGCTGCGTGAGACGCGGGACATTGTTCGCGCGTTAGAAGGATTTGCATGCGCCGCGGCTAACGCGGGAATGTATGAACGGGCTCTGAGGCTGGCAGGAGCTGCTGCGGAGTTGCGTCAGGCCTTTGGAACGCCTCTGCCACCTTCAGCAAAAGCGCACTTGGATCAGAGCCTGGAAGCCGCCCGCCGGCACTTGACGAGCAGTGCCGCCGCCACCGCCTGGATGGAGGGATCGCACATGACGGCTCAGGCTTCGATTGAGTACGCTCTGGCTAAGGGAGCCGGATGAGACCGGGTGTGTTCCTATTCTGCGTCCGTGGCGTCGAGCAATTGACGCACTGCGGAAATGCGGTTCGCCGGAACACCCGCCATCTTGGCATGCTTCTGGATGATCTCTTCATCGGGGGCAAGATAGACGCAGTAGACCTTGTTATCGGTAATGTAGCTGTGCAGCCACTGGATCTGCGGCCCCAACTCTCTTAGAGCTTTCACGGACCGCAGCGCGGTCTCGTGCAGATCGGCTTCCGACATCTGCCCCGCGCCAGGAATCTCGCGCTCAATGACGAACTTCGGCATGTATTACTCCTTAGCCCTGAACTGGCATGAATTTTAGCATAATCCGTCAGCCGGGCATATGGGAGGTCCTGAAGGGCGGCAGTTAATTCGTCGGCTAACGAATTCCGGGTTCGAGTCCTGGCCGAGGAGCCAACCTCCCCCCCTTTTGTATCGCGTGGCTTCGAAGCACTGCCTGCATTCAGCCGCGTCGCGTCCGAAATCTGCCCACGCGCTGCTTGACTTGAGACAGCGTGGTGCATACTATTCCCGTGCAAAACAGAATCTGGGGTGGCTCTTTCTTCCCTGAAATTCTCAGAACGCCCGCCGGCCAATAGGCTGCGTGTCATTGAGCCAGGCGACGGCGGCACGAAAGGAGCAAGATTGTGAGCATGGAGACAATCACGAGCGGGTGGCGGCGTGTGTCGCCGAAAAGCATCGCAAGGACCCTTGCGGCCCTCACGGCGATTATGCTGATTTCCGCGGGTCACGGTTTTGCCCAGGACAAGCCAGTGGTGCCAAAAGAAAAGACACTCTATTATCGCCTAGGCGGCTACGACGTCATTGCCGGACTCGTGGACGATTTCATCGGACAGTTAGGGAAGGATGAGGCCTTCAAGCGATTCGGCGGCGGCCGCAGCACGGGCTCTTTGCACCGAACTCGGCAATTGGTCGTGGACCAAATTTGCTGGCTTGCCGACGGACCCTGCGTCTACATTGGCCGCGAAACGAAACCCGCTCATGAGGGACTTGCCATCACGCAGGAGGAGTGGGACTCCAGCATGAAGAAATGGAAGATCTCGCTCGATAAGTTCAAGGTTGCCGAACCGGAACAAAAGGAATTCCTTGCCTTGATCGAAAAACTTCGGAAGGACATCGTCGAACCACCGAAGGACGAAAAGGCGAAGGAAGCGGCGCCCGAAAAATCGGCGACGAGTTCCCAGAACTGAGCCCTACGCGCGCGAATTCAATTCCCATGGGTGGAGCAGAAGCGAAAGCAACGGCCCGGGAACCATCGGAGGTTTTGGGAGAATCGTGGCTTGAGCCAGTTCGCTGGGCGGCTCTGGCCGTGTTCCTGGCGCTGCCGGTCTTTGCTTTCCTGGTCGAGCGGTGGGCGGGGCGCCTCTTCTGGACCATCCTCCTGCCCATTATCCCGTTGTTCATCGTAACCGCCGGTTATCACCGCTGGCGCGTGATTTGTCCGCTCGCCGGTTTCGCGCAGCTTGCCGCCAAGCTCGGTCATCCGGGGGAACGCCGCGCTTCGGCCTGGTTGCAGGCGAACTACTATTACGTCGCGTTCACCGTCTTTTTGATTTCGCTCTGGATTCGCCTGGTTGCCACCAACGGCAACGGAGCGGCCCTCGGCGGTTTCTTGCTGCTACTCTCTCTCGCGGCATTCCTCTACGGCGCGAGATTTACCGGTAAAACCTGGTGCAATTACTTTTGTCCGTTGTCCTTCATTGAAAAGATTTACACCGAGCCGCGCGGAATCCGCCCCACGGCCAATTCCCAGTGCGAAAAGTGCACCGCCTGCAAGCCCGCCTGCCCCGATATCAATCAGGAAAATGGCTACTGGAAAGAAATCCTCTCGGTGCCGAAACGGTTTGTCTATTTCGCCTTTCCGGGAGTGGTCTTCGCTTTCTATTTCTATTACTACTTGCAGTCCGGGACCTGGGAATACTACTTCGGAGGCTCGTGGACGAACCAGCCCGGCGTTTTGCGCACGGCGTTCCTGCCCGGCACCGACGCGCAGACGGCCGGTTTTTTCTTTGATCCTTCCGAGCCGCGGGCCCTGGCCGCATTTCTGACACTGCTTTTGGGCGGGCTCTTGAGTTTCGGCCTGTTCTCGCTGATCGAGCGGGTTGCCGGCAAGCGCTTGCTCCGGCAAAGCGCCGAAAGAGATGAGGCAAGCGTGCGCCACTTGATGTTTACGATAACGGCGTTCGCGGCCTTCGTCACGTTTTACACTTTTGCGGGTGCTCCCACGATCCGGCTGATTCCCTGGGCGCCTAACCTGTTTCAGGTTCTCGTGGTCGGCACCGCAACGCTCTTCCTCGTGCGGCGATTGGCGCGCGGGCAGCGCGCTTTTGCCGAGGAGACGCTGGCCCGCCAGATCATTCGGCGCTGGAAATGGGCAGACGTCAAGCCGCCCGAGGACCTGCACGAAGCGTTCCTCATCCACACCATCCGTTCGCAGACTCATGCCTCCGGGTACGCGCAGCTTCTGGAGGTCTACAAGGAATCGGTGCGCGAGGCGGTGGCGAGCGGATTTGTCAGCCGCGCCGAGGTGCAGCGCCTGG
>CAYZVR010000269.1:0-4951 GCA_964481715.1 uncultured Acidobacteriota bacterium | reverse complement strand
GCTCGAGCATCTTCATGCTGTTATCGCTGTAGCTGTAAGTCACTCGCGGGGCGGGAATGCCGCTCGAGTCTTTGGCTAGCGGGTCAAGCTCCACGCGATTGGTTTCCTCGGGCAAGTCCTCACCCAGAACCGTCAGGCGGATGACGTGCGGAAAGCGTCGTCGCATCACGCGATGATGCTCGGCGCCCCAGGGCACGGGGTGATTCGAAAAGCCGCCCCAGGCGCGGTGCAACGGGCCGAAGCTTCTTTCCAGAAGAAAGGTGTAGCCGCGCACGAAGCCGCGCTTCAAATCGGTTTCGTAGAATTGCTGGCTGAGCGCGGGAATTCCGAAAGGGCCGTCGTAGCCATTCATGCGGCCTTCGAAAACACCCTCCAGGGTTCGAAAGGGGTGGATCATGAAGTTCTTGCCCACCACACCGTGAGAGTTGGCGAGACCCTGCGGGAACAACTTCGATTTCGAATTAAGCAGCAGACGCGGTGTGCCGACGCCGTTGCAGGAAACGACCACCACGCGCGCTCGTATGTCGTGGAGGTTTCCCTGACGGTCGTAATAAATCGCGCCGCGGGCGCGGCCCTGTTCGTTCACGGTGATTTCCCGAACGCGCGCCCAGGTCTTTAGCACCGCGCCTTTTTTGAGAGCCTTGGGCCAGTAAGTAATATCGGCCGAGGCCTTGGAACCGATCGGGCATCCGAACATGCACTTGCCATGCAAGTCACAAGCGGGACGGCCGTCGTAGGCGCGCGAAATGATGGCGTTGTCCGCAACCCACCAATGCCAGCCCAGTTTGTCGAAACCGCGGCCAATCGTTTCGCCCAGCACTCCGATGGGCAGCGGCGGCGTGGACCGCGGCGAGCGCGGCGGGTTGGCCGGGTCGCCCGCGAGTCCCGCCACACCCGTCTCGATGTCGTTTGCGTCGTAGTAAGGCTCAAGGTCTTCGTATCGAATCGGCCAGTCGTCGGCGACGCCATCGAGCGACTTGACGCGGAAGTCGGAAGGATGGAATCGCGGAAAATGTGTGGCCCAGTGGATGGTGCTTCCGCCCACGGCGTTGAACATTAGCACGCCCGGCGGATGCTTTCCCGCTTCGACGACAGGGTAGTCTTCCGGCCTTTGGCGCACGTTGGGACTGAAATTAAAAGCGCCCCGCTTGATCTGGACTTCCCAGTCAGGGCGCGCCGAGGGATAATCTCCCGGCTTTACCCAATCGCCCTGTTCGAGACAGACAAGCCCGCCGGGCGCCACACCCAGATCTGTGAGGCGCTTGGTAAGCGCCGCACCCGCGGCGCCCGACCCGATGACCAGCACGTCCGCTCGCTCGTCGGCCATCAACCCACCTCCCGGTAGAGCTTTGGCATTTTGCGCACGTTGGCGAGCACCGCGTCGTCGAAAGGCTTCATGCGAGGGCCCGACTGGTTAGTGGCATGAAATTCGTACCCGATCAGCTTCCAAATTTTCGGGTTCGTGTAGTAAGACTCATACACGAGGTCGCGCAGCGTAGCAAAATCTTGCAGAGACTCAACTTCAAAATCCTTCAGGGCCTCGACGCGCTTTTCGCCCGGCAGGGAGGCAAACGCCGTTCCGGAATGTTTCCGGCTCAGGTTTTCGAGAGCCGAAAGGATCTTCACCAGATTTTTCCTGATTCCGGGAGTTTCTCGAGCGACCCGTTCGAGATACTCGACGCCCCCCACCTCGCTCGCCGCGGCCATGCCGTCTGAAGCTGGAACAATTTCATCCATCGCCGCGCGAAGTGTCTCACGATTACCGCGCGCCAAGGGCGATTCAGGGGGTTGGTTTTCACTTGCGGTAATGAGAGGCGGTCGCGAAGCGGCGCCGATCGCTCCGGCGCCGACGATGACTGAGCCCTTCAAGCTGGTTTCGAGAAATTTGCGGCGCGTCCATTTTTTCTTCATGGTGAAGGCTCCGGCAAGGGAATGACTGAATTTGGTGCAAGAACCCTAAATTTTTCAAAGGGCGACAATTAAGCCGCAGCGTCCCTCGTCATTGGGATTTCACCGCCCGATTAGCGCAAGAACCCGCTTTGCCCCGTCGATTCCGAACACATGCGGTCATTCAAAGGATCATCGAGCGCCAGCAGTTTCCGAATCGGTGGACTTAATCTCGCCTGCACTTCCGGCCGCAGCAATTTCTTTTGATACTGCTGCTGCGGCTTGTCCCAGCGCGTGTAGAAGGCGTGCATGGCGCGGCGATGCGCGGATGTGCGGTTTGCCGTTCCGCCATGCCAGAGATGCGCGTTCATCACCACGACGGTTCCCGCCTTGCCGGTGACCAGGACCTCGTCAGGATGGGGAGCGGAGGGATTGGCGAGAGCCTGTTGGGGCAGCTTTCCCCAGCGATGCGAACCGGGGACGGCGCGGATGGCGCCGTTTTCAGTGGTGAAATCGTCGAGCATCCACACGGTGTTTGTGACCCAATAGCCTTTTTCGTCGGGGATGGCCCCCATGTCGGCGTGCAACGGCTGCACCCAGTCGGAGTGCGGGTCTGCCGAGCGCACGTTGAGGCTGCTGAGCTTGAATTCCGGTCCCAGGACATGCCCAACGCGTTCCAGGAGTTCAGGCATAGCGATCACGCGCTCAAAGATTTGGCCTTTGTTCACCAGGTTGGCGAGGCGCCGTGATTGCGGTTCCTGTTTGAACTCCGACCCTGCATGACTGCCCTCTTCCAGGAAGAGTTCCTCTACCCGAGCGCGAACGCGGTCCAGCAGTTCGGCGCCCATGAAATTTTCGAGAACCAGGAAGCCTTCCCGATCGAGCTTTTCTTTTTCGCCTTCCGTCACCATCTAGGATCCCCGTGTGCCCGGATCGTGCAGGTCTGATTACGAGACTGCCGCCGTCCCCTGTAGACTTCCGGGCCGCAGATCGACCCTGCGGGGCCGACTCCGTCTCCACTTAATTCATGCCTTGCGCGGCAGGTCGTGTGCTCTCGGGAGTGGGCAGTTTGCCGTCGGCGTCGTTGGTGAGTGCTAGGAACACGGAGTCCTCGCGAAGGGAGACGAAAACGAAGTCTACGCGCGCTTCCATCATCTCCTTGCTGCGCACCGCCTGATAGCGCTCGTACTCGAAGAAGTGGCGCTTGAGCAGGGCGAGCGCCCTTTCCTTCTGGCCATTCTGCGCGTAGATGGCGGCCAGGTTGTACGAAGCCGGTAAGAGAGATTCGTTCTCGCGGGCGATCTTTA
Source organism: uncultured Acidobacteriota bacterium (assembly GCA_964481715.1). Classification (GTDB taxonomy): domain Bacteria; phylum Acidobacteriota; class Terriglobia; order UBA7540; family UBA7540; genus JAHEKS01. The sequence goes on along the minus strand of CAYZVR010000269.1, from coordinate 1,757 downwards.
GGGCTTCGTCCCCGTGACCGCTGGCAGCCATGAAGACTGCCGCAAAAACGAGGTTGTAAGGATCTGTTGGTTCGAGCGCCAGCGCCTCCTGCACGTAATGTTCGGTTTTTGCGGTATCCCCCTCGGAGTTCCAATACACGGCCAGGTTGCGATACGCCAAGGCCAGCGGATACGTTGCGACCGACTTCTCCATGAGTGCCAGCCCTTCTTTGAACTGACCCTCGTGGATTGTCATCTTGCCAAGACCGTGCAGGGCGACGGCGCGGGAGAGCGGATCGGCGAACATCTTTAGAATCTCATTAAAGGCCTCCCGGGCCTTGTCCCAGTCCCCGGTGTCGTGGCGATAGAGCTCGCCCAGATAGCGCAAAGGCGCGGGGTCAGCCGGGTCCATGCGGTGGGCTTTTGCATACCAACGTTCGGCTTCGGGATATTTCGCCTGGAGTTCGGCCGCGAGGCCCGAGCGCATGGTCCGCTCGATCGCCGCACTCTTTGCGGGATCGAACACAGGCCCGTCCTGAACTTCGCCAACGACCTCAACGCCCAGCTTCTTAAGCGCCTTGGCAGCGTTTTTCGCCTGGCTGGGGAATAGGCACTTCTGCTCGAGAACGGAGCGGTACACCGGAATGGCGCCCTGAGTATCTCCAGACTTCTCCTTCTCCTTGGCTTGTCTCAACTGCGCTTTGAGGGTTTCCTCGCGCCGCTTCATCTCGTTCCCCAGGAGTTCCTCCAACTGATCCACTTTGAGGAAACCATTCTTGTTCTCGGCCTTGCCGATGACGGTACCATCGGCTTGGGCCAGCACCGCGACGGGCAGCTTGGCTTCGCCTGCGAATTTCTGTCCGACCGGCGACCGCGCGTCCGCCACTTCCATGGACACGCAATGTGAGGCATAAAGCGTGAGTATTCGGGAGTTGCGGAGGCTGGAGCGGCGAAGCTCGTCTACCCCAGTCGGGAACCAAAACATAACCAGTCCCTCCGTCAAGGGAGGATCCTTCGGCCCTCGCAGACGCCACGGCACCGGGTAGGTTTCCTGCTCCACTGTCATCCCTGACGCGCCTGATGACATCCCGCCGACACCTCCACCACCACCGCCGCCGCAGGTGGCCCAAACCGGCGAGGGCAGCATCAGAAAGATTAGAACCGCAGCCAGCAATCGGATGAACGATGTTCGGATGAAGTGTAAGCGACGCATGGACGGATCTTCCTCCTCACCTGAGCTTGGATGACGACCCCGACCGGCCTGTAGATGACAGCTTTGCAACCTTGGTTGCACCGTGGAGATTTCGCACACGGACGGGCCGTTTGTGGATTTTGCTGAACCTCCGTCCGCCGTTACTGCTCCCCCGGCCCAGGTACGTCGCGTGGCGGCCAGCAGCATACTCTACCACGGACTTGAGCAAGTTAACTCCGACACGTCTGGGTTTTCACTGACAACCAAAGCCTACTCGAATCGAGCCGCCCCCTTCATGGCATCAGACATCGTCCTGTGATGTCTGCGAATCATAGGGCCAAATCGCGGCTGGCGCAGACCGTCGCTCTTTACGGTCTGCGATCTCGCGAAGCGATTTCTTGCCAAGACACAAGATTGCATGAGGGAATCAGAAAACACGACGAAGACCTGTCCCTTCGGGAAATCGCAGACCCCACAACGCAGGGTCTGCGTCAGCCACCGATCCGAGTGAGTAGCGCAGAGTTTTGCTTCTCAAAGACTCTGCGGCACTTCGGGACGGAAGAACCGCAGAGTTCGATAAGACCGA
>CAYZVR010000268.1:0-4965 GCA_964481715.1 uncultured Acidobacteriota bacterium | reverse complement strand
AACGCCGCGCGCGTTGAGATGGAGCTGGCTTTGTCCAATGATTACAGCAACGCATCCCTTCTTACCATACCCCCCGCGCTGAGGCAAGGGTCTGCACGGCGTCCCGTCTGGGAAGCAGCCACAGAACTGTCGCGGCGGATGGGCGAGGTTCGCACCGCCTGACTCATGGGAAGCAGAAAGATTATGGAATTTCTTGCCGGAGCGTCGTGCGGAGCTCGTTCACGATTTCCCGCGCAACCACTCGCGCTCGGTCGAGTTCGGTTGGGGGCATCGAAATGGCGGCGACTTTGGCGTGCCCGCCCCCGCCAAATCGCTCGCAAATAGTGGCCAGGTTGGCGTTTTTGGGTGTGGGGTTCCAGGGATTGCTCCCCACCGCGATCTTCGAGCGCTCGGGCGAGCGGCTGACCGCCACGCTGTAAACCGCCTCGGGAAACAAATAATAGGGGATGAATTTGTTGAACCCTTCCAAGCCCTGCTCGGCGACGTCGAGGAAGACCACGCCGTCTTTGAGCTCGGCGCGTGCCCGGATGATGTCCACCGACTTCAGGTGGCGGTCGTAAAGCTCATCGAACATTTGCCGGATGTGCGGAAGCGCAGCCACGTCCGCAAGCGGTCGCGAGGCCAGCTCCGGAATGAGCCGCGGGACGAAGTCTTCCGACTTCGATCCTTCGATCACCAGGGTGATCTGCGTCGCGGGATGGCGCATCTCAACCGCCGTCTTGGTGTCGGGATATTGCGCGCCATCAATGATGTCCGCCCAGTGAACCAGCTCTTCGAGGTCGGGCGCGTGAAAATTGAACTTAGTCGCGCCGATGTGCGCGATGAATTTCGTGCAGGAACGAAATTCCGGGCCGTAAAACTTTTTTCCGCTCGCATCCCGGCGGAAGTGCTCGGCGTCGGGTTCGGTCAGGAAGGCGCTCTGGTGATGATCGAACCACCAGGTCAGCCGATCGCTCGGCGAATATTTGAAATCCACGATGGCGTTTTCATCACCATCGAAGATGTCGGCGTCGAAAAGCTGGCCGGCCCGGTGCATCATGCCGCGATAGTCGAACTCCGCGCGGTCGTTGACCGAGGCCCGGTAGAACCGCGAAAACACGGCGGCCGAGCACGCCCCGTCAAAACACTTGTCGTGGAAGCAGACCCGCACTTTCATTCATCCCCGCCGTTCGCACTTGAAGTCACCACGACGCTCCTCATCACGTTCGAAACAGAAGAACGTGTTAAATTGCGACGACACGCCGGAATTGTCAAGTGGAAAGCGACAGAGAAGAGGAATGCACAAGCCCGCAACAAAAAAAGCGGCAGGCACACGCCTGCCGCTTCCGATCGAAGACGGGAGCGAAGGGGAGCGCCTGTTGGTTACTTGGCGGCCTGCTCTGCGGCCAGCTTACCGATCACGGGCAATTCGAACTTCTCGTTGTTGTACGCTTTGTACGCCGAGAAGACGACCGTCGCGAAAATCGCCAGGCAGAAATAGATTACGAACGCCGCCGCAGCCACGAACAAACATTGAAAGGCGTGGAACTTAACGAACTTGTCGTTCTTGTACGGCTCGGCCACCAGGAAAATGATCGCGGGAATGATGGTGAAATATGCCAGCGCTCCCGCCACATTGGATGTCAACCCGCCCGAACTCGCGGCTGCCGGCGCGCCGGCAGGCGCCGCTCCGACGGACAGGGGTGCCGCTCCTGCCGCCCCGACTGATTGCCCGCACGACGGGCAGAATACCGCTCCTTCAGCTAACGCTGCTCCACACTTTGCGCACGCTGCCATAGGCTGAACTCCTTTCGCGTTGAGGAAGGTCCCGAATGACTCTGATCGAATCTCTCCCGCTCTTCACCCGTGAGTTCCAATGATGAGCAGGATGACTGCCGCACTCTATACCACAAAAAGCCCACCGGGGCAACCGGTTGAGGAAGGCGACTTGCACGCCACTTCCCCCGCCGGACAGGCACCCGGGATGGGATATACTGCCTCGCGCCGGCGCCGAAGGCTTGCCCTCCCGGCAAACCGTCTGGCCACCAGGCATGGCCGCCAACCCTTTTCGCTTTCTCCAATCCGCCACTCCCGCCGAGCGCCACGCGCTCGCCGCCTCGACCCTCGGCTGGATGCTCGACGGCATGGACATCACCCTCTACGCCATGGTTCTCGCCGAGCTGATGCGCGAGCTGCGCCTCACACCCGCCGAGGCCGGTTTCCTCGCTTCGGTCACGCTCGTCGCTTCGGCTTGCGGCGGCATCCTCTTCGGCGTCGTCGCCGACCGCGCCGGCCGACGCACCGCCTTGAATGGAAGCATCGTGGTCTATTCGGTCTTCACCGCCGCGTGCGGATTTTCCCGCGGCCTTCCCGAGCTCATCCTTTTCCGCTTTCTGCTCGGACTCGGCATGGGCGGCGAGTGGGCTTCCGGCGCGGCGCTGGTGGCGGAAACCTGGAGGGCCGAACATCGCGCCAAGGCGCTGGGCTTGATGCAGAGCGGATTCGCCGTCGGCTACGCGCTCGCCGCGCTCATCAACTGGATCGTGCTGCCGCGCTGGGGATGGCGCGCGGTTTTCTTTGTGGGGCTCTTGCCCGCGCTGCTCACCCTCTGGATCCAGCGCCGCGTTGAAGAATCCCCTCTGTGGCTCGCCCAGCACGGAGCGGGACACGGGGTTCGGCACTCGGGACCCGTGAAGGAAGTATTCCAATCCCGAACCCCGAAACCCGAATCCCGAAACACCCTTTCGACTTTGAGCAGCCTGCTCGACAAACAATACCGCAGCAAGATTCTCATCACCCTCCTGATGAATTCCGCAGCGATGTTTGCGTGGTGGGGACTGTTCACCTGGATTCCCCCCTACCTGGCTCTTCCCGCCACACAGGGAGGCCGCGGCTTGAGCATCGCGTCGTCTTCAGCCTGGATTGTGGTCATGCAGGCCGGCATGTGGCTCGGCTACGCAAGCTTTGGGTTCATCAGCGATGTGCTGGGGCGCAAGCGAACTTACGTCATGTACCTGCTGCTCGCGGCGACTCTCGTGCCGCTCTATGCCCAGGCGCGCGGCATTGCGAGTCTCCTCGTGCTCGGGCCGCTCGTCGCCTTCTTCGGTACGGGACACTTCTCGGGCTTCGGCATCATTGCGGCGGAACTCTTCCCTACTTCCTTCCGCGGCCTCGCCATGGGCTTCACGTACAACTTCGGCCGCGCGCTGAGCGCCGCAGCGCCCTGGGCCATTGGCGCGCTGGCCGTCCGTTATGGACTCGGCTCGGCCTTCTGGTTGAGCGGCGCGGCGTTCCTCGTCGCGGGCTTGCTCGCCACCGCGTTGCCCGAGACTTCCGGCCGCGCCCTCGAGTAGCCACCCGGAAGGGCTCGCACTTCCTGGCGGAAGGCTCACGCGGTCCCGCCAGGCCGGAGAAGTTGCGCAGGGGTTGCGCCTGCATGTTTTCCAGTTCGTTTTCGCTTCGTTTCACGTTCGTTCTTAGCCTCGTTTTTTGTTGACTCCTTTTATTTCAGCCACTTCCCAGCTTCGTTTTATCAAATAACATCTCTTCGATTGCTCGCCCCCCGTTGTCTTCGCCTCGTGTTCGCCTGGTCCTTGCCCGGGGCCGCCGCTCGCCGGCGTTCTGCAGCGCGATTCGTTTCTAGACTACTATTGTAGCCTATGTTGTCGAACGCCTCCTGTCAAGAAAATAGTGGAGTGTTTTCCTCGAACGCTTGACATGACAAAACCACGGGCTTACGATTCGTTGAAGAAGCCCTCGGACTTCATGAAGGGGGGAAAGTCAATGTCCAAGAAGATGAACCGCAGGGAGTTTGTCGGAGCGGTTGCCGCGACAGCCGCCATGCTCGAGCCGGCCGCGCTCGGAATCGCGAAGCCTCAGGAGAAAAAGAAAAGTTCCGGGATGAAGGTTGGCCTTTACAGCATCACTTATCTGGGAATCTGGTACCGGGGCGAAGGGCTGCCCATGGAAGAAGTGATCAAGCGCGCCAAAAAGTACGGCTACGACGGCGTGGAGTTTGACGGCAAGCGGCCGCACGCCAACCCGCTCGACATGCCCACGAGCCGGTGCCGCGAGCTCAAGCGCATCGCCGACGGCGAGGGCGTTGAAATTTTCGGCGTCGCCGCCAACAACGACTTCTCGAGCCCCATCCCCGAACACCGCGAAAGCCAGGTCTGCTACGTGCGCCACCTGATTCAGGTGGCTTCGGACTTGAGCGCCCAGAAGGTGCGCGTGTTCTTCGCCTGGCCGGGCGTGACCCGGCAATCCGATGTGGCAACTTACGACATTGCGAAGGATGTGTGGGGCTATACGCACAAACCGTTTACGGCCGAAGAAACCTGGGCCTGGTGCCGCGAAGGGCTTGCCGAGTGCGCGCGCTACGCCGCAGACTCCGGCGTCACGCTTGCCTTGCAAAATCACCAGCCGGTCACCCACGACCACAAGGACGTTCTGCGCATGGTGGGCGAAGTCAACTCGCCTGCTCTAAAAGTCTCGTTCGACCCCTGGGGCCTGCCCATAAAAACAGAGGAGTACATCCGCCAGGCGGCGCGCGACGTCGGCCCGCTCCAGGTGCTGTGCCACTTTGGGGGCGTCTACGAGCGCGGCCCGGATGGGAAGATTATCGGCGAGCCCCATTTCCGGCCCTTCGTCGCCGCCATGAAAGACATCGGCTACCAGGGATATATGAGCTACGAGCTCTGCTCGGCGGCGCCCAAGGTGAACGGAAAAACGCAAGGCATCGAACGCGCCGAGATGAACGCTCAGCTTGCGGCGGAATTCATGCGCGGACTGATTCAGGAAGGCTGAGCGGTGTTGCTCGTCGTAGGAGCACGGCAGCCTGCGCCCCAAAGGCTGCGGCCGCCGGGGCGCGCTGTGCCCCTGCCTTCGAATCGCACCCACGCCTGCAGCGAGTATGCGCCCGCCGCGAAACAACAAACCTCTCATCGAAGGGTTGTTCTGCCTTCTGCCTTCTGCCTTCTGCCTTCT
>CAYZVR010000267.1:0-5002 GCA_964481715.1 uncultured Acidobacteriota bacterium | reverse complement strand
AACTCGAAACTCGGAATGGTCGCCGTCGGAAACGTTTTTCGGGTCTTGGATTTTGGAGGACGGAGAACCGCTCGTGTCAGTGGATTTGGCTGACTTCAATCCCACGGTGATTGCGTCTCCGGCGGATTTTCTCAAAGCCTGGGCCAGACGCTCGCCAAGCAGGACCTCCGCCGGGTGCGCGGAACTTTCTTCACTGGGCCAGCGGCCTTCGACCTTCCATGCGGGGTGGAGTGCTTCGAGGCCGGTGCGGAAAACGTCGGACTTGTCCACCTGCATCGCCTTCTCGAACCAGCTCCCGGTCAGAATCGCCTGCCGTCCCTGGACCGCAACCGGGACGTCCACGAAAGGCGCAAAGGCCACGATGTTGTGTCGCCAGAAAATTTTCCTGAGACTGACCAGGTCTGCTTCCGCGAGATACGCTCCGGCGCCGGCGGGACGGTAATCGGCACTGCCCACGGTGACGGCCAGGCTGTCGGCGGCGGGGGTGACGGAAATATTGGCGCCAAAAGAGCGCAGCTCGCGGTTCACCTTGTCGCCCACGTCGAGCGCGATGGTCGCGACGGCCGTCGCCACCGAAACGCCCAGGGTGACCGCGACGAGACTCAGGAGCTTTCTGCGCTTGCGGCGCATTAGTGAGCCGAGAAGAATTCTGTTCAGCATGTTGTCATCGAAAATACTTGGCGCCGCCGGCGAGCGCGTCCTCGGAAAAAACCACCGAGTCTCCTTCCACCACGTAATCAACGTGAATCGGGTTGCAGCCGCCCGCCTGGCCTATCGTCGGGATGTAAATAGCCGAGGCGCAGTTGCGGCAGATGACGTTTTGGCCGTCCTGGTAATAACCCTGGTTCCCGCAAATCAGGCAGGCGTCCAGCCCGGCGCGCACCGTGTCCGTGGCATCGAGGATGGCGATCATCCTCACGTCCACGCCGTTCCCGGAGACCACGTAGAGGTGCAGCTTGTGGTCGGCGAGTTGCGCGCTGGGAATTTTGACCACGCCGCTCACGATGCTCAGACGTTCGGGCGGCGACATCGCCTGCGCGGTGCGCGAATAAATGAATTCCGTGCTGATCAGAATGATGACCACCATGCCGACCACGCTTACGGCGGTCTTCCAGAAGCGCTCGCGATGCTCGGCCGCGCGAGCCTTGCGCCTTTCGGGCGCGGGCAGTGCGGAGAGTTCCGCTTGCGACTTCGCGCCGGCGCTGATTTTCTGCGCTGCCACTAGAAACAGGCACAGTGCCACGATGACCACGAAGAAGAACGCCTCGTTGTTGATGATGGGACCGAGCAGCGCCATCTCGCGGCGACTGGAGGGAAGGAATTGCCCTTCGGATAATTCATGAAAGCCGGAGATGAAAAGCTGGACGGCCACGACCACCAGCACGAGGCTCGTGACCATGAAGAATTTCCGCAGGTTGATCTTGATGCTGCCCTTGAAGAATGCCACGCCCAGCCCGATGGCCAGCGCCAGGCCGATCACTCCGCCCGTGAAATTCATCAAATCGCTCGAGCGCAGAGAAACGGCGGCAAGGAAGAGAGACGCTTCGATCCCTTCGCGCAGAACCATCAGAAAGACGAAGAGGAAAAGTCCCAGCGCGGCGCCGCGCGCCGGGGATTCCGCAATGCCGGAGAGCCTGGTCTCGATTTCTTTTTTCAGGCCTTTGCTTGTGCGCCACATCCAGTAAACCATGGAGGCGACGAACACCGACCCGGCCAGCATCAGCCAGCCCTCGTAGGCTTCTTCGGCAACTTCCAACCGATGCACGGCATAGGCGGCCACGACGCTCGCTGCGAGCGCCGCGAATAATCCCGAGTAGACGACTCGGTTCAAGCTGCGCCGCCCGGTCTTCTCGAGATAAGCGAGGACGATTCCAATAATGAGGGCTGCTTCCACGCCCTCGCGGAGCATGATGACCAATGATTGAAACATGGACAAACTTTCGGGAGGCAAGCCTGGCGGAAGCGTGGCCCCTCGCAAAGCAGGCCATCGTATTAGGTTTTTCAAAACTGTGTCAATCTAAACTTGAAAACAAAGGAGTTAGAGTGTATCGGAAAATCTCTAGTTGCAATTCGGTAGCAACTAGTTGCAACCCCATCCAACTGACATTTACCGCCCGATCGGCTCTGCTGAAATTATCACCGGAGCTTTGCACCCTTTTCCGGTTCAGGAGAAATGAAGTGGAACGATTTGATGATCTTGTTGATGACGGCTTGCTGAAAGTGGTAAGTCTCAGACGAGGTCAGTCCGACGATGCCGAAAACGGTGCTGCCGTTCGCGACGCGCACGGAAATGCCGTGCCACTCGACGCCATCAATCACTCCGGAAAAATCCCTGCGAAAGGCCGCACGGCCGTCAACTTCCGTGGCGGATTCGGAAAGTTTTTTGTAAGCCTGGTAGGTGTTGCGCAGATTCGCTTCCACCCGGTCGTCCGCCAAGATCGGCGCTCCGCTCCAAACCTGGCGGTCCACAAAGAGCAGGGTCTGCTCATCCTCGCTCGAAAGGGCGACGATGGCGGAAACTTTTTCCCGGTGCAATCCTTCGAAGAGTTTCCACCCCAGCGGCTTGAACATCGCGAACTGAAAAGTATCGTTGACGTAATCGGCGCCTTGCGCGTGCTCGCGGAGGTTCGAGGGGAGCGGCTCATTGAGTGGCCGGCTGACGGGCGGCGGTTGCGGCGTGGATTCGGGCTTCTGACCTGATGAGCCGGTGTCAGGCGCAGCTGCCGGCGCGCCCATCCCGGGTGCTTCTTCCTTCTTTTCGGACCCACCCTGGACGCGGATCGAAACCACCTTATCTTTGCGGACCAGTATGAAACCGAAGTCGGTTTCGATACGGAACATATCTTTCTCGTAGCCGACGATTGAGCCGACGATCTTGCGGCCGTCTTTGAGGGTAAACTCGTCCGCGGCGGCGGTGGGCGGCCGGACAACCCACGCAAGCCCCAGCGCGAGGAGCCCGACAAGCGCGCGAAGAATCGTCTCTTTCCGGAGCATTCAGTATTTCCGCATGACGCCGATGACGCGTCCCTGAATTTTCACATCCCTGGCGGACATGATGATCGGATCCATTTAAGCGTTGGCGGGTTGCAACCGCACGCGCCCGTTCGATTCGCGGAAAAAGCGCTTCAGCGTGGCGTCGGTTCCGTCCGTGAGCGCCACCACAATTTCGCCGTTGCGGGCCGTTTCGGCGCCTTCCACCAAGATATAGTCTCCGTCGCAGATGTGGTCGTCCACCATGGAGTCGCCTTTGACGCGCAGCACAAAAATGTTGCCGCTGCGCGCGCCAAAGTCGCCGAGCGTAAAAGTTTCAGGATTGGCGATGGCTTCGACGGGCCGTCCCGCGGAGATTCGCCCCAGGAGCGGAAACTCCATGTTGCCGAGCGCGCCGAGCGACCCCGCAGGCAGGGCGGCCGATTCGCGCCCGCCGGCGCCTTTGCGCTTCATGCCACGCGCCGCGGTTTTTGCAAAGGGCACGGAGCCCGGCACGGCGACCACTTCAATCGAGCGGCTCTGGTTGTAGCCGCGGCGGAGGAAGCCCTTCCTCTCGAGCGTTTCCACGTGCTTGTGCACGGTGGCAAGAGAAGAGAGCCGCAGCGACTTGCCGATTTCCTCGAAACTCGGCGAGTAGCCGTGGCGGTTGATGAAATTCACGAGCAAATCCAGCACCTGTTTTTGACGTCGTGTGAGTGCCATATCCTCAACCTTTTGTGATGGGGGGCGGATTCTTCCGGAAGCCTTTCCACCCCCTTCAGCCCACTTGCCCCATATTCTAGGCGAATAAAAGGCGAACATCAAGGCAAAAATATTTACGGTGCGTCACCCCGTGTGATTGTGCAGAATTTGTGAGAATTATGCAGAGTAAGTGCGTAAACTCACGCGCGAGAAGTGAGCCCTTCAGACTTCCCAGTCCTTGCACAGCAGCTCAGCTTGTCCCGGCACTCTCTGGGTAGTCTTGCACTTTTGGTGAGCGGGGTGGATACGATGAGCTCTGTGATCTACGTCGACCATAACGCCAAGACGCCGGTCCTGCCGGAGATATTGGAAGTAATGATGCCGTACCTCACGACGGAATGGGGCAACCCGTCGGGCGGATATAAGATTAGCGCGAAAATAAAGTCGGTTATCGAAACCGCACGTGAGCAAGCGGCCGAATTGATTGGGGCGCACTCGGCGGTTAGCTGTATGTTTCCGGTCGGTCGAGAATTGAAAACGGAAATCTTGGTTCAATGCTCCTTCAGCACGCCTCACTAATTTTACCGATGGCGCGCAGATCATCCGCGACCCATCATCGGGTTTTGTGAGTCTCGTGATTATCCAAAATCAAGTGCATGTCCAGCTCCGAGGGCGCCGCCACGTCGATGGTTTCGGGGAAGAGGCGGAACAGCGAATTGGGCTTGACAGTTTGTTCCGAAAGGTGTAACCAGTAGCTGAAATCGCGCTGTTACGAAAGTATTCATAAGAAATAGTAAGGTGGTCGCATCCCTGGTAGTAAGTACGAAAAGAGACCGAAAACTTCGGGGGCCTCTGAATGGCCGTTTGAAAGCAGAGGGGAGGCAACATGTCGAAACACAAGATTGTGAAGCCGATACTCATTACCCTGCAGGTTGCCGTTTTGGCGATTGCAATGTCAGAACGGGCGGCCGGTCAAGCCGCTAACGCGGCGCAGTTGCGCGGAACGATTTTGGATTCCTCTGGGGCGGTGGTTCCACAAGCCGCCGTAACCGCCACCAACATTGGCACCCAGGTTTCGGACAAGGAAGTTAGCGATGAGATGGGGCGATATATCTTCAATGGCTTGCCGCCGGCCGTCTACCAGGTGAGAGTTGAAGCGAAAGGGTTCAGGGCAGTTCTTCGGGAAAACGTCGAACTGCGGGTCGGTCAGCAGACGGACCTGGACTTCACTCTTGAAGTCGGACAAATCACCCAGACGATCGAGGTGCTGGCGGCGCCCCCGCTTTTGGACACGGTGAATGCAACCCTGGGCACTCAAGTGACCAATCGA
>CAYZVR010000266.1:0-5006 GCA_964481715.1 uncultured Acidobacteriota bacterium | reverse complement strand
GGGCTTTTTGCCGCGTCTCGCCGTCGGGACTATTTTCGTACAGCGACTGGAGCTTGGGCAGCGCATCGCTGGCCCGCAAAATGCCCACGGTGACGGCTGCCTGGCGCTTCACTTCTTTGTCAGGTGAATCGAGCAGACTCACCAATTGCGGTCCTGCGGAGGTATCCTTGATTTTGGCGAGCGCATTCAACGACTCGACGGCCAGGTCTTCATCGGAAGAGTTCGCCGCTTTAATCAGGTCAGGAATCGCGTCGTGAGCCACCAGAATGCCCAGCGCATCGGCGGCTTCCCGAGCCGCGTGAATCATGGTCGTGTCGTTCATCACGGCGACGAGTGCGGAGACGACCTTGGGATCAACGCTTACGCCGGGATCAACCCGGACGCTTTCCTCAACGAAACGGTTTTTGGCATTTCGCCAGGCGCGCTTCCAGAAGGCGACGAATCCGTAAGAGGGCGGCTGACCTGTGTAGTAGCCCACCAGCCCGTGGATGGCGAGCGTGCGAATGTCCGAATCCCCGTCGCGCGTGGCCGTGACCAACGCATCGAGCGCCTGCTGCGAATGGAACGACGCAAGCGCCATCGCCACTTCCCGCCGGACCTTGGGGCTGGGGTCATAAACAGCAGCCGCGAGCGGCTCGACGGCGCTGAGGTCGCCACTTTTGCCGAGCTCCCGCGCCGCTTTGGCACGCGTATCAATATCGGGACTCTTGAGATCCTCGACCGCAGAAGTAGCTGATTGCCCAAGCAGCATTCCGGCCCCCAGGAAAAGAATTGCAAGGGTCCAAAGAATCAGTGTACGCCTCATCGTGTCTTCACCTTTCCACACTCATTTCAGCTTCGTGCCACACGAGCATGTATGGAACACGGCACGCCTTCAGTATAGTACAGACCCCAGCTTTTTCGGGACGCCACATGAGGCGGGCGGAGCTTCGAGTCTTCAGGCACGAGATTGCATCGGAAAATTTCCAACAGGGCTTGCAGGCTCGGACGGTTTACCCAAAGGCCGGGCGCAGCCACTCCAGACTACGATCTGAAACTGAATAAAACCCAATCCTCGCTTACTTCCCCATCCTTGCGATTGTGATTCTAGTTTTGCCGGAATCTTCATCGCGCATCATGGTGACGGTGGTCACGCCCGTTTTGGTCCCGTACGAGAATTGGGCATGGCCTTCGGATTCCACAGCGGCGATTTTCGATCCGTATTTTTCTTTGTAGAATGACAGCACCTGGTCAACCGAGTCCGGAGTTTCGTACTCCTGCGAGCTGATGCCGCCCTCATTCCCAAATGTCAATCCGCCGCCGGACTCAGTGGCGGTTGAGCCAGGGTAGGGGGGAACATCTTGAGTGGCGGCGGAAGCGGTCTGCGAGCTGGGGCCGCTCGCTCCGAGGCGGCCCTGAGGAGTTTCCAGGGAATATCCCTCTTTCTTTGCCTGGTCGGCCATCGCCGAGATTTTTTGTTTGGCCCGGTAGGCGACATAGATGCACGTTCCCATGCTCGCCACGCCAACGAACACGAAAATACCAACGACGACGAGAAGGATTTTGACGAACGGGCTGGATTTCTTGGGGGCCGTGCCAACGGTCGCGACTGGAGCAGCCGGTGAAGTGGACGTTGCAGGTGCCGATGCCTTTGGCGTAACGGGGGCCGACTCGACTGGAGCTGCCGTCGCGGGAGTTTGAGCCAAGGGAGCGGCTGCTGCCATCGGCGCGCCACACTTGGCGCAGAATTTCTGGCTTTCCTCAACAGGTGATCCACACTTCGTGCAGAACTTTGCCATAACGGACCTCTTCTCCCTTGTGCACCCTTCTCGGTTCCTGGGGGCGACTGCCGCGGCGGTCGGGCTTACTGCACGCTGCGGCTTGTTCCGGCTGGCTGGCGGCCGGGAAGCACGGTTGTCTGCCGGTGCGCCAGGCGCCATTCGCCATTCCGCCGGACAAAAATATTGGTGGCCTCGATCATGGCGGTTTCGAATCCGCCCTCGTAAGTGGAGGTCACGTTCTCAATGCACGAAACCCAGCCCACGTCTCCGTGGACGTGGACGAGCGGCCGGCTGATCGAAACGAGCATCTGCGAAGTGGAGCGGAAAATGTTCGCCCAGCTCTCTTGAATGTCCTCCCAGCCGAGAATCAAATCCCAGCCGGGGTGCAGGCAGCTTGTCCATTCCTCGTGCCACCACAGGGCATCCATGCGGTCAACTGCGAGCGTGTGCAGCGCCTCGTAAAACGCGCGGTTCGAAGCCATGAGTTCGTTTTCGTCTGTTTCAAGCTTGGGTGAGGGCGCCATGACGACGGCTCGCTCGGGGGTCTTGTGAACTGGGCACGCTTCTGCGGATTTGGAACTCTCTCGAATTTCTCCCCAGATATTGTGCGGCGGTCCTCTCAGGCGCGGTTCTCGAACCGCTTCAAAACTTTCGGGAGCGACAGGCCGACCAGAGCAATTTTCACGATATCTCCAGCCAGGAAGGGAATCAGACCTAAGCGCACGGCCTGTTGGAAAGATAGACCCAGGGATACGCGGAGCCAGACGGTTCCTGAAACAAGAATCAGAGTACTTGCGAGGAACAGGGAAGTAGCCAGCCGCCAGGCGTTTCGGCTCGCGCCGCGCTCAACGAACCATCCGACCAAAGCCGCGGCGACAGGGTAGCTCAGCAAATATCCACCGGTCGGTCCGAGAAGGTGCGCCAGAGAAAATCCGCCGCCTGCGAATACGGGCAGGCCCGAAGCGCCTGCCGCGAGGTAAAGCATCTGGCTTGAAAAGCCTCGCCGGCTGCCGAGCACCGCGCCGCACAGGAGGACGGCAAAAGTCTGGCCTGTCCAGGGAACCGGCATGAAGGGTACGCGGATTTCAACCTGAGCCAACAAGGCAGTCAGCAAACTGAAGCCCACGATCCACAACAAATCCAGCGTCACGCCGCGTTCCTGCGTGACCTGGTCAATCAAGACGTTGGAATCGGAACGAGTCATCAGCTCCTCGCGAACTGGCGCAAATTATAGCGCGCCGGCATTTCAGTCCTTCCGGCGAGCGGTTTCGAGTGACGAGGATAGCAAACAGCCTACCGTCCTGCAAGCTTTTGAAGCCATTGCGCGAGTTGCTGCGCGAACGCCGAGCGCGCCAGGACCAGGTCGCACCCGGCCTGACGTGCCTCGCGGGCGAGGTCAGCCTGAACGTGGGAAAGAAATCCGAGGATTTCGATGCCGGACGTCGCGGGATCTGCTTTGACGGCGCGGGCGGATTCAACGGCGATTCCCGACCGGTGGTTCAAGTCCACGATGATGGCGCTGACGGGAGATTGCAGGAGGCGCTCTTTCAGTTTGGAAATTTCAACCGTCTCCAAAGTAATGCCAGTCTGCTGCGCGGTGTGCTGAACTTTCGAGAGGAAGAACAGGTCTTCGATGACGGCGAGAATCGGTTCCATGGTGGGTTCACCCGTGCCGCCCAACAACGCCCAATAACGCCCAATAACGCCCAACATCACATTGTTCTTAGGCGACCCTTTCGACTATACTCCATTTTCTTTCTCCGGCGCATTGGACAGGAGGAGGCAAAGTGCCTCGGCCGTTGCTCACCAGCATGCCGGATCGGTTTCGTCTCTGAAGGGAGGGGCAGGATGCGTCTCGTACGTCTGGTGATACTCGCTTTCATTCTTTCGAATCTTTCTGCCGCTCCGTCGGTGGGACAGGAGTGGAAAGTCCCGGCGGCCATGAAGAAGCTGAAGAATGGCTTGGTCGTCGTCGTTTCTGAGGAACACTCGGCGCCCACTTTCGGCCTGTGTATTACTTACGGGATTGGTTTTCGGCTGGAGCCCGAAGGGAGGACCGGGTTTGCCCACTTGTTCGAGCACATGATGTTTGAAGGAACGCCCGACGCTCCGAAGGGAACTTTCGACCGTGTGATCGAAGGTGGTGGCGGCGTGAACAACGGCGATACCCGGTACGACTTCACCGAATACATCGAGACCGCGCCCATCTCGGCCCTCGACCCGGTGTTGTGGCTGGAAGCCGACCGGATGAAGACGCTGGACTTTTCTCCCGAGAACTTGGAGAACCAGCGCAAGGTGGTTGAGGAAGAAGTCCGCGTCAACGTGCTCAATCAGCCATACGGCAGTTTTTACTGGCTGGATCTGCCGCAGAAGGCGTTCGACAAATTCCCGAATTCGCATAATTTTTACGGTGATTTCAAGGACCTCGACGCCGCGAAGATTCAGGACGTCAAGGATTTCTTCGAGCACTACTACGCCCCGAACAACGCCGTGCTGGCCGTCGTGGGTGACGTGAATTCGGAGGAAGTCTTCGCCAAGGCCGAGAAGTATTTCGGCGACATCGCGCCACGCAAAGTTCCCCATTCGCCCGACGTTTCCGAAACGCCGCAGCAGGCCGAACGCGGCGCCTCGCAAGAAGACAAGCTGGCAAACGTTCCTGCGCTTGCCGTCGGCTACCGCCTGCCGCCTCGGGAATCCCACCGCGCCATTGTAGGCGCCGTCGTCGGAGAGCTATTGCACAACGGGCAGGCCTCTCTTCTCTATCAGGCGCTGGTCAAAGACAAGAAAGTGGCGCTCAGCGTTGACGGGGGAGCGAATTGGCCGCTCGGCAATCCGTTCGAGTACAACGGGCCCACTTTAATGACTTCTTTCATTGTGTATCCGCCGAACGTCAAGAAAGACGACGTCATGAAGGCTTACGATGAAGTCATCCGTCGGCTGGCATCCGAAGGCGCTTCGGCGCCGGAGCTCGAACGCATCCGGGCGAAGATGCGTTCTGATTGGTACAGCCAGCTCGAATTACCCCTCGATCGCGCCTCAGCCCTTGCGCACGCCACATTGTTTGATGGAAGTCCGGCGCGGGTCAACGCAATCCCGGGGGAGATTGCACAGGTAACTTCTGACGAAATTACGGAATTTGCCAAGCAATATCTGATTCCGACGAATCGCACGGTTATTGATCGTGTCCCGGTGAAGTCCGACCAGGGGTCGAAGGACAACTCGAAAGGAGCTGAGTGATGAAGCGGA
>CAYZVR010000265.1:418-5011 GCA_964481715.1 uncultured Acidobacteriota bacterium | reverse complement strand
AAATGGATTTCGTCGAGGAATGGCACGCGAAGAACGATCCGAAGCCGGCTACACAAACCCTGCTCGAGAGTTCCACGTTTTATGCGCCGCCCCTCTACAACGACGATCGCGAGCACCTTGGGAATTACTTTCAATCGGTGCGCACGCGGCGGCCTTCGGTTGAGGACGCGACTTTCGGAAATAACACGGCGATTGCCTGCCACATGGCGAATCATTCTTACTACAAGAAAGCCGTCGCCGTGTGGAACGCGGCATCGAAGGCGATCAAAGGATAAGGGAAAAGAAGGCTCTGCGTTTCGCCAGGGGGGTGGATTGTAGGGGGGAAGCTTGAGAATCCCGCATCGGACAGCGTCGCGAAGGCTTGGGGGCAAGGTCCTCGTGACGCCGGCCCGATGCTATTTGGGAACTTCGCTCATGATTTAACCTGACGGCAACCTCAGTGTCCAATCGTTTCTCTTTATAGCATTCATTAGAAATTTCTTTCCTCCTTCCGCGCGGCGGAATTCGCCCGCGATTGAGCGCCCTTTGGGATAGAATCTTCGTGCCGCGATCCGCGTCAAACCACCGGTCGGGCGCCGATGACCCTTCGGAAACTGATGAGCCAGGAATCTTCCCCCGAAATACTGCATTTGCGTCTAGCCGAGCACGACGAGAAAGCGCTCGCGGAGCTTTACGATCTTTACGCTCCCGTGTTGCTCGGGATGCTGATGCGCATCCTCGACGACCGCGCCGCGGCGGAAGATGTCCTCGAAGATTCCTTCATTCGAATCTGGAGCGAGGCGCGGCGGCTCAGCCGCGAGCAGGCGAGTGTCGGTGCGGCGCTTTTCTTTGTGGCACGGGCGAAGGCCATCGAAAGGCTGCGCACCGAGCGGCGGCTTCCGCCTCTCCCGCGGGCAGGCTTGGGCCGCAAGGCCCTCGCGTGGGTGCCCCATTCCGACGGCATCAGTCTCATCGATGAACGGCGGGCGATTCTTCAGAAAGTCCTAAACCAATTGCCCAAGCCGCAGCGGGGGGCGTTGGACCTGGCTGTTTTCGAGGGACTCACAGAGGTCGAAATCGCGCGCCGGCTCGGCGAGACGGACGCGCAGGTGAAATCGGGACTGCTGGCTGCCATGCGGTTCCTGAGGCACCGCCTCGCGGCGGTATTAGGCACATGGGTTGCCAACATCTAGACGAGTACTACGAACTCTGCCTGCTCGGCACGCTGACCGGTGAGGCCTGCACGCTCGTTAGCGAGCACGCCGGGCGCGGCTGTGTGCATTGTATCGAGCGCCTTCGCGACGCGGCGCGCACGGTTTATCTTCTCAGTCAGCCGGCGCGCCTCGTTCGGCCCGACCCTAAACGGAAGGCGCAACTCCTCCGTCGCCTGCACAAGAAATAGCGGCGATGTCGCACCTTGCCGCCGCCAAATCCTTCCCTGCGCGGTATCGCGTCCGAACCACCCTAAACCAGCTCGGTCTTTCCCGGCATGGGCACGGGTGCAACCGCCAGGGGAGTGTTCCAGCCCAGCTCGGCAGGCATCAGTTCTTCCTTGGAATCCATCGCCTGCTCCCACGTGACGGTCTGTCCTGTGTAAGCCGCCATGCGTCCCATGATCGCCGTTAAAGTACTCTCGGCGACGCTCTTGAGCTCGTTATAGGGCTTGCCGGACCGAATGCTCGCAATCAGGTCGGTATGTTCCTGCACGTAGGGCTTGTTATCCTTGCCTTCCAGTTGCCAGGAGTTCTTTCCTGAAATCGTGTATTTGTTCACCTGGCAGAATCCCTTTGTCCCGATCAGCGCTTCGGAAACGTTGTTCTGGCAATTGGGCATCTGCCGGCAGTAACTTGCGACGTGGGCTCCGTTGTCATATTCATAATCAATCGCGAAGTGGTCGTAGATGTTGCCGTATTCGGGCGCGATGCGGACCTGCCGGCCCCCCAGCCCGACGGCACTGACAGGGTGTTTTCCAATCGCCCAGTTGGCAACATCCAAATTGTGGACGTGCTGTTCGACGATGTGGTCGCCGCACAACCACGAAAAGTAGTACCAGTTGCGCAGTTGCCATTCGAGGTCGCTCCAGCCTTCCTCGCGCGGGAAGACCCATATTTTCCCCTGGTTCCAGTAGACGCGGGCTTCGACGACATCTCCGATGGCGCCGTCGTGAATCCGTTTCATCGTCTCGAGATATCCTGTCTGATGGCGGCGCTGCGTGCCGGCGCCGATGGCGAGGCCTTTGCGCGTGGCCTCTTCGTAGGCCTCGAGTACGGTGCGGATGCCCGGGCCGTCCACCGCCACGGGCTTTTCCGTAAAAATATTCTTGCCTGCCGCCACAGCGGCTTTCAAATGCAGCGGCCGGAAGCCGGGAGGCGTGGCCAGGATGACGTAGTTGACGTCGCTGGCCAGCACCTTTTCGTATGCATCCAGGCCGACGAACTGCCGGTCTTCGGGCACGTCCACCTTTTCCGGCCCGAATTTGGTCAGATACTTCAGGCTCCTGTCCAGATGGTCCTTGAAAACGTCCCCCATGGCCACCAGCTTGACGTTGGGTGAGGACTCGAGTGCGTTGTCTGCGGCGCCTGTCCCGCGTTCCCCGCACGCGATGAGGCCGATCCGGATTTCATCGCTTCCCGCGGCATAAACCGCCGGGATGGCGCCCCACCGCGTTGCGACTCCGCCGACGACCGCTGCGGCTGAAGTCTTTAGAAAATTCCGGCGCGAAGAGCCGGACTGATCCTTGGATTCCGAGTTGTTCATGAGCCTTACCTCCGATAGAAAGATTCCGCAAAGTTTAATGCAAGAGCTGCCGGGTCGAGCCTAATCATCATACTTTTTGACCTGAGATTTCAATCCCTTGAGATTATCCTGTTCTTCCAGCGGCCGCACAATGCGAAACCCTACGAAGAGCGCATCTGTCAGCCACCAGATGCTCTGAGGCCGCTGCGGGTCCTGCTGAAGCCAAGCCTCGTTCGAGGCGAGGCGCGAGGCGCACCTGAGGTTCCAGGTGGGATCCACCCACCCACCGCCACGAGCCACATGCGGGAATTTTTCTTTCCCCGCCAGCAGCACTGGCTGCAGAGTGGGAATCTCCGGCTGGAAGGTGCTGTAGTAATCTTTGTCGTAGCGGTCGAGCACCCACTCGGCGACGTTCCCGAGGATGTCATGAATACCCCAGGGGTTGGGAAGTTTTTCTTCAACCGGGTGCGGACGGACCTTCGCGTCGTTCAAGTACCAGGCATAATCCGTAAGTTTGGAAGGGTCGTCACCGAAAAAATAGGGTGCTTTTGTGCCGGCCCGGCAGGCGTATTCCCATTCGGCTTCGGTGGGAAGGCGATAATCCTTCCCGGTTTCGATCGAAAGCCATCGCGTGTATTCCATGGCCGCATGGTGAGTGATGTTGATAACGGGATATCCGCGACGGCCGTAGCCGAAGGTTTCGTCTTCGTAAGGCGGAGTGGGGCGGGTGATCGCGTGAGCGATTTTTTCACCGGCGAATTTCCTGCTTGGGTCCGTGCCTTCGTCCTTAATCCCACGCCTGAAAGCAAAAACGTCGTATTCGTCCCACTTCACTTCGGTCTTCTCGATCCAGAAGGGACGGATGGTCACGAGGTGTTGAGGCCCCTCGTCCGGCGCGCGGCGGTCCTCGCCGGGCGGACTGCCCATCAGAAAGGTTCCGCCCGGCACGGGAATCATTTCAAACTTTACATTGGTGCCGGGAATGGTCTCGACGTACGGCTGCATTTCCGCCTGGGCGGGAATCGCTACGGAAATCGGCGCGCGCGAGCGAAGGCCCACGGGGATTAATGCGATGGCGAGAAGAATGCCGGCTCGTGACAATAGGTTCCGAGTCATCGGGTGAATTCCCGCAGGGGTCGAATCATTCTTAAATTTCCTCTGGTAGGATGCATGGGTTGCTGAGCAAGGAGTGCCGGCGATTAATGCGACGCTGTCTGATTACTTGTGGAATTTTATGTGCCGCCGTCTGCGCATTTGCGAAGCAGCCTGCGCTCATCCGCTATGAATTTGTAGAGCGGCACATGGGGACTCGTTTTCGGATAGTTCTATACGCCCCTGACGCTCAGGTGGCCAAACGCGCCTTAATGGCCGCTTTCGAGCGAATCGAAATGTTGGATCATATCATGAGCGACTACCGGCCCGACAGCGAGCTGATGCGTCTCTCGGGGCAGGCAGGCGGCTCTCCCGTAAAGGTCAGTGCCGACTTATTTCGTGTGCTCGAAGCGGCACAGGAGTTGGCGGAAAAAACCGAGGGCGCATTTGATATTACCGTCGGCCCGGTGGTCGAACTCTGGCGCGCGGCCCGCATGAAAGGCGAATTGCCCGACCCAGAGCTCCTGGCACAGGCTCGCGCGCGGGTCGGCTACCGAAAGCTGCGCCTGGACCCGGAGGCTTACACCGCTCAACTCTTGAAGGAAGGAATGGTTTTGGACCTTGGCGGGATCGCCAAAGGGTATGCGGCTGATGAGGCTCTCAAGACCCTGCAGGATTACCAAATCAGATGCGCGCTGGTCGCCGCCGGGGGCGACATCGCAGTGAGCGATCCCCCGCCGGGCAAGAGTGGCTGGATGATTGGCATTGCCCCCATGCGGGCGCCAG
>CAYZVR010000265.1:0-408 GCA_964481715.1 uncultured Acidobacteriota bacterium | reverse complement strand
TCCGACCGGCATGGTTGCCGCGACCATCCTAGGCGCAACGGCGCCGTCTCAACTTCCGGTGACGCCGAGCAACACGTGGTGATTGGAGGTGTTCGCTATTCCCACATCATCAATCCGAAAACAGCAATGGCGCTAACCGGCCGGAGCAGCGTTACGGTGGTTGCCCCGAACGGAATGGCCTCCGACAGCCTCGCGACGGCGGTCAGTGTCATGGGTTCTGAGCGCGGAATGAAATTGATTCAAGAATCTCCGGGTGTGGGTGTGTTGAATGTGACCGAGACGCCGCAGGGGACTCGGACTTATGAATCACGATTCCCAAGTCGGGTCTCGCCGGACGAGAGCAAGGCAACTCAATAAAATTCGCGCGACACGTCGGCGTATAGGAATTTCAGATGTAAATTCGCGGCA
>CAYZVR010000264.1:0-5023 GCA_964481715.1 uncultured Acidobacteriota bacterium | reverse complement strand
ATAACAATCCGCCGTGTCAATCGGCGCGATGATGACGCGCGGGAAGTCGCCCTGCGAGGCCCCCAGAACCTGATTCAGATCGCCCTGCTCGGTCTTGGTGGGAATGCCCGTGGAAGGGCCGCCGCGCTGCACTTCGACGAAAACAACGGGCGCCTCGATCATGCCCGCCATGCCGATCGCCTCGGTCATCAGAGCAAAGCCGCCACCCGACGTCCCGCACATGGAGCGCACGCCCGCGTGCCCGGCGCCGATAGCCATGTTCGCGACCGCCAATTCGTCTTCGCACTGCTTGACGACCACGCCGCACTTTTCGCCGTGGCTGGCCATCCAGTGCAGAATGGAAGAGGCGGGGGTCATGGGATAGGCGGAATAGAACTTGCAGCCCGCCGCCACGGCGCCGAGCGCGAACAGTTCGTTGCCGGTCGCGAACGGCCGCCGGATGCCGCTGAGTTTCCAGGCCTCTTTCACCAGGGGTACGAAGTGCTCTTTGGCGTAATCGAATCCGCCGCGGAGGATGTTGATGTTCTGATCGATCACGGCCTGGCCTTTGTGCTGGAACGTATCCGCTAGGACGCCGGCGGTGGAGTCGAAGTCGAGCCGCGCGAGAAACATCGTCGCACCAAGCGCCACCGTATTCTGCATGATGGGCAGCAGGCGTCCGAAGGGTTTGGTGATCTCAATAACGGGCAGGGGCAGGGAAACCACGCCGTCGCGCAGGAGGGAAGGATCGCAGGTGAAGCGGTCGGAGTTATAAAGTACCGCTCCGCCCGGCTCAACCTCGCGCGCGTGCCGTTCGACAGAGTCCTGGTTGAGAGCGATCAGGAGGTTCAGGTGGTCGCCGTGGGAATAAACCTTTTCTTCGCCCATCCGCACCCGCAGCCAAATGTGCCCCCCGCGAATGACCGACTGATAGCTGTTGTAGGCGGAAACGTAGAGGCCAACGCGAGACACGCCCTTGGCCAGGGTGTCGCCGGATTTATCCAATCCGTCGCCTGCCGCTCCCCCAATTCCGACGGTAAACTCTCGTGGCATGCTGCCCTCCTGGGTTCGGTCGGCGCGAGAACCAATGCTTCGACTCGCGTCGGGTCTGCTATTCGGTTCTAATCCCAGTTGCCCTGATTACACTCGCTTCAAGGATTGCCCTGTCAGCAAGGCTTAACCGCCTTATAAGCCGGTCAAGCCGAGCATTGTTCCTGCGACCTGCCTTGCGCGCCCCCGATTTCTTGAGCGGACATCTCCTGAAGTGTGTTGAGAAGGGGAAACGCGCTTGGCACATATAGCACAGTCAAATTCCTATTCAAGAACGATGGCGGAATTCTACCTCTTTCCCCTAATTCAATCAAACCCTTTGTATGTGGGAATGCACCACGAACGGCGGAGCGCGGCCGGCCACAAAAAGCGCATTTATGATATTGTAGAAGGATTAAGATCGCCGCTGGATACGCTGGTGTTTCGGACTCATGCGCGAATCTGAGGGCGGCGGGGTTTGTCACTCAAGCTAAGTTGGGAGGACGCAACCGATGGAACCCGGCAACACCGCTGCCAGCGCGGGCCCGCAGAGCAGGACAACCGAAGTTCAGGGGAACGGCGTTTCTGACCTGACCCAGCTCGACCGCGCGCGGCGGACCGACCCCGCGATTCTGAAGGACCTCCTCGAAAAAATGCTCCTCGTCCGGCGGTTTGAAGAAAAAGCCGCGGAGCTATACACGCTGGGAAAGATTGGCGGGTTTTGCCATCTCTACATCGGCCAGGAAGCGGTCGGTGTGGGAGCGGTTTCGACGCTCGGCCCTGACGATTACTTGCTGGCCTCCTACCGCGAGCACGGGCACGCCCTGGTGCGCGGCATGGATCCGGGTGAAATCATGGCGGAGCTTTGCGGCAAGAAGAGCGGCGTCTCGAAGGGCAAGGGCGGGTCCATGCACTTGTTCGACAAATCCAAGGGATTTCTGGGCGGCCATGGCATTGTGGGCGGGCAGATACCACTCGCGACCGGAGTGGCTTTCGCGGCGAAATATCTCAAGCAGCACGCCGTGACGCTTTGCTTCTTTGGCGAGGCGGCGGTGAACATCGGGTCGTTCCACGAATCGCTGAATCTCGCGGCGCTTTGGAAGTTGCCGGTCGTCTACATCTGCGAAAACAACCGCTTCGGAATGGGCACGCCGATTGAGCGCGCCTCGGCACTTTACGACCTCTCGCAGAAAGCCTGCGCTTACAGCATGGCCCGCGCTTACGTGGACGGCATGGACGTGCTGGCCATGCGCGACGTGGTTCTGGAAGCCGTCGAGCGCGCGCGCACCCAGAACGCGCCCATGCTGATTGAAGCCCGGACATACCGCTTTATGGGCCACTCCATGTCCGACCCGGTGCACGGCCACTATCGCACCAAGGCGGAAGTTGAAGAGCAGAAGCGCCACGATCCCATCAAACTCTTTACCTCGACGCTCGAAACTCTGGGCATCGTCAATCCCGAATACGTGGGCGAAGTGGACAAAAAAGTTCGGGAAGTGGTTGAAGACGCCGTGGCGTTTTGCGAGAGCAGCGAAGAACCCGACCCCATGGAACTCTACACCGACGTTTACAGGCCCTAGCCCTGCGAGCCCCGAGAGGCGAATCTCTGACCCAAGGAGCCGGAGCCAATACATGGCGATGATTACCTACCGTGAAGCGTTGAATCAGGCGATGCGCGAAGAAATGCGCCACGACGACCGCGTCTTCCTGATGGGTGAAGAAGTGGGCTTTTACCAGGGCGCCTACAAGGTCAGCAAAGGGCTGCTCGACGAATTCGGTCCCCTGCGCGTCCTGGACACTCCCATCACCGAGCTTGGATTCACGGGTCTGGGCGTGGGTGCGGCGATGGCCGGGCTGAAGCCCATCGTCGAAATGATGACGTTTAATTTCTCGATTCTCGCGCTCGACCAAATCGTCAACAGCGCGGCCAAAATGCTTTATATGTCCGGCGGACAGTTGCCGGTCTCGATGGTCATCCGCGGGCCGGGCGGCGCCGGTCACCAACTTGGCGCGCAGCATTCGCAATCACTCGAATCCTGGTTTTGCCACGTGCCGGGGCTGAAGGTTGTCATGCCCTCAACCCCCGTGGACGCGAAGGGGTTGCTCAAGAGTTCCGTGCGGGACAACAACACGGTCGTCTTTATCGAATCGGAAGTGCTCTACGGGACACGCGGCGAGGTGCCGGAAGGTGAATGCCTGATCCCCCTGGGTGTGGCGGAAGTGAAGCGGCCGGGCAGGGACGTGACCGTCATCGCGCACTCGAAAATGGTGCACGTGGCGCTCGACGCGGGACGCGCGCTCGAGAAGGAAGGCATCGAGATTGAAGTGGTCGACCCCCGCACCCTGCGGCCGCTCGATACCGAAACCATCTTCAATTCCGTGAGGAAGACCAATCACGTCGTCATTGTGGAAGAAGGCTGGCCGTACTGCGGCGTCGGCGCGCAGATCGTGGACACCATCCAGCTCCACGCTTTTGATTACCTGGACGCGCCCATTCTGCGCGTCACCGGCGTGGATGTTCCCATGCCTTATGCGAAGAACCTGGAACACCTTTGCCTGCCCGACAACGCGCGGGTCATGGATGCCGTGCGCCAGGTCCTTCACAAGAAGTAAGCGTCGAACCGTGAACTGGGAGAGAACCGAAATATGGCAACCCGGGTCCTGATGCCGAAAGGCAGCGACACGATGACGGAGGGCAAGGTCCTCAAGTGGGTCAAGCACGAAGGGGATTCCGTCGCGAGCGGCGACGTCGTCGTCGAGATTGAGACTGACAAGGTTGACATGGAAGTTGAAAGCATGGGCGAAGGCACTCTCCGCAAAGTTCTGGTGAAAGAAGGCGAAGTGGTGCCGATTGGACAGCTCCTCGCCGTGGTCGGCGCGCCCGACGAAGATATCTCCGCAATGCTCGACGGCTCGAAGCCCGCAGCGAAACCCCCGGCTGAGCACGCAGCGCCCGCTGAGGAGCCCAAAGCTGCCGCAACCCCGCCGGCGCAGCCGCCGGCGCTCGTGGCTCAAGCGGCAGTTCTTCCTCCGGCTCCGGTTGCGACCGGCGGACGCGTTTTTGCCTCGCCCCTCGCACGCCGTGTGGCGCGCGAAAAAGGCGTTGACCTTAACCGGGTTTCGGGCAGCGGGCCTGGAGGGCGCATCGTTCGCGAGGACATTGACCGCGCCGCGGCAGGACCGGCAGCCGCTCCGGCGCCGGGCGGCGCGCGCCGCGAGGCGCCTGCGCCATCCCTTCCTCCTTTGCCAGCCCTTCCGCCCATCGAAGGGCCTGAGTACCAGGACGAGCCTCTGAGCGCCATGCGCAAGACCATTGCCGCGCGCTTGTCGCAGAGCCTGGGGCCGGTGCCGCACTTTTACCTCACCATTGAAGTGGATATGAAGCGCGCCAAGGAATTGCGCGAGTCGGCCAACAACCTCGACCCGAACCTGAAGCTCACTTACAACGATATTGTGATCAAGGCGACAACGGCCGCGCTGCGCATCCATCGGGAAGTCAATGCCTCGTTCCTGGGCGACAAAATTCGCACCCACAACCGCGTGCACATCGGCGTGGCGGTGGCGGTCGACGGCGGCGGACTCATTACGCCCGTCATCCGCGATTGCGACCGCAAAACCCTGCAGCACATTTCGCGCGAGGCCAAGGAACTCGTCGCCCGCGCGCGCCATCGCAAGCTCCAGCCCGACGAATATACTGGCGCGACGTTCAGCGTTTCAAACCTGGGCATGCTGGGCATTGAAGAATTCTCTGCGGTCATCAACCCGCCGGAGGCCGCGATCCTCGCCGTCGGCGCCGTGGTGGAAAAGCCCGTGGTCGTCGAGCACCGCATCGAAATTGGTTACCGCTGCCGGATGACTCTTTCCTGCGACCATCGTGTGGTGGACGGCGCGACCGGCGCGAAGTTTTTGCAGACGCTTCAACGGATTCTGGAAAACCCGGTATACCTCGCCTTTTAGTGTGCCTCGATCAGGACGCTGTCTTTCGATGCGAACCCGGCAAGCGCGCCCGGCGTTC
>CAYZVR010000263.1:0-5105 GCA_964481715.1 uncultured Acidobacteriota bacterium | reverse complement strand
CCGAAATGAGGGCAAGGTGACGCGCCAGCCCTCCGCCCCGCTGCTCAGGGTCTCGAAGCCCAGCGAGCTCAGGAAGCGCCGAACCTCATCCCAGTGCATCTCGGCGCCGAGGATCCGTTCGATTTCGCTGCGGCGGAGGAACACGTCCTTGCGAGGTTTGGCGTCCGGAAAAACTCCCACCATCCCGCGCAGGATTTCTCCGCCCGCAAGCTCGGCGATCATCAACGCGGCACGGTCGAGTGCCACGGGCGCCATGGCAATGTCCGCGCCGCGCTCGAAGCGATGCGAGGCCTCGGTGTGCAACCCGTGGGCTTTCGAAGTTCGGCGAATCGAAATCGGGTCGAACCAGGCGCTTTCGAGCAGCACGGAAGTGGTCGCGCCGGAAATCTCGGAATCTCCGCCGCCCATGACCCCCGCGAGCGCTACGGGGCGCTCGGCGTCGGCGATCACCAGGTTTTCCGCGGTGAGCGTGCGATCCTCTCCGTCAAGGGTGCGCAGCTTTTCGCCGGGGCGCGCGCGGCGAACGATGATCTTTCGCCCGCCGATCCGTTCGAGGTCAAAGGCGTGCAGCGGGTGGCCGAGCTCCATCAGAACGTAATTGGTCACATCGGCGACGTTGTTGATGGGACGCAGGCCCACAGCCTCCAGGCGATTGACCAGCCACGCGGGCGAGGGTTTGACTTTGACGTTGCGGATGACGCGGCCGCAGTACCGCGGGCAAAGGGTTTCATCCGCCGTCTCGATGGAAATTTCCGCCGAAGCCGGGTCGCCCAAATCCTTCACGCTGAACGAAAGGCGCTTCAGCGGTTTGCGATAATGGGTTGAGACCTCGCGCGCCACGCCGTAGTGGCTCAGGCAGTCCGGCCGGTTGGTGGTGATTTCCGCTTCCAGAACCCAGTCGTCGCCGACCGGCGCGGACGACTCCACGTTGACGCCGAGGTTCGTCAGGTCGCGCGAAAGTTCGCGCGGTCCAACCGGAACTTCCACGAATTCTTTGAGCCAGTTGATCGAAACTTTCATCGTGGGTCAGTTGTCCGTCGTCCATTGTCCGTCGTCAGTTGCCACGGACAACGGACCACGGACGATCTTCAGGAAAATTGTTCCAAAAACCTCACATCACTTTGCGTAAAAAGCTGAATGTCATTTACCCCGTACTTCATCATGGCGAAGCGCTCAACGCCCAGGCCGAACGCCCAGCCGGAATACTTCGCCGGATCGATCCCGCCGTGCGCGAGCACGTCCGGATGCACCATGCCGCAGCCCATCACTTCCAGCCAGCCGCTTTCCTTGCAGACGCGGCAGCCCTTGCCGTCGCAGATGGTGCAACTGATCGCCACGTCGCCGCTCGGCTCGGTAAAGGGGAAAAAGCTCGGAAAAAAATTGGTGCGAATTTTCTCGCCGAAGAATTTCTTGGCGAAAAAGTCGAGTGTGCCCTTCAGGTCCGCGAAGTTGATGTCCGTGTCAACCGCCAGGCCTTCCACCTGGTGGAACATCGTGGCGTGCGACGAGTCCGGGTTGTCGTGCCGGTAGCACTTGCCCGGGCAGATGATGTAGAGCGGCGCGCCGTGTTTTTCCATGGAGCGAATCTGCACGGGAGAGGTGTGCGTGCGCAGGAGCGTTTCGGAATCAATGTAAAGCGTGTCCCAGTCGTCACGCGCCGGATGGCTCTCCGGAATATTCAGCGCGTCGAAGTTGTAGTAGACCGATTCGATTTCCGGCCCGGTTTCGATCGTGAAACCGAGGCCGAGGAAAATCTCTTCGATCTCGCGCATGACCTGCGTGACGGGATGAACCGTTCCGAGCGCGCGTCGGTAGCCGGGAAGGGTGAGGTCGGGCTTGAGATCGAGGATGACGGCACCCTGCCAGTATTTGCCAGCATCGGATTCCACCTTCTTAGAAATACCCACCGGGACCGCTTGCGCAAGCTGCTCGGGCACGAGTTCCGCCGCCTTCACCCGGAGGTCGTTGAATGCGCGTCCGACCGAAGGCTTGATGTCTTTCGCCGCGCGTTTAAGCCAGCTTTCGTCAATGAGTGAGACAATGCCGTTCTTGCGCGCCAACCAGCGGTCGCGCAGCACCTTGCAAATGCGATTGCGCTCGGTTTCATTGGCCGCGCCGCGCGAGTTAAGTTCCTGCTTTTCGCTTTCCATTGCAGCGCGCACTTCGGCGAACAATGCCTCAACACCCGCAGCATCGGACACTTCGAGCTCCGCGAGCGTCTTGCGGACTTTTTCGTCAATGGACATGGAAGAGTCCAAAGTCAAAAGTCAAAGGTCGAAAGGACGGAGGAGACTAGACCTTCAACTTTAAACTTTCGACTGTTAACTTCTTCAACTCGCGCTCAGCGCTGTCTTCACCTTACCGGCCAGCTCGGCAAATGCTCCGGCGTCGCGCGCCGCCATATCCGACAGGATTTTGCGGTCGAGCGCCAGGCCCATTTTCCTCATGCCGAAAATCAACTGGCTGTAGGTAAGCTGGTTCTCGCGTGCCGCCGCGCTGATGCGGGTAATCCACAGGCGGCGGAAATCGCGCTTGCGCCGCCGGCGGTCGCGGTAGGCGAACCGGCCCGCGCGGTCCGCGGCCTCTCTCATGGACCTGTAGAGCTTGCTCTTGGTGAGGAAATTTCCCTTGGTAAGCTTGGCGAGCTTCTTCCGATTGGCGCGGCGCACAGTGCCGCGCTTGACTCGAGGCATGGGGTTTGCTCCTTTCGAGAAATTTCGGGGCAGCGAAGGCACCCAGCCGCTGGCCTTCCTGCACCCGTTGGAAGAACAGTAAGCAGTACGCAGAAAGCAGAAGGCAGTTTCGCTTTCACTGCTTACTGCCGACTGCTTACTGCGGACTATCTTCCATACGGCAGCATGGCGCGGACATGCCGCACGTCAGCCGCCGAGACGGTCGTGGTCTGATCCAGCTTGCGTTTCCGCTTGCTGGCCTTGGACGTCAAAATGTGGCGGGCAAACGCGTGCCCGCGGATAATCTTGCCGCTCGCGGTAAACTTGAAGCGCTTGGCGGCACCCTTGTGGGTCTTCAATTTGGTTTTGCCCTTGGCCAACTTCATCCTCCCTGAGATTCGCTGGGTGCGGGGGTGCGCGGTGCGACCCTTGCCGGGGGAGCCGCAGCCGGGCGCGGACCCGCGCCCTTACCGCCGCCCTTTTTGTTGGGCGCGAACACCGCCGAAAGGTTCGGGCCCTCCTGGCGTGGCCGTGCTTCGAGCAGCCCGTTTTCGCCCACGTCCTGAATCAGCCGTTCCATCATTTTCGTTCCAATGTCCCGGTGGGCATTTTCTCTGCCGCGGAACGTGATGGTGGCCTTGACCTTGTCCCCGCCCTGCAGAAACTTGACCATCTTGTTGCGCTTGACCTCAAAGTCGTGCTCGGAAGTGCGCGGACGAAACTTCACTTCTTTGAGCTCCATGGACTTCTGATGTTTCCGCGACTCGTGCTCTCGCTTGCTCTGTTGATAGAGGTACTTGCCGTAATTGATGATGCGGCAAACGGGCGGGTTGGCCGTCGGTGAAACCTCCACCAGGTCCAAGCCCTTTTCGCGCGCGACCTTCAGGGCCTCAAGAGGCGGCAGGATGCCAAGTTGCTGGCCTTCCTCGTCAATGACTCGGATTTCCTTGGCTCGAATCCTTTCGTTGATCCGAACAAATCGATTTGCGATACGTCTTCCCTCCTGGCCCGTCGGGGCCGATGCCGAAAAAATTCGTCCCTCGCTATCCGATGGACTTAAAAAGCCTAGGGTGCTCCCTAGCTTACCATTTCACGGCCCGCGTGTCGATAAGCCCGCGCAGCCAGGGAATAAAGTCGTCGAGCGGCCGGAAGCCTGCGTCGCCGGTATCGCGCCGGCGCAACGCAACGCCGTGGCCCTCCACTTCCCGGTCACCCGCCACCAGCATGAATGGAACTTTCTGCAACTGCGCGTCACGGATGCGCGCGTTCAGCTTCTCGTTGCGGTCATCGAGCTCAACCCGAATGCCCGCCGAACGCAACTTATCCGACACCTCGCGGGCGTAAGTCAAGTGCTTCTCGCTGATGGGCAACACCACGGCCTGAACGGGCGCGAGCCACACCGGAAACGCCCCGGCGTAGTGCTCGATCAGCACTCCGAAGAAGCGCTCGACCGACCCGAGCAGCGCCCGGTGAACCATCACCGGCGTGTGCGCGTGTCCGTCGGCGCCGACGTACTCGAGGCCAAAGCGCTGCGGAAGGTTGAAATCAAACTGCACGGTGGTAAGTTGCCAGGGACGGCCGATGGCGTCCACCAGCTTGATGTCGATTTTTGGCCCGTAGAACACCGCCTCGCCCGGCATCACCTTGTATGGAATTTCCATGCGGTCGAGGGTTTTCTTCAGCGCGCCTTCGGCCAGGTTCCACTCTTCGATTGTCCCGGCGTAATGCTCGGGGTGCTCGGGGTCGCGAGTCGAAAGCTCCACCTGGTAGCGGTCGAACCCGAAGGTCTTGAGCACCTGGAAGGCGAAATCCACGCAGGCCTCGACTTCGCTTTCGAGCTGCTCCGGCATGCAGAAGATGTGCGCATCGTCCTGGGTAAATCCGCGCACGCGCATCAGGCCATGCATCACGCCCGAGCGCTCGAATCGGTAAACGGTGCCGAGTTCGGCATAGCGCATGGGCAGCTCGCGGTAACTGCGCCGGCGGTCCTTGTAAATCAGGATGTGGCCGGGGCAGTTCATGGGTTTCAATTGATACTCGTCGTTTTCGACGGGCATCGGCGCGAACATATTCTCGCGGTAAAAGCCCGTGTGGCCGCTGGTTTCCCACAGGTGCAGACGCATGACGTGCGGCGTGTAAACCATCGAGTAGCCGCGCTTCAAAAGTTCCGCGCGCAGCCAGTCTTCGATTTCCTTGCGGATGATGCCGCCCTTGGGATGCCAGAAGATCAGTCCCGGCCCGGCTTCGTCCTGGATGCTGAACAGGTCAAGTTCTTTGCCCAGACGCCGGTGGTCGCGTTTTTTGGCTTCTTCGATCTGGGTAAGATAATCTTCGAGGTCCTTTTTCGAGAAGAACGCCGTCCCGTAGATGCGCTGCAGGGGGTGTGAGTGCTCGTCGCCCTTCCAGTGCGCGCCCGCGACGCTCAGAAGTTTC
>CAYZVR010000262.1:0-5162 GCA_964481715.1 uncultured Acidobacteriota bacterium | reverse complement strand
GTGGCGCCCACAACGCCCAGGTCCTTTGCGACCTGAGTCAGCGTGGCGATATTCATCTCCTTCAGCTTGGCGATGTCGAGGATTTCGCCTTCCTTCAGTTCCATGATTTTCTCTTCCTGTAGGGGTTGGGAGGGTGGTGCTTGTTTCTTTGCTGGCATAATCTCACTCTCTGGATTTGTTTAAAGTTGGGACCCGCCTGGGAGTCCGTTCGTTCCAAACGTGCTTGCGACTGACTGGGTACTCGCTACCTGTTCCTTCAACCAATCGATGGGTGCCCTTAGCGGTTCAATCCAATGGGGCGACGGCGAGAAGTGTGGTGATACTCGGTTCGTGGTTATTGGGCCGTTCAAAGCTGGATTGTCAGGGTTTGTGTCTTCCCTCTGTTATCCGTTCAGATGCGCCTGTCCGGTCTCTTGCTTGGATGCGCATCCCCGATTGAAAGTTACCCTCCGCGCTTAATGGGTCATGGGCTCGCGGTCGGAGTCGAGAGTGGTTGGCCCGTGCGCGGCGGGCGTCGCGGCTTCTTCGACCAGGTCCTTCCGCCCTTCGAGCTTTTCGTCCAGCGCCACGTCCAGCACCTCATCCATGTTTTCAACTAACTTGATGGCCAGTTCCTGCTGGATGTTGGCCGGTATTTCCGACAGGTCTTTTTCATTGTCGCGCGGCAGGATCACGGTGCGGCTGCCGGCGCGATGCGCTGCGAGGAGCTTTTCCTTGACGCCCCCGATGGGCAGAACCTTGCCGCGCAGCGTGATCTCACCGGTCATGGCAATGCCGCGACGAATGGGAATCTTGGTGAGCGCGCTGACCACCGCGGTCGCCAGGGTGATTCCCGCCGAAGGCCCGTCCTTGGGGATGGCCCCTTCGGGAATGTGGATGTGGATGTCCATGTTGCGATAAAAATCCGCGGGCAGCCCGAGCTGCGCCGTGCGCGAGCGCACATAGCTCATGGCAGCTTGCCCGGATTCCTGCATCACATCGCCAAGCTTCCCGGTGAGCAGGAGTTTTCCCTTGCCCTGCATGACGGTGGCTTCAATGTTCAGGATCTGGCCACCCACTTCCGTCCAGGCCAGCCCCGTCGCGAGACCCACTTCGTTTTTTTCTTCCGACTTCGTGTCGCGGTACTTGATGACGCCGAGGTACTCCTGCACGTCATCTGGTCCAACGGTCACTTGGAAAGCCTTGCCTTCCTGGACGACTCTGCGGGCAACTTTCCGGCAGATGTTCGCGATCTCGCGCTCGAGATTGCGCACTCCCGCCTCGCGCGTGTAGCCGCGGATCACGCTGACGAGCGCGTCGTCGGTGAAGGTCAGGTTTTCACTCTTCAGGCCCGCCGCTTCCAGTTGCTTGCGCACCAGAAAGCGTTTGGCGATTTCGAGTTTCTCAGGCTCCATGTATCCCGACAGGCGCAGGATTTCCATGCGGTCCTGAAGCGGCTGCGGGATCGTGTGCGTTACGTTAGCCGTGGTGATGAAAACAACTTTGGAGAGGTCGTATTCGACGTCGAGGTAATGGTCCATGAACATGTAGTTCTGTTCAGGGTCGAGGACTTCGAGCAGCGCCGCAGAAGGATCACCACGGAAGTCCATGCTCATCTTTTCCACTTCGTCGAGCAGGAAGATCGGGTTGACGGTGCCGGCCTTTTTCATCATTTGGATGATCTGGCCGGGCAGGGCGCCGATATACGTGCGCCGATGGCCGCGAATTTCCGCTTCATCGCGGACCCCACCGAGCGACAGACGAACGAACTTGCGGCCCGTGGCACGGGCGATGGAGCGGCCGAGCGACGTCTTGCCGACGCCCGGAGGTCCGACAAAGCAGAGGATGGACCCACGGGGATTTTTGACCAGTTGACGGACGGCGAGAAATTCAAGAATACGCTCCTTGATTTTCTCCAGTCCATAATGGTCTTCCTCGAGAATCTTTTCGGCGTGCCGGAGGTCGCGAATTTCCCGCGTTTTCTTCTTCCAGGGCACGGCCAGCAGCCAGTCGAGATAATTTCTCGAGACCGTGGACTCCGCCGACATGGGAGGCATCATTTCGAGGCGCTTCAGCTCCTGATCGGCCTTGTCGCGGGCGTCCTTGGTCATGCCGGACGTTTCGATTTTCTTTTTGAGCTCGTCAATTTCACTCTTTTCGTTACGTCCCAGTTCCTTCTGGATGGCCTTGATCTTCTCGTTCAGATAGTACTCGCGCTGGGCGCGCTCCATCTGACGCTTGACGCGGCCCTGAATCGTCCGGTCCACGTTGAGCTTTTCGATTTCAATGTCCAGAATATCCGCGAGACGCGTTAGCCGGTCCACGGGATCGAAGATCTCGAGCAGCTCCTGCTTCTCTTCGATGCTGACGTTTAGGTTGGCGGCCACGGTGTCCGTGAACTTGCCGATCTCTTCCACCTTCACGGCGGCGATCATGGTTTCGTAGTTCAGGCTCTGCGACAGCTTGACGTACTGCTCGAAAAGCGCGGTAACCCGCTGCACGAGCTGTTCGAGGCTCGGGGTCGTCACCGTGCGGAAGTTCGCCGTTTTAACGGTGACGCGGAAGTACCCCTCGTCGGTCGAGACCTTGACGATCCGGCCGCGCTCGCCACCCTCGACGAGCACTTTGATGTTGCCGTCCGGCAGCTTGACGCTTTGCATGATATTGGCGATGGTCCCGACCTGGAAGATCTCCGCGGGCTTGGGGTCATCGATCGAAGGGTCGTGCTGGGTGGCGAGGAAAATCTTCTTGTCCCCCGCCAGCGCGTCTTCGAGCGCCCGGATGGAACTCTCGCGCCCGACCACGAAGGGCGTCATCATGTAAGGAAAGATCACCAGATCGCGAACCGGCATCATGGGGAGGGCGCGCGTTTCGCCTTTTTCCCGGCCTGAGAATATGGAGGGATCCATCTAACCTACCTTTTCCAGGAGTTTTGCATTAAACGTGATTTCGTGTTTTGCGACCATCTCTTCCGTCACCGCAAATTCCTTCAACGAGCGCTGGCTGGGCAAGTGGTACATCAGGTCCAGCATCAGGTCCTCGAGGATCATCCGAAGTCCCCGAGCGCCGAGCTTGCGCTCGATGGCCTGCACGGCGATGGCCTTCAGAGCCTCATCGGTGAACCGCAGCTTGACGTTTTCAAAATCGAAAAGTTTTTGATACTGGCGTATCAGCGCGTTCTTGGGTTGGGTCAGAATTTCGATCAGCGCCGTCTCGTCGAGGTCGTTGAGCACACTCACCACGGGCAAGCGGCCTACGAACTCGGGAATGAGCCCGAACTTGATGAGGTCCATCGGCTGAGCCTGCTCGAGCGTCTCGATGTCTCTTCGGGAAAGAGGCGTGGGGCCCGCAGCCGACTCGGTATGGAACCCCATGGTTTTCTGCCCGATTCTCTTTTCGATAATTCGTTCCAGCCCCACGAAGGCTCCCCCGCAAATAAATAGAATGTTCGTCGTGTCTACGGCGGTGAATTCCTGGTGCGGGTGTTTTCGCCCGCCCTGAGGTGGAACGTTGGCGATGGTCCCTTCCAGAATCTTGAGCAGCGCCTGCTGCACGCCCTCGCCCGAGACGTCGCGCGTGATAGAGGGGTTTTCATCCTTCTTCGAGATCTTATCGATCTCGTCGATGTAGATGATGCCTTGCTGCGCCCGGTGAACGTCCCCGCTGGCATTCTGGAGCAGCTTGAGGATGATGTTTTCGACGTCTTCGCCGACGTAACCGGCTTCGGTAAGCGTAGTCGCGTCCACAATGGCGAAGGGGACGTCGAGCATCCGCGCAAGCGTCTGCGCAAGGAGTGTTTTGCCGGTGCCGGTCGGTCCGATCAGCAGGATATTCGATTTGGTCAACTCCACGTCACCGCGCAGACGGGAGAGCATGATCCGTTTGTAATGATTGTAAACGGCCACGGCCAGCTTTTTTTTGGTCTTGTCCTGCCCGATAACGTACTGGTCGAGGAATTCTTTGACTTCGGTCGGGCGGGGCAGTTTGGACTTGGCGGCAGCCACACTCTCGGCCACGCCATCTTCGATCATCGTTGTGCACACCGTGACGCAATCTTCGCAGATGAAGGCGCGGGGCTGCTCGCCAGGCGAGGCAATGAGCTTCCGCACCGCGTCCTGCGGCTTGTTGCAGAACGAGCAACGCACGATTTCTTCCGTTACGGTTCGCTTCAACACGAGCTCCGGAAGTTACTTGTGCTTGTAGATGATTTCATCAATGATGCCGTACTCATGAGCCTGCTGCGCGCCCATCCAGTAGTCGCGCTCGACGTCGCGCTCGACCTTTTCGACCGACTGGCCCGTATGTTTGGCCATAATTTCGTTCAGGCTGGCGCGGATGCGAAGGATTTCACGGGCGTGGATATCGATGTCGGTCGCTTGCCCCGAAAGCCCTCCTATGGTGGGCTGGTGAATGAGGACGCGCGAATTGGGGAGGGCAAACCGTTTGCTCGGGGTTCCGGCCGCGAGCAGTAACGCCGCGATGCTCGCCGCCTGCCCGATGCAAATGGTCGCCACGTCCGGCCGAATGAACTGCATCGTGTCGTAGATGGCCATGCCCGCCGTGACAACTCCACCCGGCGAGTTGATATAGAGCGACACGTCCTTTTCCGGATCCTCGGCTTCCAAAAACAGTAATTGGGCGGTGACGAGGTTTGCGACGTTATCGTCAATCGGCGTGCCGATAAAGATGATGTTATCCCGCAGCAGACGGGAGTAGATGTCGTACGCGCGCTCACCGCGGTCAGAGTGATGCACCAATCCTTCTGGTATGGTACGCGTGTTCAGCGCATGGCGCAACGCCGAGAGAGTCAATTGCGTGTCGATGGTGCGGCTCAATGCCCAACCAATCACGCGACGGCTGAACGCATCGAGAATCGCCGCCAGGTAAATAAACTCTCGCCGCAAGCGAATGTACGTGATGTCCGCAACCCAAAGTTGGTTCGGTCCCGTCAACGTCAACTCTGCAGCAAGGTTCTGGTACACGGGATAGCCGTGCGCAGAATTGGTCGTGCAAACCATCCAGCGACGTTTCCGCACGCAGAGCAAATTATCGGTGCCAATGAGCCGGAAAACGCGTTTATGATTCACACCGTATCCACGTCGGTGCAGTTCGGCGGTCACGCGCCGATAGCCGTAGAAGCCAAAGTCCAGACAGATATCGTGAATGCGGGCCCGCAGTTCCAT
>CAYZVR010000261.1:0-5167 GCA_964481715.1 uncultured Acidobacteriota bacterium | reverse complement strand
GACGTAATTTCAATGCCCGACAAATGGGAATATCCGTGGTTCGCCGCGTGGGACCTGGCGTTTCACTGCATCCCGCTGGCGCTGGTGGACCCGGATTTCGCCAAAGAGCAGCTCATTCTTCTTCTCCGCGAATGGTACATGCACCCGAACGGCCAGCTTCCGGCGTATGAATGGGCCTTTGGCGACGTGAACCCGCCCGTGCACGCCTGGGCCGCCTGGCGCGTTTACAAAATCGAAAAGCGCCTGCGAGGCAAGCCCGACCGGGGTTTTCTCGAGAAGGTATTTCACAAACTGCTTTTGAATTTCACGTGGTGGGTCAATCGCAAGGACGCCGAAGGCATGAACGTTTTCCAGGGCGGCTTCCTGGGCCTCGACAACATCGGCGTGTTCGACCGCTCGGCGCCGCTGCCGACCGGAGGACACATCGAACAGTCCGACGGCACGAGCTGGATGGGAATGTACTGCCTGAACATGCTGGCGATCGCGCTCGAACTCGCCGCCGAGGATCCCGCGTATGAAGACGTGGCGAGCAAATTCTTTGAGCACTTCGTTTATATCTCGCAGGCCATGAACGACCTGGGCGGCGAAGGGATTGAATTGTGGGACGAACAGGACGGCTTCTATTACGACGTGCTCCACCTTCCCAACGGAGGACACCATCCGCTGCGCGTGCGCTCCTTGGTGGGGCTGATTCCGCTTTTTGCGGTTGAAACCCTCGAGCCGGAAGTCATTGACCGATTACCCGGGTTCAAGCGGCGCATGCAATGGTTTATTGATAACGTGCCCCACGTTGTTCAACACATCGACACAACGGAGAAGGGCGCCTGCGGAGTGCGGCGCCTGCTTTCCATCGTCAGCCGCGAGCGGCTGGGGCGCGTGCTGCGCTACATGCTGGACGAGAATGAGTTCCTATCTCCCTTTGGCATCCGAGCGATTTCGCGATTCCACCGCGATCATCCCTATGTCTTCCCGGTCAATGGGAACGAGCACCGCGTGGATTACGAGCCCGCGGAGTCTTCCACCGGACTCTTCGGCGGAAACTCCAACTGGCGGGGGCCCATCTGGTTTCCGGTGAACTTCCTGCTGATCGAATCGTTGCAAAAGTTCCACCATTATTTCGGTGACGAGTTGAAAGTAGAATGCCCGACAGGCTCCGGCCGCCCGAGCACTTTGTGGGAAGCGGCCGCAGAAATTTCACGCCGGCTCACGCGCATTTTTCTGCGCGATACGGACGGGCGCCGTCCGGTCTTCGGCGGAATCGAAAAGTTCCAGAACGATCCCCGCTGGGGCGACCACATCCTGTTCCATGAATATTTCCACGGTGACAACGGCGCGGGCATCGGCGCCAACCACCAGACAGGCTGGACGGGACTGGTGGCCAAGTTGATCGAACAGAGTGGCGAGTAAGTTTTCAAATTGTCCTCGCATAGGCGCGGGCGGGCCCAAGAGGAATAGCCCCGTACTATCCGAGCATCGTGCAATGAGCGAGCAGTAGGTTTTGACTATGATTGGAAAGGGCGCGG
The DNA here is from genome assembly GCA_964481715.1 of uncultured Acidobacteriota bacterium. Classification (GTDB taxonomy): domain Bacteria; phylum Acidobacteriota; class Terriglobia; order UBA7540; family UBA7540; genus JAHEKS01. Next base: position 3,644 of record CAYZVR010000261.1, on the reverse strand, counting down.
GCAGTCACGACGAAAAAGGCACGACCTTGATCGACTTCGGCCGCGACCTGTGCGGTGACCTGGCAACAGCCGAACTGCGTGAGTGGCTGGTGACCAGCGGAAACGGTGGGTATGCATCCGGCACGGTGGCAGGGCTCGCGACACGCCGCTACCACGGGTACCTGGTCGCCGCGCTCAAGCCGCCGCTCGGGCGTACGGTGCTGGTCTCAGGCCTGGATGAAACCGCCGAATACGCAGGCCAGGCCTTTGCGCTCTCGACCAACCGCTGGGCAGGCGGCACGATTGCCCCGGCGGGTTACAAGAACATCGAGCGGTTCCGCCTTGAATACGGCGCCCCCGTCTGGACCTTCGCCTGCGCCGACGCGCTCGTCGAAAAGCGTGTGTGGATGCAGCAGGGCTCGAACACAACTTACGTCCGATACGACCTGGTGCGCGGCGCGACGCCGTTGAAGCTCGCGATCAAAGCTCTCGTGAATTACCGCGACTACCATTCGAGCACTCACGCCGGCGACTGGCGAATGAACGTCCAGGCCGTCGAGGGCGGAGTCAAAGTACAAGCCTTCGAGGGCGCCACACCTTTCTATCTATTGAGCGGTCAGGCCTCGGTAGAAACCGCCCACGAGTGGTACCGCGATTTTGACCTCGCTGCCGAGCGCTTCCGTGGGTTGGACGACCGCGAAGACCACCTCCACGCAGCCACCTTCAAAATCGAATTGCAGCCCGGTAGCTCCGTGACGCTGGTGGCCAGTTTGGATTCTTCGGCAAATTTGGATGGCGCGGCCGCGTGGAGTGAAAATGTTGAGTACCAGAAGTCGCTCTTCGAAAAGGCGGCAGGAGCAAGTCTCGGTTCCTCCGGCGACACACCCGCATGGATTCGCCAAATGGTTCTTGCCGCAAACCAATTCGTAGTCAAACGCCCGCTGCCGGACGACCCCGAAGCTCATTCCATCATCGCTGGTTACCACTGGTTCGGCGATTGGGGGCGAGACACGATGATCGCCCTTCCGGGCCTGACGCTCCCGACCGGCCGTCCCGAAGTGGCGAAGTGCATCCTTCGGACGTTTTCGAGGTTTGTCGACCGCGTGATGCTTCCCAATCGCTTCCCGGAAGCTGGCGAGTCGACCGAGTACAACACTGTGGACGCCACGCTCTGGTATTTTGAGGCGATTCGGCAATACTTCGCGGCCACCCGCGATGAAGACCTCTTGCGCAAGCTGTATCCCGTGCTGGAGGGGATCGTGGATGGGCACGTGCGAGGCACGCGCTACAACATTCATGTGGATCCCGCCGACGGCTTGCTCTATGCCGGAGAGCCGGGCGTGCAGCTTACCTGGATGGACGCCAAAGTCGGCGACTGGGTCGTGACGCCGCGCATCGGAAAGCCGATCGAAGTCAATGCGCTCTGGTACAACGCGCTTTTGACCATGGCTGGTTTCGCGCGCACGCTCAAGAAATCGGCGGAACCTTTCGAAGCCGCGGCGAAACGCGCGCGCTCGGGCTTTCAGAAATTTTGGAATGCCTCAGCCGGTTTTTGTTTTGACGTCATCGGCGGGCCGGGAGGCGACGATGCCTCACTGCGGCCCAATCAGCTGCTGGCCGTGTCGCTGCCCGAAAGTCCTCTGGCGCCTGACCAGCAGCGCGCCGTCGTGGATATTTGCGCGCGGAAATTGGTCACCTCGTTCGGCTTGCGCAGCCTCTCTCCCGACGATCCGCAATACAAAGGCGAATACGCCGGCGATTCGTGGCATCGCGATTCGGCCTATCACCAGGGAACCGTGTGGGGATGGCTGCTCGGGCCGTTCGTGCTGGCGCATCTGCGCGTCTATAACGACCCGTCACTCGCCGCGTCGTTCCTGGAACCGATGGCGAGTCACCTGAACGTGCACGGGGTCGGAACGGCCAGTGAAATTTTCGAATGCAGCGCGCCCTTCCGCCCCCGAGGTTGTATTGCTCAGGCGTGGACGGTGGGCGAAGTTCTGCGCGCCTGGACGGCGTGCAGGCACCATCGGACCCAGCCCGCTCTCCCAAAAGGGGCGGAAGGAAGCCGCACGACGCGAGCTTTTTCCCCTCGAGGGGCGCCGTAAACCCGGGACTGACCATCATGGCGAACGCGCTGCGGGTGGGCGATCATCTGCTCAAGCGCCTCGCATAAGGAAGGGAGACTCATGACGAAATTCGATGCCATCGTGATCGGCTCAGGGCAGGGCGGCAATCCTCTTACCCACAACCTTGCCGATAAGGGCTGGAACGTCGCCCTCATCGAAAAGGCACACCTCGGCGGCACCTGCATCAACACCGGTTGTACTCCGACCAAGACAATGGTCCATAGCGCTCAGGTGGCCCATTACGCGCGCAACGCCGCGCGCTGGGGCGTAAAGGCCTCTAACGTTCAAGTTGATCTCCCTGCGGTCGTCGCGCGCAAACGAAAAATCGTCGAGAGTTTTCGCTCCGGCCAGCAAAGAAGTGTGGACGCGCGCAAAACACTCCGCCTCTACCGCGGCCATGCACGGTTCGTTGATTCCCACCGCATCAAGGTCGGAGAGGAAGTCCTGGAAGGCGAGCGCATATTCATCAATACCGGAACGCGTCCGGCAATCCCTTCCGTGCCTGGAATCGAATCGGCGGGATATCTGACTAACGCCAGCATTATGGAGCTGCAAGAACTTCCGGAACACCTTTTAGTGCTGGGCGGCGGGTACATCGGCCTGGAGTTCAGCCAGATGTTCCGCAGGTTCGGCAGCCGCGTGACGGTCGTTCACCGCGGCGCGCAGATTTTGCCGAGGGAAGATTCAGACGTTGTTCCGGAACTGCAGAAGGCGCTCGAGGCCGAGGGCGTCACCTTCGTGCTGAACGCCACGACGACGCGAGTTGAAAAGAAGAATGGAATCACGCTGACCTATAATGACGCCGCCGGCTCGCACACTCTTTTGGGATCGCACCTGCTGGTGGCGACGGGCCGCAAGCCCAACAGCGACGAGCTCGACCTCCAGAAGGCTGGCGTTGAAACCGACAAATCCGGCTTTATAAAGGTGAACGAGCGGCTGGAGACGAACGTGCCGGGAATTTGGGCGCTCGGCGACGTGAAAGGCGGCCCCGCGTTTACCCACATTTCCTACAACGATTTTCAAATCGTTTACGGAAATCTTATGGACGGAAAAAATCTCTCCACTAAGAACCGGCACGTTCCTTATTCGGTTTTTACCGACCCCCAACTGGGCGGCGTGGGGTTGACGGAAAAAGAAGCGCGCGCGAAAGGTTTTCGTTTGAAAATCGGAAAAATCCCGATGACTTATGTCGCCCGAGCGCTCGAGCGCGATGAAACGGCGGGATTGATGAAAATCGTCGTGGACGCCGCGAACGACCGCATCCTCGGCGCATCGATTCTCGCGACCGAGGGCGGCGAACTTGTGCAAATTCTCGGCACGCTAATGCTGGCCGGGCAGCCTTATACGTTGTTAAAAGGCGCCGTCTACATTCACCCGTCTCTTGCCGAAGGCTTTTTCTCGCTGCTCGAAAGCGTCAAGCCGGTTGACTAGCCGCGGCGCGGAATAAAGTCTCCGTCCTCAATAATTCTTCGGGTCATGGTCTTTGCCATGGCAGGAGAGGTAGCACGTTCCCCTTTGGGAGCCCGTGCGCTGATATTC
>CAYZVR010000260.1:0-5196 GCA_964481715.1 uncultured Acidobacteriota bacterium | reverse complement strand
TTTCTGCTTTCTGCTTTCTGCTTTCTGCTTTCTGCTTTCTGCTTTCTGCTTTCTGGATTTCTCAGTCTCTCGGAGCCCTTTTGGCCAGCGCCCGCGTTGCAGCCGCGCGCCGGGTTGAGACAGGCGCAAGCCCCGCTTCTTCGCCCGTCTCCTCATTGCTCTTCACCAGCGCTCCCTGATCTTCCTTCACAAAGATCAGCTTGGCGAGCAGGCTGTCATAATCCACCGTAATCAGGTCACCGAGCTGGATCTGCCGCGTGGCCAGAAGGTTTGAGAGCGGAAAGACCAGGTGCCGCTCGATGGTGCGCTTCAGGTGCCGCGCTCCGAACTTCACGTCCGTGCCTTCGCGCAACAGGAAGTCGCGCGCGCCGAGTGTGCACTTGAAGACGAACTGGTTGCCGCCCGTCGAGGACGAAATGATACGCTCCTGCACACGGCCAAGCTCGATGTCGAGGATTTTCTCCAGGTGCTCGCGCTGCAAGGAGCGGAAGACCACGACCCGGTCGATGCGGTTCATGAACTCGGGTGAGAATTTCCGGCGCGCCGCCTCCGTGGCGGTGCGGTATATCTTCTGGTCGAGCTCATCGTCCGCCTCGTGCTGCTCGGAGGAAAAGCCGATGCCGCCCGTCATCAGCTTCAATACCTCGTGCGAGCCGAGGTTGGAAGTGAGAAAGATGAGCGAGTGCGAAAAATCCACGCGCCGGTTGTCGCCGAGCGTGAGCGTGGCTTTGTCGAGAATGCCGAGGAGGAGCTGCCACAGCGCATCCGAGGCCTTCTCGATTTCGTCGAAGAGCACGAGCGACAGCTTCAATCGCTCCGTGTGATGCTCGTCGAGCGCTTCCTGGGTGATGAGCGGCTGCGTCTCGCGGTGGCCGAGATATCCGGGGGGCGAGCCGATGAGCTTGGCAATCTCGTGGCTGTGCTGGAATTCCGCACAGTCGATCTTGACGACCGCGCGCGCGTCGCCAAAAAGGACTTCGGCAGCCGCCTCCACCAGGCGCGTCTTTCCCGAACCCGTCGGCCCGAGGAACAGCAGGTTGATGAGTGGCCGGCCAGCCACGGCAAGTCCCGCGAGATAGACCTGGTAAACCCTCCCGAGGCCCCGCACGGCGCGCTCCTGGCCGACCACGCGCTGCCGCAAGGCCGCTTCAAAATCGCGGACTTCAGGACTGTTCAGTGTGGGATCGAGCACTGTGCGAGCTCCGCTCATGGCTGTCCTTTCCCGAGCTTAGGTCCGCAATGGCAGCGGCTTTCCCTTACGTATCTGGTTCAACTTCACGTCCAGCGTGGAACGCAGTAGTTTGAGACCGGATATCATCTGGGTCATAAGTTCGGGGTCCCGGGCGAGTTCAAGCGCCGGCAGAGGAAGATCGGCGATATCCAGGTGGAGACCGCGCACCTCATCGAGCAGATTGCGAAGATACTCCGAGTCATTGGCGTACGGTTCCACCAGGTCGCGCGATGCTTTCTGTCTCAAACCCTGCCAGTCAACCTGAACAAACGGATGCTTGGACTTCACGTCTTCGATCACTTCCTCGGAAATGCGCGGCCGGGCGCCGAGGCGTGCCAGGTGCAATTGCCGCACGTGCCCCTTTTTGCGCACGCTGTGCACCAGGTAATAGGAGTTGCCGCGCTTGCGTATGAACGCCATCGTCACTCACCTCGGCCTTTCGGCCGTGTAGTGGATGAGTATCCACTACACCCTAGGATAGATGCAAGCAGGAAATTTTTGTTGCCTCCATAACTTATTTAAATGTAATGGATCGCAAACCGCGAGTGCGCACCCGTCATCAAGGAAGGCGAATGAACCAGAGCGAAGGGGAAATACGAAGGCTGGATCTTCAAAGGCTTCACGACTGCGGCACAAAAAAACCCGGGCCCAATCCACCCCTGGAGGGCCCGGGATCAAGTTACCGTTACCCAACATCCGATGCGATGGAGAGGAAGCTCCATTTATCAAGGTCATTCTATCGGAGCCCGCGCCAATCTGACAATGGCACAAAGGTGCCTGTGCTCAGGCCGGCCGTTTCAGCCTGGAATTCCCACTTCCCGGGGTGATTTCGCGTCAGGCCAATTCGCTGAGACCCATGAGAGACAAAACTGGCGCTGAAATTAAAATCAAAGTGGGCGCAAAATCCTTCGTGCTATAATTTCTTTGCACACGGTTCGATGTTTTTTTAAATCGCAGTTGCGAATCGAAATTCACGCGGAGGCGGCACGATGGCGATTGACTATTACGACAAGGTTTGGCACAACGGGCAGTTCATTCCTTGGAACGAGGCGACCGTGCATGTGGGCTCGCACGTTGTGAGCTACGCCTCGTGCCTGTTCGAGGGAATCCGCTGCTACGAAACGCCGCAAGGCCCGGCGATTTTCCGCTTGAAAGAGCACGCCGACCGCCTGGTGAATTCCGCGAAGATTTACCGCATGGAGCTCGCCTACACGCGCGATCAATTGCAGCAGGCAATGGTCGAGCTGGTGCGCACAAACAAGGCCAGCCATTGCTACATCCGCCCGCTGGTTTTTCGCGGCTACGGCGAGCTTTCCGTCAACCCGCTCAAAAATCCCATCGAGGTCTACCTGCTCGCGTGGAAATGGGGCAAGTACCTCGGCGAAGAAGCGCTCAAGAACGGCGTGGACGTGTGCGTCAGCTCGTGGCAGCGCATCGCTCCAAACACGCTGCCCGCCATGGCCAAGGCGGCGTCGAATTATATGAACGCGCAGCTCATCAAAATGGAGGCGATCACCAACGGTTACGCCGAAGGCATCGCGCTCGACGCTTCCGGCCAGGTCAGCGAAGGCAGCGGCGAGAACTTGTTCCTCGTCCGCGACGGCAAAATCTATACGCCTCCTCTCGCGTCTTCAGTGCTGCCGGGCATTACGCGCGATTCGGTCACAACGCTCGCGCGCGAGATGGGCTACACCGTCATCGAGCAGCCGCTCGCCCGCGAGTTCCTCTACATCGCCGACGAAGTTTTCTTCACCGGTACCGCGGCAGAGATTACCCCCGTCCGCTCCGTTGACCGCATCGCAGTCGGCAAAGGCAAGCCCGGGCCGATTACGCTGGAACTCCAGGAGCGCTATCTCTCAGTTGTCCAGGGCCGCGTCGAGGACACCCACGGCTGGCTGACGGTTTGCAATCAGCCGGTGACGGCGGGGCGCTGACAAGAGCCAACCCACGGCAAATCAAATCCAGAGGAGATCGTCCACGTGGACACAGCGGAGCGCGTGACCGTGCTCGGGTTGATTGATCAGAGCTCGAAGAAGATGGAAGATGCGGTCGCGGGCATCACCGAGGAGCGCGCCAGGCAACGGCCTGCCGACGGTGGCTGGACGATTGCTGAAATCGTCGAGCATGTCGCCATCGCGGAAGAGCAGATGTTCTTCGCCCTTACCGATAGGTTTCGTCCCATCCCCGAAGCCCAGCACGACGAGCAAAAGGAAAAGCGGGTCCGCGATGCCATCCTCAACCGAAGCGAGAAAATGACTTCGCCTGAGATGACCCGCCCCACTGGCCGCTTCGAATCGCTCACTGCGGCGCTCTCGCATTTTCGCGCTTGCCGCGCGCGAACCATCCATTACGTCGAGCAGTGCGGGGACAACCAGCGCTGCCGCTCCGTCAAGCACCCCCTGGTCGGAATTGTCACCGGCTACGAGTATCTTCTGATCCTTGCCAGCCACCCCGCCCGCCACGCTGCGCAGATCCGCGAGCTTCGCTCCGAAATCGGCTCCTGACGCGCGATCCCACACACGCCTCCTCAGGCGCACGCAGACTTCTGTGCGCAAGGCCACTCTCGTATGACACGTTTCAGGAATTCAACCCGCTAGCGGCGGACTATCCTTGTTGGCGGGGTGATCGCGTTCCCACCGGATTACACCCGATTCGTCGGTGAAATAGTGGTTCTCCCCCGTGGAATCGGCGTCCGCAGGGTCGGCGTTGATGGTGTAGGCACTCGGGAAGCCCTTGTCGTCGGTGGCCGTAACTCTGTAGGTGAAGACGTAACCCGACTTCCGACCCGAGGCCAAGACTTCGTCAATCAGATACGCTCGTTCGGCATCCTCCCGCTTCCCAGCTTGTGGCGGCCCTAAGGCTGACAGAGACGAGGGGAACCCGCGTCCATACGTTGCGGCGTAAGTAATTGCATTCGTGTTCAGGATCCGAAGATTCCCGACCGCTGATTGTTGGCCGGCAGCTTTCCGAGTGCGCAGCGAGTTGGGAATCCCGATCGCAATGAAAGCGCCGACGCCGAGATAGCCGAGAACCAAACCGGCGAACGCCACGCTCCTGCCCTTCAGCTTTCCCGCACTCCGCTTGATCTTACGCCGAGACACGTGTCCCAAAACAATCGCCAGTAACCCCGGAATGAGGAGCAGCGAAAAGAAGCTCAAGATCAGGCTGGTGACCGCCATTCCGCTGGTTCTCGCTTGAACTTGTTCCAGGGGAGCCGGGCCAGACGGGATCGGAGCATTAGGGAGGGTCAAATCTCGGCCGCAGGTGGGACAAGACGTGGCATCTGCGAGAATTGGACTCGCGCAAGAGGGGCAGTTCTCCATGGTTGGACCCTCCACATTGAAACTGACTGAACTCCAGACCTTCGCCTGCCGAGAATCAAGTTAATCGCCACGGTTGAGATTTACCCTTCACCCTTCTTCATGTTCTCGATCAAGTGCTCGCTGGTTCGCAGGCTGAAAGCAAGGATGGAAAGCGTCGTCGTCTTGTCGGTGCAGTTGAGGAAAACGCTGGCGTCGCAGGCGTAGAGATTCGGGACGTCGTGCGTTTGCCCGAAGCGGTTGGTGACGAATTTGGCAGGATCGTCGCCCATACGCAGCGTCCCTGTTTCGTGAAGGCTGTAGCCGGGCGTGTAGGGCTCCGTGCCCGCGCCCCACACTTCCCCGCCCGAAGCGCGAATCACCTCCGCGGTCACGGCTTTGGACTGCTCCCACATCATCAGCTCGTTCGGCTCCCATTGGAAATGGACTCGCGCCGCGGGTATTCCGTACGCATCTTTCACCTCAGGATCGAGCTCTACGAAATTCGCATCGCTGCGCTGCGATGGAATCTGGCAATAGAACGAAACGGGCGTGGGATAGTACCGCCTGATGGTGCGCTTAAACTCCGCGCCGAACCCTTCGAGGTGTTCGGAAAACCAGGGAAACTCGCCGCAACCACCGGTGGGATAGATGGAATAGCCGCGA
>CAYZVR010000259.1:0-5245 GCA_964481715.1 uncultured Acidobacteriota bacterium | reverse complement strand
GTGGCGGGGCGTTGCATACATGAAAGTGGAGGGACACCTCAGTCTGCTTTCGAGCCGCGTCTCGCTGGTGTATTCCCGGCCGTCACCGCCTGTCCCTCATCTTCATAAGGGGATCGGCGAAACGAATTACTGAGTTGCGCCCATGGAGACCTCGGCGCCTCGTAACGTCGAAATAAAATTGTCGGAAGCGCCGTTGTTCTTCAACCGCTCGGCGATGTCGCCCGTTACAGGGAAACAGATGCCCCTCTCTTTCACCAGAGCGAGGAGCCGAGGCTCCGGCACGTGATTGACAACCAAGTCGAGAACTTCCGCTTCTTTAAGCGCTCCTTCCTTGCAGGGAGGGTTTCCGGCTTGGGCCTTAACGGCGCCGGTGGGTGCAGATTGTTGAGCCGCCGGCGGCGGAGTTGCCGGGGCAGCCTGTCGAGGCCGTTTTTTCAGCTCCTCGATCCGCTGCTCCGCCATATCCTTCATGCCGGGATTATCCTGGCTGAGTTGGGCGACTTTCGTAAATGCCTGAATGGCCTCATCCACTTTGTTCTCATTCGCGTACACTTCGCCCAAGCGGAAATAGTCTTCGGCATTCGGGTCCGTGCTTGCGGCAATCGCGAGTTTATATTCCTCTTCTGCTTTGGTCAGCTCGGCCGGGTCTGGTCCGTTGAGCCCCTCCAGGGCCCGTTGAAGATGGACCATGGCCAGTCCCGAATGGACGTTTTGAATATATTCGTTCTTGCGACTCTGGAATCCCTCCTCAGTTTCTTCCGGCTGCTTTTGAAGCAGGTTGATGAGATCAAGAGCCTTCTGACCGTCTTTTTCGGCCTCATTCAGCCGCTTGTCGGGGTCCATTTCGTTGCGCAAGGCCTGCGGCTGCGGAAGAACTCGGGCCATCAACATCAAGGCGTTCAGGTTGTCGGGTTTCAGTTTCAGGCTCTTTTCACCGTAGTCCACAAAATTGGCCAAATCGCCTTTTTGCAGGCTCGCCCCCTGGGCCAGGAAATAGGCATAAGTCATTAAGCTGCTGTCCGGGTACTTGGCGGCAAACTCGGTGACCAGTTGAATTTTCCGGTCGGGATCAAGCTCGTTTCGAATGGCCTGAAAATTCTGGGACTCTTCGGCAGGGACGGGGGCGCCGCCCGAAGTGGCGGCCGCCATCGCGGCCCTCGCGCTGGGACCCTGATTTTTGAGGTTGGCGATGAATTCATCGTTCGCCCCGGCTTTGCGCAGGTCTTGGTCTATCTCAGGAGTAAGATCAAAAGCCACTCCGCGCTGAGTAATTTCGGGAATGACAGTTTCCAATTGTTTCTTGTTCTTCTTGACCAGCCCGAGAACTTCCTTTTCGGTGAGCGGCGGTTGCTGGTTGGAAGCGGAAGGCGCCTGGTTCGCCTGCCCCACTTGGGGTCCCGCGATGGGAATCGTTCCAGCACGGGCCGGCAGGCCGCAGCCCAGCGCCAAGGCGGCAACAAGCAAGACTCTCATCGCTGGATTCATGATGACTTTCACTCCACTCATAAATTTATCCAACCCGGACAATTCGAGCCTACAAGAAACGTCCTGGAGTGTCAACGAAAGTCGCCAACTTCACCAGTTGTTGCAGGTCATTCTGGTGAACCAAAGGGGCTCGCCAGGCCGCGCAGGACCGCCCGCTGCGCGTCCGGATAGGCGGCGGAGGTGAGCGAGGCGGCGCGGTACTGCGCCAGGGCGTCCTTTCGCTGGCCTTTCAGATCATAAATGCGTCCCAGATAGATGTGTGACCACGTGGTCAGCCGCACATCGTTCGCGGTATCGAGCACTTTGCGGAAGTACTCTTCCGCCGTGTCGGGTTTGCGCGTGTTGCTGGCCACGACCGCCAGTCCAAAAAGCGCCCTTTGGTTTTTCGCGTCGAACTTTTCAAGGACCGCCTGAAAAGCGCTGCGAGCATCGTCGTAGCGGTTTTCGTAGATCGCGTTGTCTCCCTGGTTGAGCAGTCGTTCTTCCTCGGAAAGGAAGGCTTGTGCCGCCGGCTGTGCCGGCTCAGGCCGCGGAGAGAATTTTACCGCTCCCAGCTTCGTCTTCTCCGCGTCGAGATCGATCCCCTTAACCATGTCCCGGTAAAAGACACTCACAGAGGCTTCTTGCTTTTCATATTCGTCCAGTGCCGCGTAGAAATACGGCACAAGAATAAAACCCGACTCGGTAAGCTCCTTGACGCGGTTCTCGGCCATCCCCTTTGCGGGCTTGTCCATTCGCAGCTCGACCGCGCGGATCAGACACTCGGTCATCAGCAGAGGGAAATCATCCTTAAAGTCCTGCCCGAGTATCGGCGCTTCGCGGGCCATGAGGAGCAAGGCGGCCTTTTGGTGGATCTCGGGAGCGTACTTGACGGCCAGCGGGTCGAGAAGGAAGTGCAAGTACTGGTGGCGGATTTCGTCGAACTTGGGCTGCCTGGAAGGTGTCACGACCAGAAAATAGTTGGCGCCATAAATCCGCGCCTGAACCTGCTCCGGTCCCGCGAGCAGGCTTAGGTCAATCAAATACTTGCGGCCGAGATACGCGCCGCTCGGGAAGCGTAAATAGGCGTCGGACAATTCCACGTTCCGACGGACCGATGCGCTATACCTCTCGATCTCCGCCTCATAGCGCGGCTGAACCCTCGACCAGACGGCCAGAAGGTTCGCCTGCTCGTAAAATTTCTTGAGCAGAGGGACCAGGCCCACGACTTTTTTGGCGTCGGGAGGAAGGTCCGTTTGGGGTACGGTCAGAGCGAAATCAGGAGGCGGGCCGAGCAGCAGACCCAACGACACAAACTGGCCGAGGTCCGCTCCTGAATCCCCCTGGACGCGGTGCTCCTCATAGAATTTTCGGATCTGTGGAAGGACAGGGATTTCCTTGGCGGCGAGAATCGCGCGAACCTCGTCGCGCGTCTTGTTGCCCGTATCCATCCCCTGGCCCGTATCGTAACCCGCCGCATTGAGCGCGGCGAATATCGAGAAAAGCTGCTCGTTCCCTTCCAAGCTCACGTTGGCAGCCTGCTGCGCGCGGCCCGGGAACGAATAAAACAAAAGTGCCAGGCCGAAGGTCGCGGCCAGTGCCCACCGCAGACCCATCGATGGGTTCAGGGCGGAAAGGCGACGCCAGCTAAAGGGAATCGTCCGAGGGTCCAGCGAAAACTCACAGTTCGGTGAGGGAGATTGGTATGGTGGCCGGTGAGAATTCAACGCCAAACAGTCTAACCTCGGACAGTGATTCGCCGCAAGGACAGAACCACTTGCCCGTCCGTTGGCTTGCCATCCGTCATGGCCGGCTGGAAGTGACTGAAGTACATCATCCGATCCAGGTGGTGGAGCACAGCAGGCGAATGCGCCCCGGAAAGCACACGGTAGGAGAGCACCCGACCCTCGGCATCAATGTGAGTCACCAGCACGATGCCTTCATCACCGGTGGGAAAATTGATGGGCGCCAGTGTCTCCACGCGCGGAGGCGTCGTCAGGTCTGACGGCTCATCACTGATGTTGGAAGCCGGGACAAACTGCGAGCCCATAATCAGCGCAAAGCAGATCACCGCCGTCAGAACACCTCCCGAGGCGGGCAACAGAAGCGGCTTGAGCGCGTTATCGAGAAAGACCACGAGACGCCCCAGAAGGTTCTGGTGCAAATGACGCGAGAGCTGAACTCGCAACCGCAACGCCAGGTCCGGCGGAACCCGATGAGGCGGAAGCGACCGCAGGTCGCTCAAAAACATTTCAAGCCGCTCGAGTTCCTGCCGGCACGGCGCGCAAAAGTCGAGGTGAAACCGGACAGAGCGGAAGACCGCCCGGTCGCAACGGCCTTCCAGGTAGTCGGAGAAATGCTCGCGAATTTCGACGCACGATTCGAACACGGAAGTCTTCCCTATTTGCCGCCGAAGCCGGCCAGCTTCCGCCTGAGCAACTCCCTGCCGCGCATCAAGCGGGATTTGATCGTGCCTTCGGCGACTCCCAGAACTTGTGCAATCTCCTCGTAGGAGAGGCCCTCGATTTCCCGTAGGACCACGACGGCGCGATACGGTTGCGCCAGGCTGGCGAGTGCCCGCCTTACCAGTTCCTGTCTCTCAGCCCGTTCCAAAATGTGGTACGGCGTGTGGGTTCGCGATTCGTTGGTTGATGGCTCACGCGTTCCTTCGTCCAGCGAAACCGGCTCGCGGCGAAAACGCCGCAACCAGCCGCGCCGGTAGTTGCATGCCTCATGAAAGGCAATCCGGTAAATCCACGTCCTGAGGCTGCTTTCCCCCTGGAACTGTCCGACCTTTCTGAAGACTTTGACAAATACTTCCTGAAGAACATCCGCGGCGTCGGACCGATTTTCGACAATGTGTGAAATCAGGTCGTAAACGGGATTTTGGTAGACGCCCAGAAGGTATGCGAACGCCTCTTCGGAACCGCCTTGCAGTTCTGCGACAAAGGCCGCCTCACTCGCGGCCTGCGCCGTTTGCTCAAGCGCAACCCCAACGGTCCGCGCAACGCTCATGATGCACCCAAGATACCAGTTCTTGCCCGGGGCCGCAACAATCCCTTCCTGTTGGATTGACACCGGACGCAAAAGGTTTGTTCCAAATTTTCAGGAATTTTCGGACCGACGGAATGGGCTCGATTGACACGCCGGTTGACCCCGTGTTAAAAGCATAAAGTCTGATTTTTCCCTCACTTGGGCCTGTGGCGCAGTTGGGAGCGCGCATGACTGGCAGTCATGAGGTCGGGGGTTCGAACCCCCCCAGGTCCACCATAACCTTCCTTCCCACCCGATCGCCCTATGCGAATTGCTTCTGCCCTCCACGCAAGGTCTCTCGATCGTTAAGATGCCAGTGAGTAGTCAAAGCTGGGCGCTCAGGACTTCTAAACGATACCTCGCCATGGTGGAATTGCATGGACAAATGGTGTTAGATTTCATCCTCGCCAAAAATCCGACAAGTTCTTAGGCGTGGAAAAATCGTTTCGGGAGATTCAGATGACGTTTCGGTTTGCCCTATGGTTATCACTCCTCGCGCTTCCGGCAACTCTTCCAGCCCAGCAGACGATAGCGATCCACGTCCACGCCGACAAGCAAGACGGGCCGGTCAAACCCGTCTGGAATTACTTTGGTTATGACGAACCAAATTTTACTTACATGGAACACGGCGTGCGGCTATTACGCGAGCTCTCGGCACTCTCCTCGGATCCGGTTTATTTGCGTACCCACAACCTGCTCACATCCGGAGACGGGACGCCGGCTCTCAAATGGGGGTCAACGAATGCCT
>CAYZVR010000258.1:0-5263 GCA_964481715.1 uncultured Acidobacteriota bacterium | reverse complement strand
GAGGAAGAGGAAGTCGAAGGACTGGACGTGGGCGAGCACGGTCTCGAAGCCTATCCGGGCTTTGTTCAGACCAAGTCCGCTATGACGGCTGCGGAAATCACCTAACGGAAGCGCAATTTTCCAGAACCATTTCGGCCGGCATGGCCCTTTAACAGTCCGCCCATGCCGAGCTCCCTCTTTCCAGCCGGTCAGCAGGATACCGACGAAGGACCGCGATTCGGAGCGGTGGCTCAAGCTTGGCGGAGCAGGTGGAGGAACATTGTCAGGTAGCTTTTGATGTTGCTGGTGATAAGAAAATTTTCGCGGACATGCTCGTGCCCTTGCTCGCCGAGTTTTTCGGCGATGGCAGGATTGGAAAGCAGAAAGCGAATCTGATAGGCGGTGCCTTCAACGGAGTGGGCCAGCATCCCCGTGTGCTTGTGAATGACTTGCGTCGGGATGCCGCCAACGGCCGAGGCGACGACCGGTTTCTTCTTCCATAGCGCTTCGGTGACCGTCAACCCAAAACCTTCGCGCAAACTCTTTTGGATGATAATCGTTGAAGCTCGCTGCAGCGCATTGATTTCCAGCGCGCTCCACGGCGGAAGGTCTAATAGGTGGACGTCCGCGTCGCCGCCCGCCGCCTCACGCACCTCTCCGAGCACCGCGCCGCCTTCCGGATCGTCAACCGCTCCGCCGCCCGCAAGCACCAGCTGGCAATCGAAATACCGCTTGACCGTGCGATAAGCCTTGACCACTCCGACCGGGTCCTTCAGCCGGTCGAAGCGCGATATTTGCGTCAGGATCGGCCGGGCCGGGTCAATCCCAAAGCGTTCGAGAACCCCGCGCACGAATTCGGGCTCAAGGTCGTGGTTTTTCTCCGAGAGGGGATCGATGGACGGGTAGAAGAGATATTGAGGGATGGGTAGCTGCCGCGTGAACTCCGGCGATGAGAAGATCGCGGCATCGTAGCGCAGGACGAACGGTTCGAGAAATTTCCACACCGCAGGATGGGGCCGCGAGAGATCAATGTGACACCGCCAGATCCAATGGCCCGACCGGTCGCCGCGCGCATTAATCAGGGCCGCAGGCTGCGGGTCGTGGATAACCATGAATTCCGAATCGAGCCGCATCTGCGCCCGGTTCTGCTCGTTCACGGCGAGAAAGATTTCAAAGTCCCGGGGGTTTGCCGGGTATGGGCCGCCGTGCAGGGCGTTGTGAAAGGCCTTGGTGATTTCGAAAAAGTCGTTGCCGCCGGTAATAACGTCCCATCGGATGTTGAGCCCGAGCTCTTTCACCAAGGGGACGAGACGATTGAGAATTTCGGCCACACCACCGCCCATCGCGGTGGAATTGACCATCTGCATGCTGCGGCCGTGGAGCGGGCCGGCGAGAGCCCGCAGCCCGGCGATTTCCCCCTCACCGACAACCGGGGCATAGTCATCCAGGTGGATCATGTGCGGCGCGGCCGGAGACTCGCTCATGAGGCAAGTTCCTGATCAACCAGCGAGAGTAGCCTGGCTTTCGCACTTTCCAGCGTATTCGTATAGACGTCGATCTGGTTGGTACGTTGGGCGAGGATCGGGAGTCCCAACCCGTTTTCGAACCAATAGGAAAAATCGTTGGTGCGCAAATGCAGGCGCAGCCGCGCAGCCAGGAAATGATAGTGGAAAGAAGCGTGACTCAGGTGCTCGAGACCCTGCCGGAAGTCTTCCAGCGTCCGCACCTCGGCTCCCAGCGGTACCGTTACCTCGATGCTCTCGCAGAAGTAAAAGGGTTCAAAGGCCTGCTGCTCAGCCTGCTCGGGGTGAGCGTCGCAAAACTCTGTCACCACACGCCTCAGATCGCTGCGCAGGTCAGCGAGCTGGAGGTACTCGCGGATATCAAGCGCGGCCAGCGCCTCCGCCAGCTCCGCGCGGTTGCAGGATGCCAGGACCCATTGTGCGAAGTCGTTTGAAAAGCCTTCGGTCAGGAAGTGGTACTGGCCCAGGCTCTGAAAGGTGTGATTAAAAATCGAGGCGTCGCTCGAATCCTTCAGTCCGTCGCGCAAGCCGGCGAGCGTCGAAACCTTCATCTTGGTGACGCACGTCAGGTACGAAGCGGTCATGAAGGAAAAGGGCTGCTCGGCGAATTTCACGCGATTTCGGCCTCCAACCTTTCCAGGAATTCGGTCACCTCGCGCGGATTGCGAAGCTCAAAGTGCGCTCGGGTTCGCCGCGGCGTGCCCACTCGCACGGTTATTCCCCGGGGAAGCGCCTCAAAAGCCGATTCGTCCGTCGTGTCGTCGCCCACGTAAATCGGGAGGGGCCGGCCCTTTAACTCTGCCAGGAGCACTCGCACCGCAGCGCCTTTCCCTTTAACTTCCCGAGGCAGGATTTCCCAAACATTCTTGCCTTCCATGACGCGAAACTTTGATCGAGCCGTCGCGAGGGTTTCTCTCAGGACGGCGCGCGCGCGGCGCGCGGCGGCCGCCGAGGCGTGCCGGTAGTTTACAGCAAAAATAATGGATTTGTCTTCCACCCAAACGCCCTCGAGACCTGCGAGTTTGGCTTCAACTTTGCGACGAATGTGCGCGACGAATTCCTTCGTGCCTCTTCCGCGGGACTTGCCCGCGCGGTCCCAGCCGTGAAGCCCGACGCAGGTGACTCCTCGCACCCGAACGTGCTTGCGGACGTCCGCTGCCCTCCTTCCACTGATGACATAGATGTGAGTGTCATGCCGGCGCGCGAGTTGCCTGAGCGCCTGCCGCGTGGAGGCAGCGAGTGAAACCTGCTTCGGATGAGGCCGAATCGGTGTGAGCGTCCCGTCGAAATCCAGGAAAAGGACAAGGCGCTTTGCCGCGCGCAAGCGCCGCGCAACGGTGTCCCAATTCCTAAACAGGTGGCGCGACCGACTGCCGCGAGACATTCTTCGCTTCCTGCGACCCACGGAGTCATTTCCCTTTGTGAAAGGTTTCAGCGGGGCTGGACCTTTTCCCTTTTTTCGGTGCGGATCTCCGAGAGTTCCGTAATCAGGTTCGCGGCCCAGCGATAGATGTTGTGGTCTTTAACGACGACGCGCATGCGGTGCATCCGCGCCCGGCATTCTTCGGGGTCCATCTCGAGGGCGAAGCGGATCGCTTCGGCCAGCCTCTCGGTATCATAGGGATTGACGATCAGCGCGTCCCGCAGCTCAATCCCCGCACCCGCAAACCGGCTGAGAATGAGTGCCCCGTTTTCATCGTCGCGCGAGGCAATGAACTCTTTGGCCACCAGATTCATGCCGTCATGGAGCGAAGTGACCAGACAGAGATCTGCGGCCCGGTAATAATGTTCGATCTCCTGGTGCGTGTGGTGCCGGTTCAAAAAGACAATGGGCTTCCAGGCGGCGGTCTTGAAACGCCAATTGATCCGTTCCGCCTCGGCTGCCACTTCGCTCATTAGGTCGTGGTAGCGTTTGATATGCATGCGGCTGGGAGCGCCGATCTGGACCAGCGTGAACTGGCCCTGATAGGAAGGATACTTTTCGAGAAACCTCTCGACCCCGCGAAATCGCTCGAGGATTCCCTTGGTGTAGTCCACGCGGTCAACGCCCACGCCCATGAACGTCGCCTGTACTCCCAGACTCTTGAACAGTGCCGCCCGCTCGAGGTAGACGGAGCCCGGCGCCGTACTGCCTTCCGGCGGGGGTTCCGGCACCGCAACGCTGATGGGAAAGGGCCGCACCAGCGTGTGGTGCCCGCGGCGAGTGACCGAGAAACGCTCCCAGTCAATCCGCGACTCGACCACCTGGTCTACTGTCTCGAGAAAATGGTTGCAGTGCGCTTGAATGTGGAAGCCAATCAAATCGGCGCCCAGCAGCCCGTCCAAGAGCTCCCGCTGCCACGGGCAGATCCCGAACGCCTGCGGATTGGGCCAGGGAATGTGCCAGAAGATCGCCACCCGCGCGTTCGGGCGCTCCTCCTTGATCAGCCGCGGGACCAGAGCGAAATGATAATCCTGTACGAGAACGGCCGGCTGCTCGGCTTCCTTCATTTCATCCAGAACCGTCCGGGCGAATTTCTGATTCACCTGTTTGTAGAATTCCCAATCTGAAGCGCGGAAGGTCGGCCGCGTGTGCGCGATGTGGCAGAGCGGCCAAAGGCCCTCGTTGGCAAAGCCGAAATAGTAGCCTTCTTCCTCTTCCTTGGTAAGCCAGACACGGCGCAGGGTGTAATGCGGGTCATCGGGAGGAACGCGCAGACGGTCGTGCTCGTCAACCGTCTCGCGGTCGGCATCGCCTCCGCCCTCCGCGATCCAGGTGCCGTCGCAGGCTCGCAAGACGGGCTCAAGAGAGGTCACCAACCCGCTTGCCGGGACCAAGACTTCGATCGACTTCCCGCGACGCACATGCATGTAGGGCTCGCGGTTGGAGACCACAAAGAGTGGATTCTCCTCAAACCGGCTGCGGACATGAACGCGCAGCCGCTCGGGCGTCCAGACCGAATCCGCAGCCTCGCGCAGGCGTGCCTCCTCTTCCGCTGCAGCACGCGCCGCCTCCAGGCTCTCGACGAAATGCGAAACCTCCTGGGCCAGGGGCTGGAACAAATCCCCGGCGGGCAGGTTCGACCTTCCTTTGGGCGACTTTCCCGTCCGCAGTTCCCTCATCCATTTCGCCGTGCGAGCGATGGGGCCCTGGATGCTCCAGCGGACAATCAGCAAAGTCACGAGCACGATCACCAGCACTTGCACGAGGACGCTCTGAAGTGTGCTCCGCCACAGGCGCGCGCTCTGGGCCTCGACGTAATCGGCATCGTGAAAAATCGCGAGCGATCCGACGACGGTATTCTTGTTGTGCAGGGGCAGAGCGAACACGTAAGCCGCGCTTTGACCCAGCGCGATGAACTCGCCATGGCCAACGTTGTCTGCGGCGGCCTGCGTCGCAGCTTTCGGGACTTCCGTGAGCAGCGCGCCCAAGCCGGAACTCATGGCCAACGGGGCGCCGTGCACATCATAGACGGCTGCCCCGGGCAGCCGCTCGCGCGTCTTGAACCTTTCGAGGAGCGCTTGAAGCTCCTTGCGCTCGCTCGGAGCGAGAAGCGCTACCACACTCTCTTCAAGGCTCTCCGCCTGAATCTCGGCGCGAACCTTCAACTCGTTTCTCAGCGCACGCTTTTGTCCCTGCACCTGGGATAGAGCGAAGAAAAACGAGACCAGGGTGATTCCGACGATGAGCGAAACAATCAGCCGGATGCTCACGCGCATGAGCCTATTGTACAACCACTTGCCGGACGAGGTGAGTTTTAGAATTCGATCGTACGCCGTGG
>CAYZVR010000257.1:0-5290 GCA_964481715.1 uncultured Acidobacteriota bacterium | reverse complement strand
GGTCAGCACCTTATCCGCCTTAATCGGGAGGCCCAGGCGAGTGATCTTCTCGGCCGCGACTCCTGTCTTCTTTTCGACGGCCTCCGGCGCGTAATCCTGCAATCCCTCGTTCCAACCCGCGATCAGCGCGGTCGCTGGTGACTTCGTGGGCTCCGGCAGCAGCTTCTCATGCAGGATTACGTGCGCGAGTCCGAGTGCCAGCACGCCTTCGGTTCCGGGACGCGCAGGAATCCACTCATCGGCGTTCGCGCCGGTCTGCGACATCCTCGGCTCAATCTGCACGAATTTGGCGCGCGCGCCGGGTCGTCCTTGGCGCAAAACCCCGTAGCCGACGGCCTGCGCAACGGGAGAATTCCAGGTGCCGAGAAAATCGGCGCCGAAGGAGATGACGTAATTGGCGCGCGCAAGGTCGGGAGTGGGAAGTTGCGCCCGCCCAAAGCTGTAAAAATTCGCCCAGCGCTCGACCGCGCCGTCGAAGAGCTCGAAAGTGACGGACGGGGGAGCGCCATAGGCGGCAAGGAATCGCTCGACCAGCGCGCGCCGCTGCCCGCTGAGCGGCCGGGTTAGGAACGACAGTGAAGAAGCCTCGTCGGCAGAGCGGAGCGTTTCGAGGTGAGAGACGACTTCGTGAATGGCCTCATCCCAGCCGATTTCCTGGTACTGGCCCGAGCCGCGCGGGCCCGAATTCTTGAGCGGGTTTTTGACGCGGTCGGGATGGTAAGTGATTTGCAACCCCGCCTGGCCGCGCGCGCAGAGCCTGCCTTGGTTGACAGGGTGGTTGGGGTTTCCTTCCAACTTTTTTGCCAGCCCCATCTTGAGGAGGCCGAACTGGCCCTTGCGCACGACTTCTGCTTCGCCTTCCATCACCCGCACCGTCAGGCCGCAGCCCGCGGGGCACAGCGTGCAGACGCTTGGCTTCCAAACGGCGATGCCCGGCGTCAAGTCCTCTTCCGGAACAAAACGGATGAGCTGATGCTCGGGGTTTCCGCAGCCGTCGAGGGCTGTGGTCGCGCCGGTAATCGCCGAGATTTTGAGAAAGTCGCGTCGATCCATGGAAAATCAGAAATCAGAAGTCAGAAGCCGGAAATACAAAATCAGAAATGGCACGTCGTGCAATCAATGGATGCTTTTTTCAGTTTGTGGCAGTTGACACAAAACCCCATGGTCATGTTGACCGTCCGCACCGCTACCGTGCGCTGGCGCATGTCGCCATGGCAGGTGGCGCAATCCACCCCGGCGCGAATGTGCGGCGCATGATTGAACTTGACGTGCGCCGAAGCGGGGTAATCGTAAACGCGCTGCCAGGGAATATCTTCGCCGCGCTTCAGGAACGCCGCCACCTTTTGGATTTCCGGTTTTTCCGTCGCGATGACCTGGTGGCAGGTCATGCAGAAGTTGACACTTGGGATGCGCGCGTCGGGCCCTTTATCCACACCGACGTGGCAGTCCGTGCAGTTGAGTCCGTTGGCGAGGTGGACTTTGTGCGTGAAAGCGATGGGCTGCACCGGCTCGCGGTGCCGGCTGAAGAATTCCATCACGGCATCGCGGAAATTGCGATGGGCGGGGGTAAAGACGGGCGAGCTTTGCGCGGGAGTACGGTCCTGAGCCGGCGATGCGGACCTGATCAGCGCCCAGCCCAGCACCGCCGCCGCTGCAAAGAAAAATGCTGCCTTTCGATGCGAAGTCAGTCGCATATTCGGTTGGACAAAAACCAATGCGCAGAGTTGCCCCGATTCAAGAACCTCATCTTACCTTGCGGGCGTTCCTCTGTAAAATGTTTCGGGAAGGCCCGGCTAGGATTCGGAGATTTGCGGATTGGCCCAGCGTCGCCAGGCAAGATAAATCGGAACGCCCGAGAGGACGATCGCCAGACCGATTCCGGATTCAACCGGGCTGCGCACCAGCGTGTTCACGACGATGATAAGAGCGATAAAAGTGAAAGCCAGCGGCATCAACGGATATCCCCACACGTGATAGGGCCGGGTGAGTCCCGGCTCTTTGCGGCGCATGACGAGGACCGCCAGGGCCGCCGCCCCATAAAAAATCCAGCCGGTAAAAATCACGTAGGTGTAAAGCTGCTTGAAGCTGCCGGTGGAGGCCAGGACGACCGACCAGACACCTTGAATGATGATGGCCAGCGCGGGAGTCTCGAAGCGCGGATGGACGCGGCCGACGGAGGCAAAAAAAACTCTGTCCCGCGCCATGGCAAAGTAGACCCGCGCGCCACCCAGGACGTTTCCGTTGAGGGCGCCAAAAATCGAACAAAGGATGAGCGCGGAGACAAACGCCGCTCCTCGCGGGCCGGCCAAGACCTTCATGGCTTCCGCCGCCACGCGCTGGTGCTCCGCCAATGCGGCGAGCGGAAGAACGCGCAAGTAGGCGACATTCGCGGTCAAGTAAACCACGACAATGACCATGGTTCCCACAAAATAGCTTCGCGGCAGAATGCGCGCCGGGTCGCGGACTTCCCCGGCAGCGTAGGAGAGCATGTGCCAGCCCTGGTAGGCCCAGAGAACCCCGATAAGCGCGATGCCAAACGAAGCGAAGGTGGTCACGGGAGTCGGAAGCGGTTGAGTGGGCGTGACCGGTGCGGCTCCTCCAAAGAATGCAAGACCCATGATGATTGCCAGGCCCGACAGCTTGGCGATCATGAAGACCGTCTGGACGGCCGCGCCTTTTCGGACACCGGCGATGTTGACCAGCGAGAGAACGACGATGACGCTCGAAGCTACCAGTTTTTGTTGCAGGGGAGAGAGAGGAACGAAACTTGCGCTGTAGATCCCGAACGCGACCGCCAGGGTCGCGATGCTGCCCGATTCGATGACCAGCAGCGCAGCCCAGCCGTAAAGAAAAGCGAAGAGTTTCCCGTATGCCTGGCGCAGGTAAACGTAGACACCGCCGGCTTCGGGCGTGGCGGCGCCCAGCTCGGCAAGCGAAAGGGCTCCGCCGAGCGAGAGCACTCCGCCCAGAATCCAGACCAGCATCAGGCTACGGACGGAGCCCACTTGTGCGGCAACGTCATGAGGGACGAGAAAAATCCCCGAGCCGATGATGGTGCCCACGACGATGGCGGTCGAGCCGAGAAAACCCACTGCGCGGGGCAGGGAGCGCGGCGCGCCCGTTTTTGGCTGGGGATTGGATTCAGCGCTCATCTATTTGTGGGCGATTCCATGCCTCCCGAAATCCTTTACGGTTTCGGGGTCGGCCATTATACTGGAGCGTGCTTCGGTAACCCATAGCTGATTTCAATTCAGACTCAAGTTGGGGTTTCGCCAGTGGCGAGCATGAAAGACTCTCATTCGGGTTTGCCCGGACGGTTTCGCGACCAGGTTGCGCTCGTGGTGGGCGGCGCGCAGGGCATTGGCAAAGCGATCGCCGTGCGGCTGGCCCGCGAAGGGGCGCAAGTGGTTATTGGAGACATTGATCGCCCCATGATGGCGCGGACAGCGCGCGAGATGGCCGCCGATGGCGCGAGCATTTCGACCGCTGTTTGCGACGTTCGTTCGCGGCGCCAGGTGGAACGCACGGTGGCGAGTGTCATCCGCCGCTATCGCCGCATTGATATCCTGATGTACGTCGCGGGCGTGGGGAAAAGTGTTCCCTTCACAAAGACCGACGAGAAGCACTGGGACTGGACGGTTGATATCAATCTGAAAGGCGCTTTTCTTGTGGCGCGCGCGGTCGTGCCGCACATGATCAAGCGGCGCTATGGAAAGCTCGTCTTCATGGCGTCAACCAACAGTTGGGACGCGGAAGCGGAACTCGCGCCCTATAACGCATCGAAGGCGGGTCTTTTTCTCCTGGCCAAGACACTCGCCCGCGAGCTTGGACGCTTTGGCATCAATTCCAACGCCGTCGGGCCGGGCTTGATTCGCACACGGCTGACCGCGCCCATGTTGAAAGACCCGAAATTCATGCGAAAGTACAAGAACCTGATTCCCGCCGGCCGGCTCGGCGAGCCGGAAGACATCGCGGGTCCGGCTACGTTTCTGGCCTCGCGCGACGCCGACTACGTCAACGGCGTACTGTTATTTGTTGACGGGGGACAACTGGCTTAAAGCGACAGGATTCAGGATCAAGGATTCAGGATTCAGACATCTCAAAACTTGGAGACAACATGCTTAAAGTGATCCGCACTTCAGACGCGCCCCGGCCACTGGGCGTTTATTCTCAGGCGATTGTGACAGATGGCTTGGTCTTTGTGGCGGGCCAGGGCCCCATCAATCCGAAAACCAATGAAATGGAGCTGGGCGAGATCAGGTCGGAAGTACGCCGCACTCTCAGGAACCTTCAGGGAATTCTGGATGCGGCCGGAAGCTCGCTGCGCGACATCGTGCGCATCGGGGTCTTCCTGGCCGACCTGAACGATTTTGCGGCCATGAATGAAGTCTTCAAGGAATTTTTCCCCGAAAATCCACCGGCACGCACCACGGTGGGAGTGCAGTTGCCGAAGATCAAAGTCGAAATTGACTGCATCGCCCGGGTGCGGAAAAATCGGAGGCGATAACGGTGGGAGGCGCCGAGCGCGCCTTTCGAATCGAGGAATCCATGCATTTTCGCGAACTCTCCACACCGGCGCTGGTGATTGATCTCGATATTGTCGAGCGCAATCTCGACCGCATGGCCGCTTCCTGCCGCGAGCAGGGCGTGGGACTGCGGCCGCACACCAAGACGCACAAGACTCCGGAGGTGGCCCGCCTGCAAGTCGAGCGCGGCGCGGTCGGCCTGACCGTGGCCAAGGTCGGCGAGGCGGAAGTCATGGCGCAGGCCGAGCTCGACGAAATCCTCATTGCCTTCCCCATTTATGGCCGCGAAAAGCTGCTGCGCCTTGCCACTCTGGCGCGCGAGCGGAAAATTCTGGTGTCGCTGGACGCTGAGCCGACGGCGCAGGAACTGTCTCGCGCAGCGGTTGAAAAGGGCGCGACCGTCGGCGTGCTGGTGGAGTTCGACGCGGGGTTTCACCGCTGCGGCCTGGAGCCGGGTCCCGAGTGCGTTGAGCTCGCGCGAAAGATCGAGAAGCTGCCGGGGCTGAAGTTTCGCGGGCTGATGACCTACTTCGGGAACGTCTGGGGAACGGCAGAACAGCGCCGGCAGGAGGCGGAGCAGGTGGCCGGGCGGGTTGCGCGGGCGCTCGAAGAGTTCTCTAAAGCGCGCATGCCGGTCGAAATCGTTTCCGGCGGCTCGACCCCTTCGGCTTTCCTCAGCGAAAAGATGCCGGGGGTGAACGAAATCCGTCCCGGCACATACATCTTCAACGACGTCACCACTGTGGGCACCGGCGCCTGCACCC
>CAYZVR010000256.1:0-5334 GCA_964481715.1 uncultured Acidobacteriota bacterium | reverse complement strand
CGTTTGAAGGCAGCCCCATTCATCTGTTTTCGACCCGGCCAGACAGTCCGGAATCGCGCTCGCTTGGGATGCCGGACAAAAACGAGCTTCTTTCGATTTCTCCCTCGGGAGAACTGGCGATTTCGTTGAATAACGAAGGCGCCGGGCCGTTCATCCATGCAGGCACTCTGGCGCGCATGCCGCTGTCGGGTGGCGCTCCGCGCGAGGTTTTAGACAAAGTTCAATGGGCCGATTGGAGCCCCGACGGAAAGCAGCTGGCCGTGGTCCACGAAGTGGGCCGGCAGAACGCGCTGGAATTTCCCATTGGGAAAAAACTTTACGAAACGCACGGTTGGATTGGCGACCCACGTGTTTCACCCCGCGGCGACCTGGTTGCCTTCCTCGATCATCCGGTGCGCGGTGACGACGAGGGAACGGTGGCGGTGGTGGATCTTTCCGGCAAGAAGCAGACCCTCACCCAGAACTTCGTGAGCATTCGGGGTCTCGCCTGGTCCCCTTCTGGAAAAGAGGTTTGGTTTACGGCCAGCCCCAGCGGCAGCAATCGGGCCATCTATGCCGTCAGCCACTCGGGGAAGGTACGCCTCGTGTACCGCGTTGACGGATCACTGCACCTGTTGGACACATCCCCTGACGGGCGGGCGTTGATTAGCGATGAAAACGAACGTATCGAGATGATGGGCCGCGGGTCAAATGATGCCAAGGAGCGGGACCTTTCCTGGTTTGACTGGTCCCTTTGTGATGACCTTTCGCCGGATGGGAAATATGTGCTGTTTGCAGAGGGCGGTGAAGGCGGCGGGCCTTCGTACTCCGTTTATCTTCGCAACATGGACGGCTCGCCGGCGGTCCGGCTCGGCGACGGTGGTGCGATGGCTCTTTCGCCGGACGGGAAATGGGTGCTTTCCGGCGATCCGCACAAATTACCCGAACAATTGGTTTTGCTCCCTACCGGAGCTGGCGAGCCCAGGCAGTTGACTCATGATTCCATCAGTCACTTGGATGCCGCTTGGTTTCCTGACGGAAAGAAAATTGTGTTTGAAGGCCACGAACCGGACCATGGAATGCGGGTCTACGTTCAGGATTTGGAGGGAGGAAACCCGCGCGCCATCACGCCCGAAGGCGTTGCCGCGCGATTCATCAGGGTCTCCCCGGACGGCAAGTTTGTCTATGCCCGCGACGCCGCGAACGACACGTGGCTTGTCGTTCCGGTGGACGGCGGCCCATCGCGGCCGATTCCGGGTATGGACTCCAAGGACGTTCCAAGCCAGTGGGCGGCGGATGGGAAATCGCTTTACGTGGCTCAGTTTGGGAATCCCGCCAGGATTTTCCGAGTGGACATTTCGACCGGACGTCGGGAACTGTGGAAAGAACTGGTGCCTGCGGACCCCTCGGGCGTCGGGGGAATACGTCCGATTCACATCACACCGGACGGCAAGTCGTATATCTATTCACTCTATCGTGACCTCTCCGACCTTTACCTCGTTGAAGGACTGAGGTGATTGGATCATTGAGTGATTGGGCCATCGGCCGATTGTCTTGCCAATCTCGCGGAAATTGCAGCGTCAATTTGTCCTGAGTCCGAAAAGAATCCTCGCAACCGGTTTTTGCCGGAGATATAATGCCCCCGCTTCGGCGTTTTATATATTTGAATCGGGGGCGGCCTTTGCCGCGCGGCCGGAAGCAAATTATTCGCGATTGATTTTGAAAGGGGGGAGAAATGGCATCAAAACGTGTGATGAACCGCAGGGATTTTATGCGCCGTTCGAGCGCGGTGGCGGCTGGAACGGTGGCGTTGCGCCAGGGTGGGAAAGTTTTGTGGGCCTCTGACCCCGGCCCCGCGATGACCGCGCCGAGCGACCGCGTGCGTGTGGGTGTGCTTGGCATCGGCGCTCGCGCCATTGGAGACACTTACAGTTTCAGGGTTACGCCCGGGGTGGAAGTGGTCGCGGCAGCGGACGTTTACAAGGACCGCCTCATCCGCGCCAAGGAGCTTTTCGGAGAAAAACTCGAAACGACGGGTGACTATCGCCAGATCCTCGACCGCAAGGACATTGACGCGGTGCTGATCGGCTCGCCTGACCACTGGCACAAGCGCATGATGATCGAAGCGATGGACGCCGGCAAAGACGTCTATTGCGAAAAGCCCATGACCTACCAGATCGAGGATGGCTTCGAGATGATAGAAGCCGAAAAACGAACCGGCCGCATCGTGCAAATCGGCAGCCAGTGGGTGGATTCGCCACTTTCGGATTTGGCGAAGAAATGGATCGAAGACGGACGCTGCGGTGAGATCACGCAGGTCAAGGCCTGGGAAAACCGCAACACGCCCGCGGGCGCCTGGTTTTATCCCATCCCGCCCGACTGCAACGAACAAACCCTTGACTGGAAAGGGTGGCTTGGCTCGGCGCCTTACCACCCGTTCGACCCCAAGCGCTACTGCCGCTGGCGCGGCTACTGGGACTATTCCGGCGGGCTGCAGACCGACCTGGTGGTCCACCACTTGAACACGCTTCACTACATGATGAGTGAAACGTATCCGCGCAGCGCCATCACCTACGGTGGGAGCTATCGCTGGAAGAAACAGTACCCCGAATTTGAAGTGCCGGACGTGGTCAACACGCTCTTCGAGTATCCGAATTTTACCTACAACGTCTCGCTGACGCTCAACTCGTCGGCCCAGGGATTCGGCGCGATGTTCATGGGGACGAAAGGCATGATCCAGGTGGACGAAACCAAGATGTCGTTTTATCAGGAAAATCCGCTGGACGACTACGGCTGGGTGGTTGCCGCGTGGCCGGAGAAAATGCAGCAGGAATTCGTCAAGAAGGAGAGCGTCGTGGGCATCAATCAGCCCTGGCCCGTGGGCTCGTGCACTGCGCCGCTCGCCAACGAGCATTACGACGTGATTGGCGATCCCACGGACCCGCACGTTAAGGCGTTTGTCGAATCCGTGCGGTCCCGCAAGCGCACCCGGGAAACCGCGGTCGAAGGCCACAACGCAGCGCTAGGAGCGCATCTGGCCAACATGTCTTACCGCAACGGCAGCCGCAAAGTTACCTGGGACGGCAAACAGGCGAAGGTTGTCTAGTAATTGCTGCCAGCCTGGAAATCAAACAGAGAGGGCTCGTAAATTTAACAGGAGGGAAAAATGAAACAAACGATTTTTGGAATTGCCGGCTTGGCCGTGCTTTTGGCGCTGGCGGGTACCGCTTGCGCGCAGGGGAATCCGCGTGGCAAGGCGGAGCTTAGTCTTGGCGGAAAGAATGTTTCCGTCGATTACGGCCGGCCTTCCTTGAAGGGCCGATCCGTCCAGGACATGCTCAGCAAGCTGGGAGCCGGTGAAGTGTGGCGGCTGGGAGCAGACACGTCCACAACGTTTTCAACTTCCGGCGACCTGATGTTTGGCGACGCCAAAGTTCCCAAGGGAGATTACAGCCTTTGGGCGCGCAAAGAAGCCGACAAGTCCTGGAAGCTCGTCTTCAACACCCAGCACGGACAGTGGGGTACCGAGCACGACGATTCAAAAGACCTCGCGGCCGTGCTGCTGAAGGAAACTAAAGCCTCTGAGCCCGCCGAGCAGGTCACGATCGCACTCGCCAAAGCGGACGAAGGCGGCAAGGTTACCATTCAGTGGGGCGACCTGGAGCTCGCTGCGACCTTCAAATAAGATTCTGGGCCGTTGAAGTTCCTCAATTCATCTCACCATGCGGCGCGGGCGGAGAATCCCATCCGCGCCGTCTTCTTTTCTTGACGCGCGAGTGATTGAAAGGATTTTCGGGTGCGCGTATAATTTGAGGGCAGGGCAAAGCTGAAACATTTTTCCGGCCATCAACATGCCGCCACGCACGATGTACGAAAAAATCTGGGACGCGCACCTGGTCCACGAAGAGCCGGGGCAGCCCGCGCTCATCTACATTGACCGCCACCTGATTCACGAGGGCACATCACCACAGGCTTTTTCGGGGCTCAAAGCCGCCGGCCGAAAGGTGCGCCGTCCCGACCTAACCTTCGCGGTGATGGACCATTCGGTACCGACCAAGGACCGCCAGCTTCCGCTCGTCGACCAGATTGCCGCCGCGCAGTTTGCCGCGCTCGACCGCAACTGCCGCGAGACGGGCGTGCCATTGTTCAACATGCAGAGCAGCAATCAGGGAATCGTGCACATCATCGGGCCGGAGCTCGGGATCACACAGCCGGGGCAGACCATCGTTTGCGGCGACAGCCACACGTCGACACACGGCGCGTTTGGGACGCTAGCCTTCGGTATCGGCACGAGCGAAGTCGAACACGTGCTCGCCACGCAGTGCCTCTCGCAATTCAAATCCAAAACCATGCGGATTCGCGTCGAGGGCCGCCGCATGCCGGGCGTCACCGCCAAGGACGTCATCCTTGCCATCATCGGGAAGCTCGGCATTTCGGGCGGCAACGGCCACGTGTTTGAGTACGCGGGCAAAGCCATCCGCGCACTTTCGATGGAAGGGCGCATGACGGTTTGCAACATGTCGATCGAAGCCGGCGCGCGCGCGGGCATGGTTGCGCCGGACGAGACGACCTTCGCTTACATGGAAGGACGGCCGTACGTTCCGCGCGGAAAAGATTTTCAGTTGGCGGTTGACGACTGGAAGACCAACGTGTCCGACGAAGGCGCGCGCTTCGATCGCGAGACCTCACTCGACGCCTCGGCGATTGCACCGCAGGTGACCTGGGGCACAAATCCCGGCATGGTAACGGACGTGACCTCGCGCGTGCCAGACCCGGCCTCATTCGCTGACCCCGTGGACCGCGAGGCGGCCACGCGCGCGCTCGAATACATGGACCTGAAACCTGGCACTCCACTGACCGACGTCACTCTGGATCGAGTGTTTATCGGCTCGTGCACGAACTCGCGCCTGGAAGACCTGCGCCTTGCGGCGCATGTGGTGGAAGGGAAGAAAATCGCGCGCACCCTCAAGCAGGCGCTGGTGGTTCCCGGCTCGATGAAAGTGAAAGAAGCAGCGGAAAAGGAAGGGCTCGACAAAATTTTCCGCGCCGCGGGGTTCGAGTGGCGCGACGCGGGATGCAGCATGTGCATCGGCATGAATCCCGACGTGCTCCCGAGCGGTGAGCGCTCCGCTTCGACCTCCAACCGGAATTTTGAGGGACGGCAGGGTAAGGGCGGCCGCACGCACCTGGTCAGCCCCATGATGGCCGCTGCCGCGGCCATCGAAGGGCATTTTGTGGATATTCGCAAGTGGAACGTGGACGGGGGCGAATAGTGCCGATGTGGTGGAAGTCCGTCATCGAATTTGTCGGGGCGATAAGGCCGGTTCTCGAGGCTCTTGCGATCTTGGCAACGGC
>CAYZVR010000255.1:0-5452 GCA_964481715.1 uncultured Acidobacteriota bacterium | reverse complement strand
CAAGGGGAGCCGATTGTGCCTTTCCTGGATGGCAGTCGCGACTGGGACGGCGGCATCGTCAGTCGCTCCGAAACTTTCGTCACCGCGATCGGCGCCGGCACAACCTATCCTGATTACAAACCCGCTCCCTTCATCATTTCCTCGGAAGTCGCCGGCATTGATATGGTGACTGTCGTCACCGAAGGAATCTTCAGCTACTGCGGCGCCAAAGTAAAGATTGACACCGACCGCCACCTCGGACCGGAGCGCAGCTTTGTGCGCGCGCAAGGAGAACCTGTGGGGCACGTCACCACGGGAGAGTACGGGTCACAAATGCTTTCGCTGGGCGGCGTCCGCCACCTCACGGGCGGCACACGAAAAGAGGGCAATGTCACTTGTGAGACTTTACTCAATTTATGTAACGGCAAAGCTGTGGAGCTCGAAATCGATGAGGGCGCCACGGTCATGGTTCAGGCCGGCAAGCCGCCCGTTGTAAACGGTGCGCGCGAAGAGCGGATGCGCGTTGGCTGCGGCTCGGCGACCATCGGCATGTTCGCCAAGCAGTGGTTTGGCAAAGTGGATGAGGTCGTAGTGGTTGACGACCACATCACCGGTGTTCTGTCAGAGCACCAGGCCGGAAAGTTTCTGGGCGTTCCTCCCACCGGAATCAAAATGAAAGGGCGGCGCTCGACGCCCGGCCGCTACTTTCAAGTGGCCGAGCCCGGAACCGCGTGGGGTGGCACCAACATTAGCGACCCCTTGACGATCCTCGGAGACTTCAATCCCAAGCGGGCCTGGCCGGGCCTTCGCTTGTTGATGGTGAGCACGACGGGAGAACAACACGCATTTTTTGAACTCGACGAAAAATTGCGCCCGGTGGAAAAAGAGCTGCCTCAGACGCTTGCGGAATCAGTGGCAAGGATTAAGGAAAATTGCGAACCCGCGCTTTCGACGGTTCTCTTTATGGGCGGTGCGGGCGGTTCGTTGCGCGCCGGTGTAACCGAAAATCCCGTCAAGCTTACTCGCTCCGTGAGAGATGCATTGACCCGCGTCACATGCGGCGGCGCGCCGGTTTATGTCTGGCCGGGTGGTGGCATCACTTTTATGGTCGACGTCAGTCTCATGCCGGAAAACGCCTTCGGGTATGTTCCAACCCCGGCGCTCGTCGCCCCCATTGAGTTCACGCTCGCACGCAACGACTACGCTGCCCTCGGCGGACATACGGACCGTATTCGATCGCTCGCTTCCATCATGCCCGAGGGGGGTCGCCGCCACGTCGCGGCTCGCCCCGACAATCCCTGGCCACTTACGCCGGGCGGACCGAGGCCGAAGCGATGAGAGAGCCGCCGCTTGTACGGTTTCTTCCGGACGGCCGTCGGCTGCATCTCCACGATGGGCCGATCGATTTGATCGTTGAAACGTTCGGCGCGCCTGATGAGGTCCGCGCATCTTATCGCGCGGCGACGGGTCGGTTCGTGACGATCCTCGATGAGCTATGCAGTGAGCTTCTCTTGTTGCGCCTACCGGCAACAATGAATGGACCCACGCCAAAAGGTGTAGTCGCGCGTCGTTTGGTCGCGGCGGTCGAACCGTATGCCACCTGGACCTTCATCACGCCCATGGCGGCTGTTGCGGGTGCCGTTGCGGAAGAAATTCTCGAGGCAATGACCCGCGCGGCAATCTTGCGTCGCGCTTACGTCAACGACGGCGGTGACATCGCGCTGCATATCTCAACCGGCAACCAGTTTGTGGTGGGCATGGTCGAGCGACCGGACCGCCCTTCGCTTTTTGGCGCCGTGACGCTCGACGCGGCGCAGCCGGTGCGCGGCATCGCCACGAGCGGTTGGCGCGGCCGCAGTTTTTCGCTGGGCATCGCCGATGCTGTGACGGTCCTCGCCGACCGAGCAGCCATGGCTGATGCAGCCGCGACGATCATTGCCAACGCCGTTGACCTTCCGGGGCATCCTGCGATCGTTCGGGTGCCCGCGCGCGACATCGATCCAGACAGCGATCTTAGCGGCCGCCTCGTGACGACAGACGTCGGTCAGCTTTCGGCGAATGAAATTGCAGAAGCCCTCGACTCAGGTGTCGTGAAAGCTCGATCACTTCTTTCAAGAAGGCTGATCCGCGCCGCGGCTTTGCGATTGGGTTGCGAGACGCGAGTCGTTGGGATGCCGCCGCAATCGGAACCAGTCGCCATTCAGTCGGACAGGAGTTTTGTGAATGCCTGAGGTTTTGATCCGAAAGATGCTCATCACCCTCGAGGAGATCTTTCACGAGGGTGGGCCGGTTGCAACTGTCCCGTTGCGCCGAGCTGCGGCGTTGGCCGTTGTTCAGAACCCCTTCGCAGGAGCTTATGTCGAAGAGATCGCAGCATTCATGGATGACCTGAAGCCGCTGGGGCTCAAGATGGCAAAGGCTTTAGTGGCCGCGTTCGGCGGCGATCCCAAAGTGGTCGAGGGCTACGGCAAAGGCGCCATTGTTGGCTCAGCGGGTGAACTTGAACACGGTGCTCTGTGGCATGTGCCGGGAGGCTACGCGATGCGCGAAATTCTCGGCGGCGCCAAAGCCATCGTTGCGTCGTCTAAGAAAGTGGGTGGCCCGGGAACGAGGCTTGACGTTCCAATAACACACATCAATGCCTCATACGTTCGCAGCCACTTCGACGCGATGGAAGTGGGCCTGTGCGATGCCCCGCGCGCTGACGAGATAGTGCTGGCGCTGGTGATGACGACGGGCGCGCGCGTCCATGCCCGCGTCGGCGGCCTCAAGGCGTCCGAGATCAAAGGAGAGGACGGGCTGAGATGAAAGCGAAGATTCGCAAGATTGTGACTTTTGTCGAAGAAACGCGACTTGAAATGGGTCGCCCGATTGAGCCACCCACCCGGCGGGCTGCCGCGGTCGCGGTGATCGAAAATCCCTGCGCCGGAAATTACGTCGAAGACTTGTCCGAGCTGATGGCCATCGGCGAAGAATTGGGCGGACTTCTCACCGAGCGGGCAGTGGCCGCGCTGGGCGTCGCACCGGCCAGCGTTGAAAGCTACGGCAAGGCTGCGGCCGTGGGAGAGAACGGTGAGCTCGAGCACGCAGCCGCGATTCTGCACCCCAAGCTTGGCGCACCCGTGCGGAAGACGCTGGGAAAAGGCGCGGCGCTCATTCCGTCTTCGAAAAAACGCGGTGGCTTGGGAACCGCGCTCGATATACCGCTGGGGCACAAGGACGCCGCCTTCGTGCGCAGCCACTTCGATGGAATGGAAGTCAGGATTAACGACGCTCCCCGAGCCAACGAGATTATGGTGGCGATTGCCGTGACCGACAGCGGGCGCCCGCTCGCGCGGGTCGGTGGATTGACCAAGGATCAGATTAAGGGCGAAGATGGCCTGCGTTGAATCGCTCTCAGATTGGAATGTTGTAATCCTCATCCTCGACTGAAAGATCCCTCACCCCGCGCCAGGAATTATTTCGGGAAGCAAAGGCCGGGAGCGAACGTCCCAGGTTCGCACAGCGCATCCCGATATCGGACAGTGCTTGACTCAGTGAGACAATCCCAGCTTCGTATTTTCTGGAAGCTAAAGGACTTGTGTTCCGTCGAAATGGCGGGCAAATTGCTTAAGATGACCAGAGGGCTCCTTACAATGCAAACACTTCTGCAAGATATCCGCTTCGGCCTACGCATGTTGGCCAAGAATCCGGGCTTCACGGTCGTGGCCGTCCTGACACTTGCGCTCGGCATTGGCGGCACTACGGCGATTTTCAGCGTGGTTTACGGCGTCGTGCTTGACCCAGGCCCTTACGCCGATAGCCATCGCCTGGCGGTGCTGGCTATCCACGATCCGAATGAGCCTGATCATCACAGATGGGCGTGGGTTTCCGCTTCGGAATTCCTGGATTACCGCGAACAGAACCACGTGTTCGACGAGGTCATTGGGGGTGTGATGGCAGGCGTTCTCTTCACCGGCAGCCGTGTGCCGGAGTGGTTCGACGGGCGCGTGGTGACCCCCAACGCGTTTCGAGTCCTCGGCATGTCCCCGCTGATTGGACGGCCTATCACCCCAGAGGACGCAAAGCCGGGGGCTCCTCCCGTTGTTGTACTTAGTTATAAGGTTTGGCAGAGCAAGTTTGGCGCCGATCCCGGAATCGTCGGCCGAACGCTTGTTTTGAACCACCAGCCTACAACCGTCGTGGGTGTGATGCCGCTGCGCTTCGGCTGGTGCTGGGACCTCTGCCTTCCCGCAAACCTTTCCCGCGCCAAGACTTCGGATCCGACGCAAACCTTTTATGTTGAGGGACATCTGAAACCGGGCGTGACGATGGAGCAGGCAACGGCGGAAATAGCAGTTCTCGCCAAGCGCTTTGCCACGCTCTACCCGAAGATCCACCCTGGAGTGACCCTCGAGCTCGTACCTCTCGCCAAGGTCGTGTTTCCCGGAGCGGTTCGTCAGACGCTGTATATTCTGTTAGGAGCGGTAGGCTTTCTGTTGCTGATTTCCTGCGTCAATATTGCCACCTTGCTTTTGGCGCGCGCCATCGGCCGCGGGCGGGAGATTGCCGTGCGGGCCGCGTTGGGCGCGAGCCGTGGCCGGTTGGTCCGCCAGCTCATGATTGAGAGTTCGCTCTTGGCCTTGGGCGGGGGAGCCATCGGGAGCTTTCTCGCCTGGAACCTGCTTGGGGGCCTCGTGGCCATCATTCCGCCTGAGTACCTCAACAACGAGGCGGTGATTCAGATCAACGGCTCCGTTTTGGGATTTACTTTGGGTGTGACGCTGCTTGCCTCCCTGCTGTTCGGTCTGGCGCCGGCGCTGCACGCGGTTAGCGGCGACCTTCAGGGGCCTCTCAAGGCAAGCGCCAGGGCAGCGGGCGAAAGTCAGCGCCACCGCAGGCTCCGGAACCTGCTGGTGGTGAGCGAGGTAGCGCTCTCGCTGGTGCTCCTGACGGGAGCCGGCCTCCTCTTGCGCCGTTTCTGGGCACTTCAGCACATTGAATTGGGCTACAACATCGGTAACGTGCTGCGCGCCGGAGCAGGTTTGCCAGAGGAGCGGTACAAGACAGCCGAACAAAGAAACCAATTTCACCTGGAGATCCTTCGTCGCGTGCGCGCCTTGCCCGGCGTGACTTCGGCTGCATTGGGCGCGCCCACACTAACCTATGCCGAATCCGCCCAAATTGAGATCACCGGCCAAACTAGCGCAGAGAGTCAGAGCGCATGGTTCCGGTGGGCGGGTGATCATTTCTTCGAGACTCTCGGTATTCCTCTGCTTGAGGGACGGGGGGTTTCTGAGGAGGATTTGGTTCATGCCCGGCCAGTTGCCGTAGTCAATCGGGCGTTCGTCAATAAGTATCTCGGGGGTAAGAACCCCTTGGGCCGCCAGATCAAGGTGACGCTGCCCATTTGGTTTCCGCCGATAAAGGAGGCGGGGTTCGAGATTGTCGGAGTGGTCGGGGATACAACGCACGCCGATGCCGGGGAGCTAAC
>CAYZVR010000254.1:0-5469 GCA_964481715.1 uncultured Acidobacteriota bacterium | reverse complement strand
GGTCTCCCCTTTCGCGTGTTCCATCATATCGCCAAGCTTC
Source organism: uncultured Acidobacteriota bacterium (assembly GCA_964481715.1). Classification (GTDB taxonomy): domain Bacteria; phylum Acidobacteriota; class Terriglobia; order UBA7540; family UBA7540; genus JAHEKS01. Next base: position 5,429 of record CAYZVR010000254.1, on the reverse strand, counting down.
GCGGAATCCAGCAGGAAATTGGGGTTATTCTGGAGGCCAAACTCTTGATACGGAAGCGGCTAGCGGTAAGGGAGGGGTCAGAAATCGGGCCCGGACATGGCGGCTCCTCCGTAGCCGTTTTCCGGTTCGTTTTTCGCTTCGTTCCTGGTTCGTTTTAGCCTCGTTATTTTGTTAAGTCATTTGTTTTCAATAACTCCTCCGCTTCGTCCCTTCAAATAACGTCCCTTTTCTCTGCGCTGCCTAATTCTTGGCCTCGTCTCGGCCTCAGGCCGGATGGCCCACCGCAGCTTGCTGCCTTCAGTAGGCTAATTAAATAGCCTACAATAAGACCTTCGAAAAGTCAAGCCTGACAAAATAAAAGGGGGAGGCCGCAGCCTCCCCCTCTCTCCAACCCAACCCAATTCAAAACTAACCCGGGATGGTGACCTTGGCAAAGATGATGGCGAAGGTATAGAGCGCCATCGACTCAATCAGCACCAAGGCCAAAATCAGGGCGAACTGAATTCCCGGCCGGGCGCCAGGGTTGCGCGCCATGCCCTCGCAGGCTGCGGCGGTGGCTTTGGCCTGCGCGTAGCCGCAGGCCGCGGACGCGATGGCCATGGCAAAACCGGAGGTAATAGCCACCCATGTGGCCACGTCCATGGAACCGGACTTGGCTGCCTCCCCCGCCCCGGTCTGCGCCCAGGCGGGTGCCGCGATCAGCAACGCACCGAAAGCGGTCAGGAACAACAGAACGACTTTTCTCATTCTTCCTCCTTCAGCCCCGGCACGCCTGCGCGTTCCGGAACCCTTATGAATTCCGCCAGGAGGTGGTTTCCCGCCAACCCTCTTGCAGGCGGGACTCACGCTGACGGTGAAAGTAGGGGCGGCCTCTGGCCGCCCGCGGGAGGGCCAAGCCCTCCCCTACGTACTAATGTTCTTCCGACACCGCCATGCCGATGTAAACGGCGGGCAGCAGCATAAAAATATATGCCTGCAGGAACGACACAAAAACGTGCAGGGCGGCAAACACCACCGGAACTCCAATCGGAATCAGGCCGCCGAACACCTTTTCCAGAAGATCGCCGACCATCATGTTCGCCTGAAGACGAACGGTCAGGGACAAGAGCCGGCCGAAATTGCTGATGACCTCAATGGGAAACATGATGATAGCAATCGCCATCATGGGGCCGCAAAGGTGCTTCATGTAGCCGAGCACACCGTGCTGGCGGAACCCATGGAAGTTGTAATAGAGAAACGCCGCCACCGCGCACCCGAGGGTCACCGGTATCTTTGCCGTGGGCGTCTCGAGGGTCGGCACGAGCCCCCACAGGTTGCAGAGCCCGATGAAAATACCCAGCGTCGCGATCATGGCGATATAGTGCTGGGATCCGTGCCCGATGATTTCTTCGGTCATGTCGCGAGTGAAAACCACCACCACTTCCATCAAGTGCTGAAACTTCCCCGGCTGTTCGACCGAAAGACGCCGGCGCAGCACGAACGCTCCAATCAGAATCACGAGGATGACCATGATCTCCATGGCCACATAATTCGGTATGGGATGCACAGCATCCTCGGGGCGCACCCACGCAAGCCCTTGAATCTGGCTGATCGAAACCAGCGTGACGACGCCGGCGAGGAGTTTATTCAGAATGGCTGTAAACCAGAGTTGATGTTCCATGATTTGTCGTCAGTTGTCAGTCGTCACTTGTCAGTCGCCCGATTCGTCATGTCGCCGATAAACCGGCGAGTTTCGATTTTCTAATTTCGAGTTTCGCTTCTCAAGTTTCGCGCCACTCATAATAAAGCTGCAAAATCGCAACCACTAGGACACCCGCCACAGGCACGAAAAGACCGATCAGAAGCGCGCCAAAGGGAAGCCAGCCGGTCTTGTAAACCAGATAAAGCCCCGCAATCGCCAGCGGATACCGCAGAGCAAATTTCGCCACCACGCGCCCCGGCACGCGCGACTGGCCTGCGTAGAACAGGGCTTCGACGGCCTGGTGGAGCCAGAAATAATTCAAAATCGCAAGCGCCGCGCCCAGCGCAAAGCCCGCGCCGAAGCGCGCTCCTTCGATAATGCCCGCAACGACGGTTCCCGCCGCGGCTATGCCCATCATCCAGCGCGGCAGGCGAGCTTCAGCTTGGTGGAGCTCCGGGGCCACCCCCGGCGTCGTTGGAATCGTCTCGGCTTGCACGTTTTTCCTCTCGGGTCAGGATTCGCAAGACTTCGACAATACCGCCCCCCGCGCCCGCGAAACCCATTACGATGGCCAGCACGGGCCGGGTATGGAGCCACTCGTCGAGCGCCCAGCCCAGCACGTAGCCGCAAACCGCGCCCGCCGGAAGGATAAATCCCAGGCTCGAATAAAATCCGATCTGAGCCCAGAGATCGGATTGTTTGCCCAGGGGTCGCGGCATGACCTCTCCCGATGCTAGAAGAAGGGCCGGACCGCCTCACGCGCCATCAGAATGAACGGCTCCGGGTAGACGCCGATCGCAAGCGTCATACCGAGGGCCACGCCCACTGCCACCGTCAAGCCCGGACTCTCCGCCAGCGGAACCGAATCGAGCGCCTTCTTCATGAACATGGCGACGACGATTCGGAAATAATAATACAACGCTACCACCGCGTATGCCACACCGATCAGCGCCAGATAATAGTGCCCGGTTTCGATGAGCGACAGGAAGATGTAATACTTCCCGATAAAGCCCGCCGTGGGCGGAATGCCGGCGAGCGAGAGCAGAAAGATCAGCATCAGCACGGCGTATCCCGGCGCGCGCGACATCAGGCCCGACAGGTCGTCGATTTCCTCCCCGATCATATCTTTGCGCCGCATCAGGATGATGACTCCGAAAGCGCCGAGATTCATGAAGGCATACACCAGGAGATAAATCACAATGGCCGTCAGGCCGTCCGAATTGCCGTCCGCGGCGGCGATAAGGCCGAGCAGCAGATAGCCGACGTGCGAGATGGTCGAGTACCCGAAGAAGCGCTTAATATTGGTCTGGGTAATGGCCGCGAGGTTCCCCAGAGTCATCGTGGCGATAGCCACTCCCACCAGGAGCAGTTGCCATTCCACGTGGAGCGGGCGGATGCCCGCGAGCAGCAGCCGCACCAGGAGCGCGAACGAAGCGACCTTGGGCGCGACGGAAATGAACGCCGTAATGGAAGTCGGCGCGCCCTCATAGGCATCGGGCGTCCACTGATGGAACGGTACGGCGGCGACTTTGAATAAAAGTCCTGCGAGCAGCGTGACCATTGCCACCCAGGAGAGCGGATCGCCCGCGGGACGGTTCTCGAGATTCATCGCAATGACGCTGAGTTTTGTGGACCCGCTGATGCCATAGAGAAGCGACATGCCGTAGAGCAGCAGTCCTGAGGAAAACGCGCCGAGCAGGAAAAACTTCATGGCCGCTTCGTTGGAGCGGCGGCTGCCGCGCAGGAATCCCGTCAGCACGTATTCGCACAGCGCCATCAGCTCAAGGGCGACGAACAAAACGACGAGATCGGTCCCCGAGGCCATGAACATCATCCCCACGGCCGCAAAGAGCAGCAAGGCGTAATATTCGCCGAGGTGCGATTCCTCAATTTCGAGATACTTGACGGATACGAGAATGACCAGGGCGGTGGCGCCAAGGATAATCAATTTCAGGAGGATGGCAAAGCCGTCCAGGGAAAAACGCCCGTCAAAGCCCGGGTAAGCGGGTTGCCCCTGGCGGGCGGTCCAAAAGATTACAAGCTGGACAGCCGCAAATCCCAGACCGCCCAGGGCGAAGACCGCGTTCCAGAATTTGTCGCGCTTGTCGCGAAACAGCAGGAAGTCGAGCACCAAAATGGCGAGCCCGAAGATCGTCACCAGAATCTCCGGGATGATCGCCACGTAATCGGATTTAAGAAAGAATTGGTTCCACATCGGTGCTATTTCTTCGGAATGTTCGGATGAAAGATCTCCATCGGCTCGGCAGACTTTTCAGGCGCCCCTTCTCCCATCGAAACCATGGCGGGCTTGGCCGGCACAGGCGCCGGGAAAAACTTAGGGTTGACCTGCGCGACAACCGCGTTCACGGGCTTTTCAAGAATCTCGAAAAACGGCTTCGGATAGAGACCAATCCAGAACGCCAGGACGACCAGCGGCACGAGCGTCATGATCTCGCGGAAGTTCAGGTCTTTCAAAACCTGGTTTTTGGGATTGTCGCACGTGCCGAACATGGTGCGCTGGTAGAGCCACAGCATGTAAGCCGCGCCCAGCACAATCCCGGCCACCGCCCAGGCCGCCCAGCGCCAGTTGGCCTCGAAGGCGCCCTGCAGGATCGTAAATTCTCCGATGAATCCGTTGAGCAGCGGCAACCCGATGCTCGAGAGCGTCACAATCATAAAAAGCGTGGCAAAGACGGGCATGACGTTCGAGAGGCCGCCGAACTCTTTGATCTCGCGCGTGTGCCGGCGCTCGTAAATAAGCCCGACGATCAAGAAGAGCGCGCCGGTTGAAATCCCGTGGTTGATCTGCTGAATAATGCTGCCCGAAATTCCGTGCGGGTTGAGCGCAAAAATCCCCAGCGTGCAGAATCCCAGGTGGCTGACCGAGGAATAAGCGATCAGCTTCTTCATATCGCGCTGCATCATGGAAACGAGCGCGCCATAAATGATGGCGATGATGGAGAGCCACACCATGATCTTGACCGTCCGCGGGTCCGAGCTCGCCTGCGGAAGCAGCGGCAGCGAGAAGCGGATGAATCCGTACGTCCCCATTTTCAGGAGGACGCCCGCCAGGATCACCGAGCCCGCCGTGGGCGCTTCCACGTGCGCGTCGGGAAGCCAGGTGTGGAACGGGAACATTGGCACCTTGATGGCGAAGCCGATCATAAAGGCCCAGAATACCCACCACTGCATGTTGGGGGGCCAGGAGCCGGCGTGCTGCATGAGGTCGAGAAGGTTGAACGAGTAAACGCCGGTATCTGCGTGGTAGCGGAAATAAAGCGTTAGGATGCCGAGAAGCATCAGGACCGATCCCGCCAGCGTATACAGGAAGAACTTGATGGCTGCATAAAGTTTTCGCGGGCCGCCCCACACGCCGATGATGAAGTACATCGGCACGAGCATCACTTCCCAGAAAACGTAAAACAGGAACAAATCGAGCGACATGAAAACGCCGAGCATCCCCACCTGAAGCAGCAGGAACATGGCGTAATACTCTTTGGCGCGTTCTTGAATCGCCGACCAGGAGGAAAGCACTGCGAGAAACCCGAGGATTGTCGTCAGCATGATGAGCAGGAAACTGAAGCCGTCAATGCCCAGGTGGTATTGCGCGCCGATGGAGGGAATCCACTCGTGCTGCTCGATGAACTTGAATTGCTGGTCGGGCTTCTCGCTCGTAAACCAAAACACCAGCGGCAGGGAGACCAGGAAGCTTACAAACATCGCGATGTTGCCCCACCAGCGGACGGCG
>CAYZVR010000253.1:0-5559 GCA_964481715.1 uncultured Acidobacteriota bacterium | reverse complement strand
CCGGCGTTTTCTTTCGGCGCTCATACCTGTCTGCCGCAGGCAGGGAGCGCCGCTACAGAAGAATGGAATTCGTAGGGGAGTGCTGCGCGCTCCCGTTGTCATTCCCGCGCAAGCGGGAATCCACGCGAATCATTTGGACCCCCGCTTTCGCGGGGGTGACGTCCTAGCAGGTCTGCGCTGCGCGCTCCCGCCGAGGCGAAAACAAAACGGGAGTCCGTCGGCTGACGGACTCCCCTACAATTCGCTATCGCACACATCGCAAACTGTACGATGGATGCGTCACGCGCTGGTGCTCCGCAAGCGACCCGCGCCCAAGGCCAGGCCGACGGCCACCAAGGCCAACTGAATGAGCGAGGAGATTGCCGTCCCCGCCACGGGCGAGTTCAGGGCAACACCGAGCATCGGGATGCGCAGCAGCATCAGCCCCGACACAACGAGCATGCCCGCCAGGATCGCCCACCACGCCCACCGATCGCCGCGGCGGTAGGGACCCAGAGCGATCGCCAAAAAGAGCGTCGCGAATCCGGCGGCGTAAGCGGCGGCCGTTGCGCGGCGACCCCGCAGCGCCGTCTCGACGTCCGCCTTTCCCGCTGCCAACTCGGTCAGAGTGACCGAAGCGAATTGATCCTGGTTCGTGCGGTAGGCAAGATTCAGGGACCCGAGACTTCCCAACAGCGTCAACGCACCGACCACCACAAGAACGATCCAGCTCGCCGTCTTCATGTCGGCCTCCTTTGGGTTATTCCGATTCGCAATCGCACACATCGCGAAGAGCGCGACGTATGCGCCACTCCCGGCATTGATAACATGGCGAGGCGCTAGGCGGGCGCTTCCACGTAAGCCGAAAAGGTGTGTGGCTCGGGCACAGGCAAACCTTCGATGCGCAGCCCCTTCAGATGAAACTCGATGGCGTCCCGCATGTTGCGCTCGACCTCTTCGCGAGTGTGGCCGCTGGAAACGCAGCCTTCCAGGTCGGGCGAATACGCCGAGAAGCCGGTGGCGGTTTCTTCGAAAACGACCAGGTACTTTTTCATTTCTTCAATCCTGCCTGTTTCAAAATGCTGTTCAATGTTCCCGGGGCCAGATCGTCGTTGCCGCTTCCGGGAATTGTTACCAGCCCCTTCTTTGTTGGATGCTTGTATTGCTGATGACTCCCGCGTGTCCTCACCAGAAACCACCCATCCTGCTCCAGCAGTTGCAGAACCTCGCGAACCTTCATTCAGCAGAAGCTTGTCATGTCGAAACTGGACTGTCAATAGTAGTGCCGCAGAGTTTCTGGAAAGCGAAACTCTTCGCTACCTGCTCCTACAAGCTGCACTCGCCTGCCCGGATTCCGCTTCTGGAAGCGGCGCGAGGGCTCGCCGAAGATTGACGGTCACAAAAAAGATTCGATCCGAAACGCGCAGACGACGCACGCGCGACACGCCCTGATCTTACCACCCGCGTGCGTGATCCAAGAACCCACGTCACACAGGGAGTGACGTGGCTACCGGCTTGTAGCGCAGAGTTTCGCACGCCGGAAACTCTGCGGTTCGTTCCCGTGAAAAGCCGCAGAGTTTGAAAATCACAAACTCTTCGCTACCTGCTCTGCGCTACCTACTACTTGCTAAACAAGTGGCGGAACAATTGCTCGACCAGTTTAACTATAACAGCTCCCGTAACAAGCATGAAGATATCCCGCATAGAGCGCGACCAAGCCTGCGAGGACGCGCGCGACCTCTCGTGCGAGTATGTGAAGAAGACCCGGCTCGGGCGTAGAACGGTGTAGGCCAGTCCAATTGCAAGAATAAGATAGGCGCCCCAGAGCAAGAGGATTTGTGAGGCCCAGAGACGCCCTGCCGGAAAAAGCCCTGGGACGAGCAGGAACAAAATGTAAAATAGGAACTTTAGGCCCAAGGGAAGGTTATTAGCTGTATTCCTCAAGCGCAGTGGACGATGGTCGAATACCGACCGGACCTTGCCATAAACCCCCCACGATTGCTCGCTTCCGAGCGTGTGGCAGTGAAGTACAGGATTTAGGGTGCCCCGGAAGCTAACTCCACCCCCGAAGGACACATCCACAACTATCTCAAGATCAGTGGCGCTACCGCCTCGGGACTGAAGATCCTGTATGGTATCCATTTGCGAATCGCCGGATTTGTACTGAATCCGAACGACTCTTTCCGGCTGGGTCGTGGGTTGTGAGCCTAAAAGTGCAAGCTTCTTATTGATCGCCTCGGTTTCGGTCCGTTCGTGTCGTTCGTATGCGTCTCGGAGTATTGTTGAAATCTCCTCAACATCATCCAGGTAAAGATGTGCGTGAGGGAGCTCGCTGGGTATTTCCTGAATCCTTTTTATCGCCAAAGTCTACAACGCGAACCCATATTGTTTTGAGTCCACGATCCTTTCATTATAGGTAACGGGGCTGGCGCAGACCTTCTTAGGTCTGCGCCAGCCACCGTCAAGGAGTTAACTCACGGAGCCTTTGGAGGAATTGGACAAACCTCTGGAGAGCTGCAAGGTCCTCCTCACCTACCCCGTCGGGATCGAAGTGCATGACCTCGTTCCGGATCCTGCGAACATCATCGAGGTCTTTGACAAAGGCTTTGCGATCTATTTTCAGGCCCAGCCTCTCCCACCTGCTGGGGTCCTCGAGAAGCCTCTGATACTCTCCGAATGTCAGGTCGTCAACGCCTTCGATCTTGCGACTCGTGTCCTCAGGATCCTTGATAGATTCGAGCTCTTGAAGACTGAACTTGTTGTCAATAATACGCCGAACTTGGTTCTCAATCTCGGCCAGGAGAAGGAACGGTTCCGCAAGTTGGCGAAACTGTAGGCTGAGGTCGCTGGTGGTTACGATACCTGAGATTCTCTGGGTTGAATCCCTCACAAGGACCGATTCGTGCTGAACTATTATATTAATGGCTTCGAATAGGGACGCATCGTGGGTAATTTCGTGGTGACGATCCATGCATTCCCCGACGCGCTGACAGGCCCGACCCAAGGCAAGTCGTCCGGCCAGAGACCTCCAACTGAACATCCCCTTCACATCCCGGTCTGAGGTCATTACGGGAACCTGTGAGAAGTCGTTCTTCAGCATTATCGTGACTGCCTCGTCTATGGTTGCGTCGGGGGGGACAGCAGCAGGGGGTTTATTGGCGGAGCCAAGGCGGCCGATTCGAAATGTTGGGTCCTGGGAAAGCCTGACTTCGACAGAGTCAAGCATCAGCATGGCGTCGGCAGTAAATACGCCATGACCCACGGCCGGTGCCGACGACGACGATTCCGCCGCCTCAGGGGGTTTTGCCTCCTCCACCTCTAAAGCAATCGTCCCGTCTAGATGGATCCAGTCGAAATCAGGTACCGTCTTCAGCTGAACCTCCCGCAGCGCGCTGCGAATATGGGAAACCACCCGGAAACCTCGCCGCTCGGAATAGAACCACGACAGGAGTTGCCGAACTGTAACCGTAGGTCTTTTCCCCTGGCGGACTTCCTCTGCCACGTCCTGCAGCTGCTTGGGAACTGACATGATACAAACCCTCGCGACAACGATGGCTTCTTGTCGACGCTCTTTCGGCGCCTGCCATCGCCAATCTATTACCGCAAGATGAACTTACCGCCTGTATACATCTTTCGCGGGGAAAAGGCAAGGGGGAAGGGCGGGAGACGGTAGGCGGTAGACGGTAGACAGCAAACGGGAGACAGGGGCCGGAAAAGTTCAGAATGAATTATGAATTCTAAATTATGAATGAGGAAAGGGCGGACGCGTCAGGCGTAAACCAGGCGCCCTTTGGGGGCGGGGATGGGACGCCCGAGCGCCTTTGCGGTTTCAATCCATTCCTGGATGACCGCCTCGACGTTTGAGAGGGCTTCCTGGTAAGTCTTGCCGTCGGCAGCGCACCCCGCAAGCTCCGGCACCTCGGCGATAAAGGCCTGGTCTTCCCGGCTCCAATAGATGATGAGTTCGTACTTGGGCCTAGACATCCGTGTGGCCTCCAAGACCGTATTTAAGTATAACAGGGCGAGGGTTGGCGAGGGACAATGGAGAGCGGTGCTTCTAGCGAGCCAGTGGCAGGCGGCGCAGCCGGGTACTCGCTTCCGTCACGGTGACGAGCACGCCACTTTCCAACTCCTTCCGGCATTGATCGAGGACGCGAACCAACAGCGCGGCCAGTTGTTCGCCCCGCAGACCCTGGATGCGGATACGGATGACCGAAGGCCACCCTGCCCCTGACAACGCCAAGAGCGCGTGGAAGTCGGCATCCAGCGTCACGACGATTTCGCCTTCCTCGCGAGCCCGCTCGAGTAATGCAGCATCATCCGCGGCCGAGAGGCCAAGGTCGCCGATGTGTCGAGCTTCGATTCCTGATTGACGAAGAAAATGAACGGTGGAACGCGGAAGCCCCTGGTCGAGGAGCAGGATCAAGGGACGACTACCGCGGGAAGGATTTGGTCGTCTATGTACGCCGCGGCGAAAGCCAGGGCTTGCCGAATGTCTTCGTCTTCAAGTTCCGGGTACTCGCGCTTCAGGTCGGCGCGGTCAGGATAGGCGGCGAGCGCCTCCAGCACGCGGCGGACCGTGAGCCGCAAATTGCGGATGCACGGCTCTCCGTTCAGCCGTGCCGGGTCAGTGGTAATCCGATCGAAATTCGCCACGATAACCTCCCCGCCCGCTCCATTCTACCCCGAGATGGCGGCAAATCCAAACGCGGGCGGCGCTACCAACTCGGCGATCATAGATCGCCGCTACAACCAGCGGCTCAATATCCGCTCGGGAAAAAGCGGTCGGTCACTTTGCTGGAATGGACGGGCACGGAGTGAGCCTCGGATTTTTCCGCCAGGCGCTTCAATTCATAGGCGGCTTTGTTGGCGGCCTGGAGATAGGCGCGCGCGGCGGCTTCGACCACGTTGTGGCTAGTCGTCTTGCCGGTGAATTCCCTGCCCTGGAAAGTGGCGGCAATGGAAACCTCGGCCACGCCGTCGGTGCCCGGACCGACGGTGTGGACGGAGAAATCGGAAATCGTGCCGGGCACGCCCGAGATGCGGTCAATGGCGCGGAAGGCCGCGTCGCACGGACCCTCGGCGGTGGCGGAATCGTGGAACACTTCGCCGTCGCGTTCGAGCTCGATGGTGGCGGTGGCCCGCCCTTCGCTCGAAGAAACCGTTTGGAAAAGTTTGAGCGTGTACATCTCCGGAATGTTTGCAAGGCCCTCGTTCACAAAAGCCAGCAAGTCTTCGTCGTAAACCTGCTTTTTGCGGTCCGCGAGGCGGCAGAAAAGTTCATAGGCGCGCTCGAGTTCGGGTTTGGTCAGCGGATACCCGAGTTCTTCATAGCGCGCGGCGAGCGCGTGGCGGCCGCTGTGTTTCCCCAGCACAATGTGATTGGTTGGTGCGCCCACCGACTGTGGAGTAATAATCTCGTAAGTAATAGTATTCTTGAGCACGCCGTCCTGATGGATGCCCGCTTCGTGCGCAAACGCGTTCTTGCCCACCACCGCTTTGTTGCGCTGCACCACGACGCCCGTTAGCCGCGTCAGCATCTGGCTCGAGGCATAAAGCTCTTCGGCATGAATCTCCGTG
>CAYZVR010000252.1:0-5580 GCA_964481715.1 uncultured Acidobacteriota bacterium | reverse complement strand
AGGTAAGGTCTCTCACATCCCACCACGCTCAATGATTCGATGTGGCTCAGCTCGCGCTCACAACGCGCCAGGGCGAAGGGAGATATTTCGATAGGGTAGTAAGAAGTGGGCTGCCGGCGGCAGAGGGCCTCCAGAATCCAGCGAGTTTTCGTGCCGGTGCCGCTGCCGAGTTCGGCGGCGATGGTCGGCGAAGGAACCTGGTCCACGATGGCATCCGAATGCTCTTGAAGCAAGCGCTCTCCGGCGCGCGAAAGGCCATACTCGGGCAACAGACAGATGGTTTCAAAAAGCGCCGACCCGATGTCATCGTAAAGATATTTGGACGGCAGCTCTTTTTGCGGCTTGGAAAGCCCGGCGCGGACTTCCTCGGCGAACTCGCTCGAAGCGTACGCGGCCACGCGGTGTGTAAGCATTCGTTCCCGGTTCATATCAATATTCAACAATTTCAAGGATGCCCGTTAAGCCAAGATAAAGTCAACCGGCCAAGAAAAAATTCCCTGATCGGAAAAATAATAGCGGATACTGGCAATTGAAATGACGGAGTCGTTTGAAAAGGACGCGGTCGTCATCGAATGCCGCCGTGTGAGCTATCGCCTGAAGGGCGCTCGCTCCCTGCTGTCAGACCTTGATTTGCAGGTTCGGCGTGGCGAGACGCTGGTTCTATTGGGCCGGAGCGGGTCGGGCAAAACCACCACCTTGAAAATGATCAACCGATTGCTTGATCCGACCGAGGGCGAAGTCTTTGTGGAAGGGCGGGCGACGACCGCTTGGGACCCCATCCGGCTGCGCCGACGCATTGGTTATGTGATTCAGGAGGTCGGACTTTTTCCGCACCTCACGATTGAACGCAATGTCGGCCTGGTGCCTGAACTCGAGGGGTGGAAACCGGACAGGATTCGCTCGCGCGCGCACGAACTGCTTGGCCTGGTGGGGCTGAATCCAGAAGAGTTCGCCTCGCGACAGCCACACCAACTTTCCGGCGGCCAGAGGCAGCGCGTGGGAGTGGCGCGGGCGCTCGCGGCTGATCCTCCCTTTTTGTTGATGGACGAGCCTTTTGGGGCGCTCGACCCCGTCACGCGCGCGGAAATACAGCGTGAGTTTTGCCATCTCAAGGACCAGTTGGGCAAAACAATTATTTTTGTGACACACGACGTTCGCGAGGCGCTGCTGCTTGGAACGCGAATCGCCCTGATGGAAGGCGGAAAAATGGTTGGAGCGTATTCGCCGGAGGATTTCCTACGCGTCACGGATCCGCGCGTTACCGAATATCTGACGGCGTTTCGATCCAGTGAGACGATATTGCCAAGCTGAAACGAGGTTTCGGATGAGCATTTTTCAATTCTTCCTCGACAATCAATCGCAGGTGTACACGCTGACCCTCGAGCACCTTTGGCTGGTGGGCGTGTCCATGATTCTGGCGGTCGGGGTTGGCATGCCGCTCGGCATTCTGCTTACTCGCAGGCCGGCATTGCGGCAAATGGTTTTGGGGAGCGCGAACATCGTGCAGACCATTCCGAGCCTGGCACTGTTCGGATTCCTGCTTCCTGCTCCCTGGCTTGGCGAGCGCGCCGACCGGCTGGCCATTACGGCGCTGACGCTTTACGCCCTGCTCCCCATTATTCAGAACACTCACACAGGAATCTCCGGCGTTGATCCTGCCGTGCGCGAGGCGGCTCGCGGCATGGGGATGACCGACCGCCAGCTTCTTTTTCGGGTCGAACTCCCGCTGGCGCTTGGCGTCATTCTGACAGGCGTGCGCGTGGCCACCGTCATCACGGTCGGTGTGGCCACCATCGCGGCGGCAATCGGCGCCGGAGGGCTGGGCGAGTTCATCTTTCGCGGTCTCGCCATGGTGAACAATCAACTGATTCTTGCCGGCGCCATCCCCGCGGCCCTGATGGCGCTCACGGCTGATTTCCTTCTCAGCCGCATGGCACGGCGTTTCAATTACCCTCGATGAAAATCGCGCGGGCAGTCACGATTCTCTATGCGTGCGGGTTTCTCGCGGCCTGCGGCTCAAGCCGCCGGAACGAAATCGTCGTCGGCTCGAAGAACTTTACCGAGCAACTCATCCTGGGAGAATTGCTGGCGCAACAGATCGAAGCCAAAACCCACCTCAAGGTGCAGCGGCGTTTCTATCTGGCCGGGACGTATATTTGCCATCAGGCCCTCCTGGCGGGGCGAATTGACGCTTACGTGGAATACACGGGCACGGCGCTGACCGCTGTGCTCAAGCAGCGTGAGACGAACGATCCCGGCGAAGTCTACGGCCGCGTGAAGCGCGAATACGCATCGCGGTTTAATCTGGAAGTTGCGCCGCCACTGGGCTTCAACAATACCTTCGCCATGGTCATCCGGGGCGAGGACGCCCGCCGTCTGAACGTGCACGCCCTTTCGGAAGCGGCCCGCTACACGCCCCAATGGCGCGCGGGTTTTGGTTATGAATTCATGGATCGGCCCGACGGCTACCGGGGCCTCGTGCGGACTTACGGGCTCAAATTCGCCGCGCCCCCGCGCATTATGGACCTGGGCCTCATCTATCGAGCCTTGATCGAAAAGAAGGTGGACATGGTGGACGGAAATTCAACCGACGGCCTCATCGCCGCGTTGGACCTTGCCATCCTCGACGACGACCGCCATTACTTTCCGCCTTACCAAGCTGTCCCGATCGTCCGCCGGGAAACACTCGAAGAGCACCCGGAGATTCGGACGGCGCTCAACGAATTGGGCGGCAGGATTTCCGAAGATGAGATGCGACGGATGAATTATGCTGTGGACGGGGAACACCGGGACGCCAAGCTGGTGGTGGCGGAATTTTTGCGGAAGAAGAATCTGTAATGCTAGCCTCGTCGGCCGGACTTTTCGTCCGGTTTCGGGTGGGTTGAGATTTCAGTAAAAACCCTTTCGCAAGCTGGTAATTTCTGGCAAACTTCTGCCTTCGGTTGCAAGGCCAAACAAATCCAGAACGCTTTGAACGAGGTGACGATTTCCATGAAAAAGAAATCCATTTCCCGCCGTGACTTTATGCGACTGGGCGCCGGAGCCGCAGCACTTGGGGCCGCCGCCAAAGTTACCATCCTTGACCCGACCATGCTTTGGGCTTCACCGCGCCCTGCTCCTCCGTCCGACACCGTGCGTTTTGGAATCGTCGGCACGGGTGTCCGCGGGTGCGAATTGCTGAAGGCATCACTGAATGTACCCGGCGTCGAATGCGTCGCCGCCGCGGACCTTTACGACAGCCGCCACGAGGCCGCCAAGGAGGCCTTGGGGGGGAAAGATATTTTCACGACGCGCGAATACCGGCAGATTCTGGACCGCAAGGACATTGATGCGGTTTTCGTTGCCACGATGGACCACTGGCACCGCAAGGTGGTTGAAGACACCGCCGCGGCGGGCAAGGACGTCTACTGCGAGAAGCCCATGTCGCACTCGCCCGAAGACGGCTTCGCGATGATCGCGGCCATCCAGAAAAACAATCGCATGTGTACAGTGGGCAGCCAGCGCGTCAGCTCGATCCTTTACGGCAAGGCCCACGAGATTTTCGCCTCCGGGAAACTGGGTGCGATGGACACCGTGATGGCTGCCTGGGACCGCAACTCGCCGAGCGGCGCCTGGGTTTATCCCATCCCGCCCGACGCCAGCGATCAGACGATTGACTGGAACACGTTCCTCGGCGGCGCGCCCAAGCGCTCGTATGATCCCGTTCGGTTTTTCCGCTGGCGCTGTTATGAGGATTACGGCGCCGGGCTCGCCGGCGACCTGTTTGTGCACTTGCTTTCCGGCATTCAGAGGGTGACCGGCGCGAACACCGCGCCGTCACGCGCCATGTCCATGGGCGGAATTTTCCACTTCAAGGACGGGCGTGATTTCCCCGACCTCCTCTGGACCATGTACGATTATCCCGACTACCGCGCCGTTCTCCGCTGCAACCACAATAACGATTACGCCGGTGAATTCTTCGGTTTCTATGGCAAGGAAGGCACGCTTCTGATCGAGGGTTCGAAGCTGACTTACATTCCGCAGGATACGCGGCCGCTGCCTGAGTCGTATTCGATTTACGGCTGGCCCGCCAAGTTGCGAAAACAGTACCTGGCTGAGTGGGAGAAAGAACATCCCGAGCCTCTCCCCGGCCAGTGGAAGACAGACGTCCAAACGGAAGTCTTCATGCCGCCCCCGGGCTACGACGACGTGGTTGAACACCAGGCGAATTTCTTCAACTCCGTCCGTACCCGCAAGCCGGTCATTGAAAACGAAGTGTTCGGAAATAACACGGCGCTCGGCTGTCACATGTCGAATTATGCGTACTTCCACAAGACCGTGGCGGTCTGGGACGCGGACGCGAAGAAGATCAAGGGATAAGCGAGCAGGGGGTGGGTTTCCGTTATCGGCGCTATTTGGGGATTATCAATCCCGGGCGCAAACTTAAACTGTTTTGCCGGAGGTTTTTCCAATGAGCAAGAAGCGAATCTCCCGTCGTGAATTCATGTGCAAGTCAGCGGGCGCGACGGGTCTGGCGTTGGCCGCAAAATCCGTGTTGCTCGAAGCCGCTCCGATGGGCGCTTCACCTCGGCCGGTCGCCCCGAGCGATCGGGTGCGCTTTGGCATCATTGGTGTGGGGATGCAGGGTTCGGGACTCCTGCGGACTTCGATCATGCTTCCGGGTGTTGAGTGTGCTGCGGTGTGCGACCTCTACGACGGGCGGGTGGAGCTTGGCAAGGAGATTGTGGATAAACCCATCGTCACATCCAAGCGCTACCAGGATTTGCTCGACAACAAGGAGATTGATTGCATCATCGCTGCCGTTCCCGACCACTGGCACAAACAGATCGTTGTGGACTCCTGCAACGCCGGCAAGGACGTCTACTGCGAAAAGCCCATGACGCACCATGTCGGCGAAGGGTTCGAAATGATCGCCGCCGAACAGAAAAACAATCGCATCGTCCAGGTCGGCAGCCAGCGGCGCAGCTCGATCGTCTTCGCCAAGGCGAAAGAGCTCGTCGAAAACGGCTCTATCGGGGAAGTGTGCCTGGTTGAGTCCGGCATGGGCAGGAACGACCCTTGCGGGGCGTGGCAATACACGGTGCCGCCCGATTTGTCACCCGAGACTCTCGATTGGGACACCTGGCTCGGGTCCGCGCCCAAACGCCCCTTCGATAAGCTGCGCTGGACGCGCTGGCGATGCTACCAGGATTACGGCGAAGGAGTTCCAGGCGACCTTTTCGTGCATCTCCTCACCGGCATTCATTACGCGATGGGTGTTACCGCGCCGCCTGACCGGGCGCTTTCGAGCGGAGGCCTGTTCCGCTGGAAAGACGGCCGCGACGTTCCGGACGTGATGACCACGCTCTACGAATATCCCGGCTTCAGCGCCACGCTGCGCGTCAGCTTGAACACCGAAACCCCGGGATATACGCGCCTGATGGGCACGCGCGGCCTGATTGATATTCGTGACGATGGGCTGACGCTCTCCCTGCAGGATGGGGAGGACCACGAACCGTGCGCTCCCGGCTGGCCCAAAAAGATGAAAATGGATTTCGTCGAGGAATGGCACGCGAAGAACGATCCGAAGCCGGCTACACA
>CAYZVR010000251.1:0-5676 GCA_964481715.1 uncultured Acidobacteriota bacterium | reverse complement strand
GCCCGTCCTTGGAGATAGCCATGTGCTGGTCGTCGGAGGCTGTGTTGATCGGCGTGGTTTGATTCAGCAGCAGGTTCAGATTCACTGGATCCGACCAGTCGGAAAACTGCTGTGCACGCGCCGGTCGTGTGACGGCAAGCGCAAGCAGGACAATAAGCTGTGCCGCAAAAAGGTTTTTCAGTAGTTTCATGATCGCCCTCCTGATGGAAATTGCGAGTCAATCGCCGAAAATGGCCGGGGTCACTCGCGCGGGGTAGTCTCGCTTTTGTCGAGCGTCAGCGTCAATGTTCGGGGCATGGTTTATGGGCGGTTTCTATCTGGTCTGTTAAGCATCTGAAAGCGAGGCGGCTAACGCTCTCTCTGGCCCGGCTGGACGGCGCTTTATTTCCGCTGTGGGGTGGTTTATACTTTAGACAACGCGGGGAGACTCATGGGATCCGGCGCCCGCTCGCATCAAACGATTCGGTTTGGCATTTTCGAGGTCGACTCGAACTCGGGCGAGTTGCGTAAAAGAGGCCTCAGGATAAATCTGCAAGAACAGCCCTTGCAGGTCCTTCTTATGTTGGTGGATCATCCGGGTGATGTGGTGACGCGGGAGGAGTTGCGCCAAAAACTCTGGCCCGCCGATACCTTCGTGGACTTCGATACTGGACTCAACAGCGCCATCATGAAACTGCGCGCGGCGCTGGGAGATTCTGCCGACAATCCCCGCTTCGTCGAAACCCTTCCGCGTCGCGGCTACCGCTTCCTGGCTCCAATAGAGACTTCGGAGCCGCCAGGCCTTCTACCGCAGGTTAAATCCCTTGCTGTGTTGCCACTAGAGAACTTGAGTGGGGACTCGTCGCAGGAATACTTCGCCGACGGGATGACGGATGCGCTGATAACGAGCCTGGCGCAAATCGGCTCTCTTCGGGTGATTTCGCGGACATCCATGATGCATTACAAGCGAATGCGAAAGCCGCTTCCCGAGATTGCACGCGAACTAAACGTGGAGGCGGTTGTGGAAGGAACGGTCCTTCGCTCTGGCGACCGAGTGCGTATTCAGGCCCAGCTGATTGATGCCCGTACCGACACACACCTTTGGGCAGAGAAGTACGAGCGCGGCTTGGGTGACATTTTGCTGTTACAGAGCGAGCTTGCTCAGGCGATTGCGGCGGAGATCCGCGTCCGCCTGACTCCCCAGGAGCAAGCGCGGCTGGCCGGTGCCCGGCTGGTGGACCCGCGAGCGTATGACGCGTATCTGATGGGCCGCCTGCACTGGAACAGGAGGTCCAAAGAGGGAATCGAGAAGGGCCTGCAGTATTTCCGGCAGTCTCTCGAAAGGGATCCGAGCTATGCGCGGGGCTACGCCGGAGTTTCGGACTGTTACAACATGCTCGGCTTCTGGGGGTGGAACGCTCCGGGAAAAGTTTTCCCAGCGGCCAAAGAGGCCGCCCAGCAAGCGCTGGAAATCGAGGAAACCCTCGGAGAAGCGCATACCGCGATGGCATGGGTCTTGATCCTCCATGAGTGGGATTGGGAGGGTGCGGCGCGCGAGTTGAAGCGCGCGCTCGAGCTCAATGCTGGCTACCCCACGACGCATCAGTGTTACAGCCACTACTTTGCCTACCTGGGACAGCACGAAGAGGCGCTGGCGTGCGTGAAGCGTACGCTGCAGCTGGATCCGCTGTCCTTGATTATGAATTCGAACACCGCGCTCATCCTTTACCTCACCCATGAGTTTGAGCTTGCACGGGAACAAGCAGAGAAAACGATCGAAATCGAAGGAAACTTTACGCCACCGCACCTGTACCTCGGCTGGATTCATCAGGAAGCCGGACGGCTGAAGGAAGCCGTGGTGGAGTTTGAAAGGGCGATTGCGGTCTCGGGGGGAAGCCCGTTGTCGCGCGCCGCACTGGGGCATGCTTTCGCGAAGTCCGGACGAAGGGCGGAGGCGCAGCGCATTGCTGCCGAACTGGAAGGGAGGGCCCAGAAGGAGTACGTTTCGGCCTACTACCTCGCATTTCTCTACGCCGGCCTGAATGAAACGGCTAGATCTCTATCATGGTTGGAAAAGGCCTGTGAAGAACGAAGTGCCTGGGCGGTGATGACGAAGGTTGATCCTAAATTCGCCGGGATTCGTGGCGAACCCAAGTTTCGGGGACTGCTTCGTCGCATCGGCCTTGAGCGCTGAGACCGGCCCGTCACAGGGGTCTCTCCCCTGACTATCGCATCCTGGGATTCCTCTTCCTTTCAAGCCATCCTGCGACTCCGGCGAATAACAGGTAGGTTGACAGAAAAGTGAGGGCCGCGGCCCGTGGTCCCGGCGGTGGCGGGCCGAAGAAGGCCACTGAATGCACCCCGATCATGAGTGCGCCAAATATAATCATTCCGTACTTTCCGCCCCACGTCGTGCCTTTTGTTGACCGCAAGTAGAGCCACATTCCTCCCCCAAAGAGCAGCGTTTCGAATAGGAATGCCAGGAGTGGGGCATTCCACAATCCGAATCCCACTTTGTGGACGTTGTCGTAGAGCGGCAGGTCGGGTCGATGGACAACGACGTCCAACACCCAGTGCGAAAGGACAGCTAGCCCCACTAGTAAGGAGGGTACCCCAGTGTTCGTTAATGAGGAACGGGTCGCATACCAATACCCAAGTGCCCCTACCCCAGACCAGAGGAACGCGGCCACGAGGCTGTGCGTGTAAGGCATGTAATAGAGGTCCAAAGGAAGGGAAGCAGTTATGCCGGGCACGATTCGAACCTTCTCGATGCCCGCCAGAACGAATACGGCCCAAAGCACATCCACAAATTGGACGGCGATGAATAAGAGCCAAAGCGGAATCCCCTTGTCGGCGCCCTTGACTGCAAAGCTCACGCCGTAATGCCCCATGAACATTCCGCTAGCCTCCTTGAGGACCCGCTTTTCGTCGGAGCCTATGTCTCGGCATCTACGCGAAGCCTTCCGCCCCACTTTACTTTCTGCTTTCTGTTTAGTGCTTCCGTCCTCCGCTGACTGAATCCTACGGCGCCTCCCAGTCAAGGGCGTAGATTTCCTGGGTGCCGACATCGCGCAGCACCAGAGGCGAATCGTCGGGGGCCAAACCCGTCCATCCAGTGGCCGCCGTTGTCCGGAGGTTTCTCAGGCTGGCCAACCTCTCCAGCTTGTGGTCGCTAATCCCCACCCTGTAAAAAGCCGGGTCGGTTCCCGAAGCTGAATCGAAATAAATGTACTTCGAATCCCGCGACCAACTGGGATAACCCACGGTGAGCTTTTCCAACTCAACCCATTTCTGCGTCGTGAAATCGAAGAGCTGTATAGTCTCCGGACCCGCTCGGAGCGCGGCAATGTGGCGTCCATCAGGTGACCAGCGGGGCGAGTAGAGACCGTCTGATTCCGGCAGGGTAGAAACATGGCGGGTCTTCAAATCCATGATGTGAATAGCGAGTTTCCCGGAGGCCGAGGGGTCGAATAAACGTGGCGTATCCGAGAAGACCAGTGAACTTCCATCCGCGGACCAGCCAACGTCTCCGGCCCCCGCCGTTATTTCCTGCGGAGCGCCGCCTTCCGCCGAGACGAGATACATTGCCCGGGGCTTGCCCGGTGTCTTGCCCTGGAAGGCGATTTGCCGGGCATCCGGCGACCAGCGCGGCAACAAAGCCGTCATGGGAGGGAAAGTGAGCTGGAGGCGGTCGCTGCCATCCACCTTGCTCCGCCACAAAGAGCCCTCGGGAAACGTCTCATAGGTCGCCCACTGTCCGTCCCTCGAAAAGGCCACGCCGTCCGCCGAGATGCCCGAAAGATAGGGCACAAACTGCCCCGAATTCGCGTCGTAGCGCACGAGTTCGCCGCGCGGCTGCGAACCGATAACGAAGAGCCTTTTGCCATCTTTGCTCGGAACGGGTCCCAAGAAGCTCAGCGGCCCTGCGGTCAATTGGGTTGGCGCCTGCCTCTGCCTTTGAAGGAAGGTGTCACTTTCGCGAATGGCCCAAATATCTGACCGGCCATTTCGTAAGGATTGGAAGAAGAAATATCTTCCATCCGGAGTCCAACTGCCACAACACTCTGCGGGAGGATTGTTCCAGCCAGGGAGCAGGGAATGAAGATTTGTCCCGTCAGCAGCGACTTCCCAGAGCGACTTCGAATCCGAGTTGGGTTCCTGCACCGCAAAGCGCAGCTTTTTCCCGTCAGGGGACCATCGAGGCCACGACGGCGTGCCCGCCACGCTCACCAGTTTTCGTGACTCAGTCCCGTCAGATTTGGCGAGGTACAACTCCTGGTCTCTGCTGTACACAAGCGTTTTTCCGTCGGGCGACCACGTGGCATCGGACGAGGTCAGGCTACCCACGCGATGGCGCGGCCCTGCCAGAGCGGGAACAACCCAAAGTGGTCCCTCCGGAATCGAGCCTTCATGACTCTGAACGAGGAGCTCTGAGCCGTTGGGAAAGACGCCCGCAAGGCTTGCCCAGAAGAATGCTGTCGAAACTGCAACGGCTTCTCCACCCGCGATCGAAACCTGATAAAGCGCAAAGCCATTGGCCGCTACTGTCATAAAATAGAGTCGTGAGCCGTCTGTGAACGTCGGCGGAAACTTTTTGCGACCATCACTTGTAATCTGGACCGACCCCAAAACCTTGGGCGGGGGCAGCGAGCGGGTCAGCAAGTATGCAATCCCCGCGGCCACAATGAGAGCGACGCTGGCCAGCGCCAGTGCCATCTTCTTCAAGCGTGACCGAGGCGATGTGGCAGGCGTCTCGGCCTTCTCCACAACCGCTCCACTCGCGGCCGACCTTCCCGAGTCGGCGTCGCGTTTCAAGCGTTTGAGGTCGCCACGCATGTCTGAAGCGTGCTGATACCGGACCTCCCGGTCTTTCTCCAGCGCCTTGTTGGTGATTCGATCCAACTCCACGGGCAACTCGGGATTCAGACGGGCGGGTGAGACAGGACCTTTGTGCAGAATAGCATCAAAGATCAACGCCGAGGTGCTTCCGGAAAAGGCCGGTTGGCCCGTGGCCATCTCATAGAGCACTACACCAAAGGAGAAAAGATCCGTCCGCGCATCGAGTTCCTCGCCCCGCGCCTGTTCTGGCGACATGTAGGCCACCGTCCCCATCGCTACGCCGGGGCTTGTGAGGAATTCTTCCGCCGTCGCGGCGGTTGCTTCTGTAGGGGCGGGTTTGAAACCCGCCCCCACGTTCAATTTTGCCAGCCCGAAATCCAAAATCTTCGCTTGCCCACGAGTAGTAACGAAAATATTCGCCGGCTTGATGTCGCGGTGAACGATGCCTTTGGAGTGCGCGGCGTCGAGCGCGTCGGCAATCTGAAAGGCTAGCTCGAGCAGTGTGTCAATCTGTAGGGGCGCTGCTTGCTGCGCCCCTTTGGTCAGGGCAAGCCCTGCCCCTACGCCAATGCGGTGCTTGAGCGTCTGCCCCTCGAGCAACTCCATGGCGATAAACGGCTGGCCATCGTGTTCGTCAATGTCATGGATGGTGCAAATGTTCGGATGATTGAGTGCGGAAGCAGCCTGTGCTTCCCTTTGGAAGCGTTCAAGCGCCTGCCGATCCTTGGCAAGCCCTTCGGGAAGGAACTTCAGAGCGACGAAGCGATGCAGCTTGGTGTCTTCGGCCTTATAGACCACACCCATCCCGCCGCCGCCGAGTTTCTCCACAATTCGATAGTGTGAAACCGTTTCGCCAAT
>CAYZVR010000250.1:0-5749 GCA_964481715.1 uncultured Acidobacteriota bacterium | reverse complement strand
AGCGTCTTGCCTGCCAAAAGCGGGCACGTGGGTTCGAATCCCACCCTCTCCGCCATCCTACGCTAAAGCTACGGATGGCAGGCCATCCTCGCGACGTAACGGCGGTTGTCTGCCAATCCTAATCAACCCTCTCGAGCGTCAGAGATGTGCTGTCGAAATCCCCTGTGAGTCTCAGGTTGATGCCGTGGTTAATCAGAAAAGAACCGCTGACAACTTCCTGCTTATCCACCAGCTTGTCATCCATAGTCCTGATTCGATATGAACCCTTTTCATCCAGGCCGCGCAGATAAATGGTAGGTGCCGGGCGCAGGTACTGCTGAGAGTGGAGGAACGCGAAGAGCACCGCCTGCTTGCCGTCGGCGGAAACGTACTCGTTGGCGGTGAGATTACTTTCGCGCGGAGAAAGCAGGCGATAGAGATTGCCTTCTTGCACCGTCGTGCGGATGCTCTTGTAATAGGTCACCATCCGGGTGGCCAGCTCAAAATCTTCCGCGGACCACTTGTTCAAATTGGAGCCGATGCCGAGCGCGCCCTGCATGGCCACCAGAAACCGGAACTGCAGGGGCGTCGAGCGACGATTCATGTTGGGGACGTCCGTCACCCAGGCGGACATGATCTTGGGAGCGTAAGCAAGAGTAAATCCTTCTTGAAGGCGCAGGCGGTCAAACGCCTCGGTATTGTCCGACGTCCATACCTCGTCCACGCGCTCCAGGACCCCCAGGTCCACGCGTCCGCCGCCGCCCGAGCACGATTGAATCTCGAGCTTCGGATGCTTGGCGCGCAGCCGGTCCATGATTTCGTAAACGTTGCGTACGTACTTCACCCAGATTTCCTTTTGCTCCTCGACGGGCACTTCCGGCCAGCCAGGCTCACCGAAGTGGCGGTTCATATCCCACTTGATGTACTTGATGTTGTTTTCGGAAAGCATCTTGTCCAGCATACCAAAAATGTATTCCTTCACGTCGTCGCGCGCCATGTTCAAGGTCAGTTGATTGCGCGCCTCGCTGCGCGGGCGGCCGGGAAAGTTCATCACCCAGTCAGGATGCTGGCGATAGAGGTCGCTCGCCGAATTTACCATTTCCGGTTCGAACCACAAGCCGAAGTCCATGCCCAGACTGTTGACGTAAGTGATCAGCGGCTTCAACCCGTTCGGGAACTTTTGCGGATTCACCTGCCAGTCGCCAAGGCCGGCGTGGTCGTTGTTGCGCTGCCCGAACCATCCGTCGTCCATCACAAACAGCTCGACGCCGATCTTCGCAGCCTTTTCGGCGAGCGCCTTCTGCCCGGTCTCGTTCACATCAAACTCAGTCGCTTCCCACGAGTTGTAGAGTACCGGTCTCACGTGCGGATGGGCGCGGTCCGGAAGAATCTCTTCACGCTCGAAGCGATGCATCAGGCGCGACGCTCCGCCGAATCCCTCGCCGCTGAATCCTCCATAATAAGGCGGAGTGCTCAGGCTCTCGCCGGGCTTGAGAGGCCAGGAGAAGTCGAAATCATTGTACCCACCCGTCACGCGCACCTGATGCGCGGCCGGCGTATTTTCGACCACCAGTTTCCAGTTGCCGCTCCAGCCGAGCGCGCCAAACCAAACACGCCCGTGCTCTTCGTCTGCCTCGCCCCTTTCGTCAATGGCAAACCAGGGGTTCAATTGATGGCTGGTGTTGCCGCGCCGGCTCTCCAGAACTTTTTTACCGGGATTAATCGGCTCGCGGATGAGCTGCGTTTCGCCCGCCCAGCGGCCCGTCAGGTAACTCAGCCGGTAACCCTCACTCGTCGGAACAGTCCAGACGCCTGACTGGGCACTCTCGACCGTCACGCGTTGCGGCGTGCGGTTTTGAATTTCCGTCTGTTTGCGAATGATGTCTTGATTGGGAAATACCTGATAGCTCAAGTTTACGAACAGGTCATACTGAATATCTTTCAGGCGGATTTCGAGAGTGTTTCCGCGAATTTCGTGCGAGACATATTTCAGCACCAGGTCACGGTCGCCGTCAGCCAACGTCACCTTCAGCGAAGGCTCATTGTAGTAGCGACCGCCCCACCCCGGATATTCGAGGTTGGTCATCGTTTCGCTCGAATCAAACGAGGCGTGCTCGCGTGTGGAATGGGCGCTCGTGAGATCGCCGTCACTCGTGAGTTTTTCGCCCCAATACAGGCTTTCGAGCTCGTTGCGCTCGTTCAGGCCGAGCACGTAAGAAGTCCTTTGAGTATTGAGGACCCACACCTGGAGGTCCGCCAGGTAGCGAATGGGCGGGCTGTTCGTTTCGGCTTCTGCCCGCAGGGTGGCGGGCGCGGCCGTCATCACGAATATCAGCGCACCAAATATCATGCGCTGAGTTAGTAAGTTTCGAGAGAAGGACAATGAAGGTTTCATGGACACTCCTCGGCATCCTGGTTTAGCATCTGCCGCGTTGAACGCGCAAGTATACTGCTGGAGCTAATTCCTGTCGTGGCATGTGAAAACGGCGGGCAAAAAGTGCTCCTACCTGGGGGCCAGCGGGAGAACGCGGCTGGCAAGAAGCGTCAGCGCGAATGCCACGACTCCCATCAGCGCCAGCATGGGAGTCCAGGTTTTCAACGTTTCAGTTTCCGTCAAGCCAGACATCTGTTGAACCACCCAAAAGCCGCTGTCGTTCATCCAGGTCCCAACCTTCGACCCTGCCCCAATGGCCACGGCCAGATAAACGGGATGATAGGGCAGTCCGCCGGCCTGGACCAGCGGGTTCAGGATAGCTGCCGTCGTGATCATGGCCGCCGTAGCCGACCCTTGCGCGACCCTGAAAAGCGCGGCGAGTAAAAATCCCAGTACGAGCGGCGAGACGCCCGCTCGATTAGCCATGCCACTAATTACCTCGCCTACCCCGGCTTTGGCAAGCATGCCTCCGAAGGCCCCGCCGGAACAGGTAATCAGCACAATAATGCCGCCGCCCGCCAGGCCAATTTGCACGGGATGAGCCAACTCGGCGAGCGTTCGGCGCTTCTGTCGTGCCAGCGCATAGAGCGCCACGCCCGTTGCAACCAGCAATGCGAAGTTGGGATTTCCGAGAAAGGCCGTGGCTTCGCGAATTGAGCCCTCTGCATGCGCGGCCAGGGTGGCCGTGTGCGCAGTGATGAGCAGAACGGGAAGCGCGATGGGCAGCACGGCCAGCGCGAACCCCGGAAGGTCCTTTTCAGGGCGCGAAGCGAGCTGCTGCAGCTCGTCCACAGAAGGTCCTGGCGCTTCCCGGAAGCTAATGTTCATTCGTTTGTCCAGAATGCGGGCAAACCACCAGCCAACCAGCACAGTCGGGATGCCAACCGCGATCCCGGCCAGGATGGCTGCACCCAGGTCAACGTGAAGCGCCGCCGCCACAGCCAGCGGGCCGGGCGTGGGTGGAACCAATGAGTGACTGATGGTGGCTCCCGCCCCAATCGCCATCACCAGGAGCAGATAATTCTTTCCCGTGCGCACCGCCATTGCTCTCGCCAAGGGAATCATTAAGTAAAACACCGTATCGAAAAAAACCGGAATCCCCAGCATAAACGCGCTCATGAGCAAGGCCACTGAGGCAAACCGCTCCCCGAAAAAACCCACCAGGCGGCGGGAAATTTTGTCGGCCGCGCCGCTCTCCATCAGGCACTGGGCGATCACCGCCGATAGCGCAATCACCACGGCGATCTGCCCGGCGACCTGACCGAAAATCTGCGCCGTTTCAGTTGCTGCCTCACCCAGACGAATGCGCGGAGAAAGGACGCCAACCGTCAGCGCCGCAGTAATCAGTGAAATGAATGCATTGATTTTGAAGCGGATGATCAGGAGAAAAACCAGGCCGGTGGCAATGACCAATACCAGAATCGGGTGCATGCTGGACGCTCCGGCTGGGCCCGCCCTCCAGGCAGAATTCCCTGCCTTCGGGGCGGTCGATTATACCCTCTATCAGCCTTCGGACGCGTACGCTCCGGCCAGGCACGGAAAGTATTGATTCGCTCTCACCATACCAACCGGCACGCGACTTAAGTCTTCGGATCTATGCGCCGCGGGGATAAAATAGCAGAGGGAGTAACGCCATGGGGCTGAAAGAATTGTTACGCCGAATCTTTCTGCTCGACCTGATTCAGGGTCTGAGGCTGACGTTTTCGTATCAGCGGCCGAGCGCCACCTACACCGAGCAGTATCCGCGCGAACGGCCTCCGGTGGCGGAGCGCTACCGCGGCGCGCCGCGCCTCAACAATCATCCCGAAACGGGTGAGACGCTCTGCATTGCCTGCAACCTTTGTTCGCTGGCTTGCCCGGAGAACCTGATCGTGGTCGGCTGGGAGCGCACCGAAGACCGGCGCAAGAAGCTGACGACGTTTACCTACGACGTGTCGCGCTGCATGTTCTGCGGGCTGTGCGAGGACGCCTGTCCGGTGGACGCGCTGGAGCTGACGCAAGACTTCGAGATTGCCAACTACACGCGCGAAGGGATGATCTGGGACCGCCAGATGCTCGAAGAAGGCCCCCAGCCCGTGCGGTATTCGCGCTAGGCGCACGCCAGCTCAACATTCTCCAACTCTCGCCGCTCGGCAAACTTCCAAGCGCTTACAAAGGGATGATCCGCCCGCCCCTGACAAAGGGTCTGCAAACACCCCCAGCCTGACCTCTCAGAGGGTCCACGAAAGTGTGGGAAATGTTTGAGGTGGCCGGGCGGTCCCGCCCTGCGGGACCGCGTTGCCACGCGAGACTACTTCTTTTTGGGAGGTACGACCGCGTCCTTAAACGATTTGGCCAGGCGGAACTTAACCACCGTCTTGGCCGGAATCTTGATGGGCTCGCCGGTCTGAGGATTGCGTCCCATGCGGGCCTTGCGGTTTGCCTTCACCGCCTTGCCCAGGCCGGGAATAACAAACATGCCGCTCGATTTGCATTCCTTGGTAGCCAGCGTGGCGATCTCTTCCAAAACCGCCGCCGCCGCTTTCTTCTGAATCCCTGCTTTTTCGGCCAGGTGCGACACCACCTGGGATTTGGTCATCGCGTTCGCCATGTGTTGCTCCTCTCGTGAATTTAAGATTTACGGAATCGGTGACATGATGGCAGGCGGGTACTCTATGCAATTCGCCATGGGCTGTCAAGCACAATTCGAGGGGTCAAGCCCACCAAACCCTTAAAAAATGCGGCTCCGAGGAGACCCGCGCAGCCTGAATCCCCGTCCCGGGGGGGTGAGCTTGATAACCCGCAGGCCTTCGGTTATATTAGCTGGAGAGGGAAAACTTCATCGAGGACGCCCCATGCCGATTTTTGAGTACCGGTGTCGCGAGTGCGGAACCAAGTTTGAGAAGATTGTTACCAGCGCCGCGACGGAAGTCACGTGCAAGAAATGCTCGAGCGCGCGCGTTGATAAGTTGCTGTCGGTGTTTGCCGTCTCCGGCGTTTCGCGCGAGGCTGCAGCCGCCGAGCCCGGCCCGTGCGCCTGTGGCGCTCCGCGCCGCGGCATGTGCGGAGAGTAGAGTTGCCCGTCGTCCGTTGTCAGTCACCAGTTGCCGGTTACCGGTTTTCAGTTGCTAGCTCTTGCGTTTTGACTTTTGACTTTCGACTTTCAACTCTTGACTACCGCCAGCATCCCAAATCTTCGTCTCGGCACCTCAAGCTGGTCGAGCGAAGACTGGGTGGGCCCGTTTTATCCGCCCGGAACGCCACCCGCAGGTTTTATCTCCGAATACGCCCGGCACTTCGACACGGTGGAAGTGGACGCGACCTTCTACCGCATCCCTTCAGCCTCCATGGTCAAGA
>CAYZVR010000249.1:0-5833 GCA_964481715.1 uncultured Acidobacteriota bacterium | reverse complement strand
GCTTCACGATTCTTTCCATGACGCTTTCGCTCGCCGCTGTCTTCATCCCGGTGCTATTCATGGGGGGCATCATGGGGCGGCTGCTCCATGAATTCGCCGTGACCATCGCGACAGCCATTCTGGTCTCCGGCGTCGTTTCACTGACCCTGACGCCCATGCTTTGCAGCCGGTTCCTGCGCCCACCCCAGACCCAGAAACACGGCCGCCTTTTCATGCTCTTCGAGCGAGGCTTTGACGGCATGCTGCGGGGCTACGATTGGAGCCTGAAAGGCGTCCTGAAACACCGGTTCGCGACGTTCACCGCTTCGCTCTTAATTGTGGCTGCCACCGGATACGTTTACCTGAAGATTCCGAGCGGTTTCCTTCCCAGCGAAGACGCCGGATTGATCATCGGCTTTACGCAGGCGGCGCAGGGAATTTCTTTCGAGTCAATGAAGGAGCACCAGCAAGAGGTGCTCGCACTCATCCGGCAGGACTCGAACGTCGTGGAAGCTATGTCGTTTGTCGGCGCGGCCGGCTTGAACACCGGGTCGAATTCCGGAATTTTCTTCCTGCACCTCAAACCGCGCCCCAGCGCGCCTGCGGAATTCCGCAGTCGCCTCGCGGATTTCTTTCACATCCCCCACGCGCCGCCGGACCCCAAGTTCCGCTACGTCACAACCGACGATGTCATCAACGAATTGCGTCCGAAGCTGGCCACCATTCCGGGCATCATGGCGTTCATGCAAAACCCGCCTCCCATCCGCATCGGCGGGCGTTTGACCAAGAGCCTCTACCAGTTCACGGTGGAGGGTCCGGATACCGCGCAACTTTACCGATCGGCCACGGAGCTGGAATCCAAATTGCGCGCCCTTCCCAATCTGCAGGATGTCATCAGCGATTTGCAGGTCAGCAACCCGCAGGCAAACATTGAAATCGACCGGGATAAAGCGACAACCCTGGGTGTGTCCGCGTTCCAGATTGAAAACGCCCTGGCCACGGCGTACAGTTCCCGGCAGGTCTCAACCATCTATGCGCCCAACAACCAATACTGGGTGATCACCGAGCTCGAACCCCAGTATCAGATGGACCCCCAGGCGCTCTCACTGCTTTATATTCGGTCTTCCGGCGGACAATTGGTGCCGTTGAACGCCGTGGCCCGCATGAGTCAGGGTTTGGGTCCTCTAACGGTCAACCACTCCGGCCAGCTCCCTTCGGTGACCATTTCCTTCAACCTGAAGCCGGGTGTTTCTCTGGGAGGGTCGGTTGATGAGATCAACCGAATCGCGCGCCAAACCTTGCCCGCCAACGTCAGCTACAATTTTGAGGGCACCGCGCAGGAATTCGAGTCTTCGTTCGTCGGTCTGGGAATTTTGCTCCTGGTGACCGTCCTGGTGATTTACCTCGTGCTGGGCGTCCTCTACGAAAGTTTCATCCACCCCCTCACGATTCTTTCCGGCCTGCCGTCGGCGGCTTTTGGAGCGCTCCTGACGCTCAGGCTCTTTCACTACGAGCTTAACTTGTACGGCTTTGTCGGCATCATCATGCTCATCGGCATCGTCAAGAAGAACGCCATCATGATGATTGACTTTGCCCTCGACGCCGAGCGCAACGAAGGCAAGTCGCCGCTTGAGGCTATTTACTCGGGCGCCCTGGTGCGCTTCCGGCCCATCATGATGACCACCTTTGCAGCACTCATGGGGACGCTGCCCATCGCCATCGGCCTGGGCGCCGGAGCCGGATCGCGCCGCCCGCTGGGCCTCGCCGTGGTCGGCGGCCTGGTTTTCTCCCAAATCATCACGCTCTACATCACGCCGGTCTATTACACCTACCTCGATCAGTTCCAGAACTGGTACAACCGCACCTTCCGCAAGGCGGCGATTGAGATGGACGAGACCGTTCCCGCTTCGTTCCCCGAACTCACCGAAAACGGCGAACCGGCCACCCACAAGTAAGTTTGCCGTTCCACCGCCGGCAATTTTTTGTCGTAGCACGGCCGTCTCGGCCGTGTTTGTTGAATGTTTCCACGGTCGGGCGCCCGTGTTACGGACCGGACGGCCGCGTTGGTTGAACGTTTGCGCGGGCGGGACGCCCGTGCTACGGGGCGGGCTTGGCCGCCGGGGAGGGAGCGCGCGCGCCGGACATTTCTTTGAGGACGTCTTCAGCCGCCTGAAGCGTTCGGTCTATGTCAGCCTCCGTGTGGGCGTAACTGATATGAGCGCGCTTGAGATTGGTGGGCATTTTGAAGATGCCGCGATCCATCAATCGCCGCCGGTACTCGACAAATTTTCCGGCGTCGTTGGCTAAGAGGTCCGTATAAGTCTCGGCCGGCCCTTCCATGAAGTAGGTGACAAAAATCGAACCGAAACCCGCCACCGTGGCGCGAATGCCCAATCGGCGGTGAATTTCGGCGAGTCCCTTTCGCATTCGCTCACCGAGCGCGAAGATGTGCTGGTGGACCGGCTCGCGCTCGAGAATTTCCAGTGTCGCAAGGGCCGCCGCGCAACTTGCGGAGTTGCCGTTAAAGGTTCCAGAAAAGAAGGTGTCGCCGCCCGGTCGCGTTTTGAAGCGGTCCATGATCTCGGCCTTTCCGCACACCGCCGCAATGGGAAATCCGTTGGCCATAGCTTTGCCGAGCGCCGTCAAGTGCGGTGTGACGCCGGAAATCGCCTGGTAGCCTCCCAGATGGTGACGGAAACCCGTAATGACCTCGTCGAAAATCAACACGGTGCCATTGGCCGTCGCAAGTTCCTTCAAACCTTCGAGAAAACCGCGTGCGGGCAGCACGCAGCCCATGTTGTGCGCAATCGGTTCCACAATGATGGCGGCAATCTGGCCGCGATGTTCCTGAAAAGCGCGCTCCACCTCACCCAGCCGGTTGTAATTACACACCAGAGTATTTGTGAGGGCTTCGGGCAGCATTCCCGCCGACCCCGGGTCGAGTTTGCCGACCTTGTCGGCGGGACTCGTGACGTTTCTCAAGACGTAGTCATGAAATCCGTGGTAGCAACCTTGAAACTTGATGATTTTCATTCGCCCCGTAAACGCCCGAGCGACCCGCAGGGCATGATAGGTGGCTTCGGATCCCGTGTTGCATAGCAAAACTTTTTGAGCAGATGGAATGTGCCGGCAGAGTGCGCGCGCGAGTTCGATTTCAAGCTCCGTGGTGCCTGCTCCCACGAGCAGGCCATTTTCGAGAGCTTCGATCACCCGGCGCTTGACATCCGGATGATTGTGCCCGAGCAGCGCGGGCCCAAAGGCGGCGTGGTAGTCGAGGTATTCGTTTCCGTCCGCGTCGGTGAGCAGCGCTCCCGCAGCCTTTCGGAAAACCAGATGCGGCGGAGTGTTCCGCAACGCGCTGTTTACGCCGCCGGGGACGTGCTCGAGGGCGAGCGCAAAGAGCTTGTCGCTGTTTGAGGTCTTCCGCTTTTCAGCCGCCATGGGACTACCCTTCCGATAAAGGCCAAGAACGCGCCATGGAGCGTTCAGTATAACCTGCTTCGCAGACCTGCGGGTGCGGTCCCGACCTGATGACTCCAAGGTCGGCTTGACCCAAACTGGACACGGTGACAAAATGGCCGGAGATTCTGCGCGTGGGCCAGGAGATGGGAAATGGTCAGCGGACTCCCGTGGGGACTGGCGATGGCGAGCGGCGTGAACACTTACCTGCCGCTGTTCATGCTGGCGCTCTTTGCGCGGTACAGCCACGTGGTCCATCTTTCTTCGCGCTTCCAGTTTCTGGTTTCAGACCAGGCTCTGATTATCCTCGGGGCGCTCGCCGCCTGTGAAATCCTCGCGGAAAAATTCCCGGGCCTCGACAACGTTTGGGATTTCCTGCACACGCTGTTACGGCCTCTCGCCGGGGCCTTAGCTGCCGGCGCGGCGCTTTCGACCGATAAGACGTTTGAGCTTGTCATTGCCATGCTGATGGGCGCAACACTGGCAACCGCCGCGCACTCCGCGAAATCCAGCGTGCGCCTGGCGAGCACCACCAAAACTTTCGGCGCAGCCAACACCCTCTTGAGTATCGGCGAAGACGCGGCGGTCGTTTGCGGCACGCTCCTATCGCTCTTCTCGCCCTGGGTGATGCTGGGGATTGTCATCGCATTCGTAATGGCATTTGCTTTCTTTGGGCCATGGCTCATTCGCGTTTTCTTTTTTGAACTGCGCATTGCGGCAGCCTGGGTTGTATGGCTCTGGGAAAAACTTCGGCGTGCTGCCGTGCCGCGTGACCTGAAAGAAAGTCTCCTGGAACTCGCGCCGCAGCGCTTGAAAAATTTGAGCGGACATTTGGAATCTGGCGAAGAGCTTCTGGGTGTGCTCGAGGGATGGAAGCGCTCGAAGCGCGGGCCTCGCGTGAGCTGGCTGCTGGTCACGGACCGCCGCCTGCTGCTCATCGAGCGCCGCCGGTTGCGCAAGCCGGCGGTTGACTCCATTCCCTTCCCGGAGCTATCGCTCGCGCGGGCCCGTGGCCTGGCCTTGCTTTCGAAAGTCGATCTGCTCACGCGCCGGAACGAGAGCTTTACGTTGACTCTCCGCAAGACGCACACGTGGCTCGGCGAAATGGCCGTCGAAAGGATTTGCGGCCTGGCGGGAATCACTCCAGTCACCAAGCTCGATCCCCAAGGCTCACCAGCTCGGCTGGCCCCGGTCACTGGTTCGGTCAAGATTTGAGGATTGGAAAATTCTGGCGCTTTGAGAGCACAACGAAATTGCCATGCTTGAGGCGCAGATTGATGGCGGGCAGAATCTAGATCGTCTGGCCGGAAGCGATTGCGTTTACTTCTCCTCTTTCTTCGGAACCCAGTAAACCTCTTCGCGGATAGACTCCGGCGCAAAACCCCGGCGAGCCAGAATGCCCTTGGCGTTCGAAATCATCTGCGGATGGCCGCACAGGTAGGCCGTGGTCGTCGCGGGCTCGAGTCCCAAGGTGTCGAGATACTTGCGGAAAACGTCTTCAACCCGGCCCACCTCGCCTTTCCACTGCGCATCGTCCCAGGGACGGCTGACGGTCGGGATGTATTCCAGCCACGCGTGTTTCTCCGCAAGGGCCTGCAGCTCCTGGTTGTATGCCAACTCCCACGAACGGCTGGCGGCCTGTAGCACCACCAACCGAAAGTCCGGCTGATTTCCCAGATTGGCCTGGCGCGCGATCGTGCGCGCCATGCTGACGAATGGGGCGATGCCCGTAACCGTCGAGACTAGATAATGCTGCTTGTGGCCGCTCTTGCCGTCCAGGGTGAAAAGTCCCTTGGCCTGCTTTCTCATCAGGAGCTTGTTTCCTGCCTTCGCATCGTAAAGGTGCGGGGTCAATTCGCCGTCCGGAACCAGCTCGAAGAAAAATTCCACTTCGTCTTCCAGCGGGCTGGAGACAATCGAGTAGGCGCGCTCAATCATCTTTCCGTTTTCTTCGACGCCCAGCGTCGCGTACTGGCCCGGCTTGAAAACCAGCTTCTCTTCGGGCTGGATTCGGATGGACCACAAGTCCTCCGCATAGTCTTTTCGCGAAACGACCTCGACGGTCTGATGTTTGTCGGAAAGAGCTGCCATGAATTTAGTTCCGCTCCCTTCCTCGAATCCCGCAGAAAGCATTATCGCATGACCCCGGGCGATTTGAACGGCAAGTGAGCGGTCCGAAAGGACGTCCACAGGCCCGCAAAGGCTTGGCCTGTCGGGCGACTCGCCGGGGGTGAATTCTACTTTGAATCGCTGTCCGAGTCGAAAAGACCGGCACAGCGACCTCGGCTTCTCGATTGCCGCGACATGATGTAAACTGGCTTCACGCGCCTGTAGCTCAGCTGGATAGAGCGGCAGCCTTCGAAGCTGAAGGTCGGGGGTTCGAATCCCTCCAGGC
>CAYZVR010000248.1:0-5837 GCA_964481715.1 uncultured Acidobacteriota bacterium | reverse complement strand
TTCCGCCATGCCGAGCGCGCGCACACGAGCCTGCTTGCGCCGGCTGAAAAAAAGTGCCTGATTTGGATCGCAAACCGATTGCCTGCGTGGGTCACGTCCGACCACCTGACAGCGCTCGGACTATTGGCCATGCTGATGGTGGGAGCGAGTTACTGGTTGGCGCGAGTGAACCGCGCGGGACTTCTGCTCGCCATTTTATGGCTTGCCGTCAACTGGTTCGGCGACAGTCTGGACGGCACGCTCGCGCGTGTGCGCAACCAGCAACGGCCCAAGTTCGGATTTTATGTGGACCACATGGTGGATTGTTTCGGCGCACTGTTCGTGCTTGGCGGGCTTGCACTCTCGGGCACGATGAGCCCCGCCATCGCCACCGGGCTTTTGGTCGCTTATCTCCTGCTTTCCATTGAAATTTATCTCGCCACTTATACGGTCGGGACGTTTCATCTCTCCTTCTGGAAATTCGGCCCCACCGAGCTGCGCATTCTGCTGGCGATGGGAAACCTCCGCGTGTTCCTCAGTCCCACTGCCCATCTATTCGGGGCCAGCTACCTGCTCTTCAATCTGGGCGGCGCTGTCGCCATCGCCGGGATTTCCGTAGCCGCCCTCGTCTCCGTCATCCGGCACACGCGAGTGCTCTATCGGCTCGAGCCCATGAACCGCGCGTAGGGAACTCCTATTGAGGATTGCATATTACAGTGACAGCCCTTCGTTGTAGCGGCGATCTGCGATCGCCGAAAGTCGTCGGCGCTCGCAGAGCGCCGCAAATCGGCGGCGGGGACGCCGCCGCTACAGTAGGGGCAGGCCGACGGACTGCGCTTCGAAGACCTCGAAAAACGATGTCTTCGCCACCCGCCAGCCGCGTGGATTCCCGCCCCCGCCTTCGCGGGGGTGACAATCTTTTGCGGGAATGACAATCCAAAGGGGGCCGTCATGCCCGTCAGCCCGTCAGCTGACGGGCAGGCCGACGGGCATCCAGTGGTGGCCAGAGCCAGCCCTGAACAAGCCCACGGCCTGCCTGCCCGCCGCCGTAGGGGCAGGCCTCTCCGTCTGCCGACGGACTGCCCTTCGAAGACATCGAAAACCCATGACTTCGCCACCCGCCCGCCCGGGAGAATTATGCTCTTGACACCGCCTTCGTCCTCATCGATGGTACAAAAAAGCCGGTCCGATCAACAGGTGAATTCTCTCTCATTCAGCCTGGTACAAAAAACCCCGGTCCGGTCAATTGTATTGACACGTCGTAGAGATTTTTGTACAGTCGTATTAGTTAAAGGGCACCCAATCATTTCGTATAGCGGCATTCATCCGGGCTCCTAGCGCTGAGAACCGTAACTCCACCTGGGAGGTGGACATGCGCACTGCACCAGCCG
The DNA here is from genome assembly GCA_964481715.1 of uncultured Acidobacteriota bacterium. GTDB lineage: Bacteria > Acidobacteriota > Terriglobia > UBA7540 > UBA7540 > JAHEKS01. Next base: position 4,467 of record CAYZVR010000248.1, on the reverse strand, counting down.
TAGTGGCAGCTATCGCGATTACGCTATTTCTGGGCCATGTCACAATTGCTAACGCACAGAGAGTTGTCTGCGGCGAACACATTCCCTACGGTGATCCGCGATGCCCAAAACCTGAGTCGAGCCCACAAAAAACCACTTCCCCACCTCCGCCTCCAGCGTCTTCCCCAGTAAAGCCTTCAAAAAACATCGTCGGTCCAGCTTCTACAATTCTCGGGGTCTTGGGGGAGATCATGTTAAATAGCAGCAAATCGGGGACACCCGTCCCAATCGAGCCTCGCACCTCAACGCCTGTCCCCATCAAAAAGCCGGACCCGCTCCTCGACCCAGCTACTTTTGGTTCTCTTGGTGGGAAGAGCGAAATCGATAAGCAGATGGATGATCTCTTCAATGACAACGAGTCATGTGACTGCAAGCAGGAAGCGTATGTTAGGGATCAAGTGCTACCCGCTGAATGGGATCGCGCGGTCTCAGCATATAGTATCAATGCGCAAGGGCGAGCCGATCTGGAGGATATGAAGAAGAAGATGCTTGACGATAGTTGGTGGGAGCGCTCTTCCGGCCCCGACATAGCAATTGGTGTCAAGCAAGCTTGTGACACCTTTGATCGGGTTCTCGATGCAATTCCTGTCTACGGGGCTGCAAAACTGTTGGGCCGCACAGGCGCTGGAGTGACCAAGCAGATTGGCCTCAAGTACCGCACGGCAAAGGATGTCCTTGATGCCTTGGAACTTGGGGAAAAGGCTAATACTCTCGTCAAAGCAAGGTGTAATGGAATTCGTTGAGGACGAAGGATTAGATCATCTTGGTCCTGTCGGCGCCGCGCTCGGCTTGATGAAAGACACCGCCGAAAATATGCACACCTATGAAGAGGCTACCGAGGCGCGCGCGACGTTTCAGGAGCAAATACGGCGAATCGACACCATGATCCAAAATTACGACGCAAAAATGTCGCCAAGCGAATCGCGATTGGAAGCCATGCAGAAGTTCATAGAAGGCATCGACCAGTATTGCCAGGCGAAGGCTGCAAAGAAGCAATGCCAATCGCCAAGTCAGGCAGCTGTTCCCCCACCCCGATAATCAAGGCCGCTGAAACGCGCGACTTCTCTCTGCGAGTATGCGGTAAGGGGTGGAAGTCTAGCGGGAATCGATCTGAGCGAACCGATCTGGTTTCTGCCCTCGCCCGCTCAATGAGGAAGCACCAATGCGAAAGATGGCTGCCCTTGCATTCCTCCTCATTTGCTCCGTCCGATTGTGCGCTCAGGGCCTCAGCAAGGAAGATATCCTCAAGTTACACGGCGCCGGTCTTGGTTCTGCTGTTCTGGTTCAACAAATCGGGAACGACGGCATTTCCTTCGAAATGACCTCAGAGACGACCCTAGAACTCAAGCGACTAGGACTCTCTGATGATGTCCTTTCTGCATTGCTTGCTGCCAGCAAGAATAAGCGCCAACCCCCGGCAAACCCCACAGATTTGGCCGCGCGAGAATTGGTTCGACAAGCGGACATACGAAATCCTCTGGTGCGCGCAACGGAATTATATCGGGAGGCGAAATATGCGTCGGCGGCCGCTGAGTTGGAGTCCTTGCTAGCTCAATTTCCCTCGCATCATAAGGCGCGCACAATGCTTATTGCTACGTATTTGCGCGCCGATCAGTTTCCCGATGCGGAGCGGGAATATATCCTTCTCAGGAACGCTGGGGAGTCCGCCTCTAACTATGTCCGAGCTGCCGAAAAGCTCTTGAATACATGGAAAAGTAACGCATCCACCAAAGAGCAACTACTTAGCCATATCGCAAAGCTGGACACAGGGGGAGCGTTTAAAACCATTGACGAAATTTCGGGATCCGAGGCCCAGAAGATAATCCTCCGGTCGTTCATCCATGCTTACGGTGGTCATTTTGACGAGGCCAAGCTTGCAATCGAAAGAGGTCGGAGTGCCCTTGGCGAAAGTGTTGCCAAAGATATCCTAGCAAGACTGGAGCGTAGAAAGGCCCAGTACGACGGGCTGAGAGGCATTGCCGAAAAGTACCTTCACTCGCCCCTAGGAGTCTCTGTGTGTTCACTCGAATGGATTAGGGAGGGTAAGCTGCCCGAAATGGCATCGATGTCCGTGGAAGAATATGTGACTTCTGTGGCTTCGCTGGCGAGAATCGCCCCTTTGGATAACGACGTGCAGACCATGTCGTTCCATGCTGCGCTGATCAAGGGCGACTACGAGGAGGTGCAGAAATACGGAGATCTTCTGCTTTCAGCAAATGGACGCCTTTCAATTCCGTTCTATTCGAAGGATACTTTCTTTTCACTCGTCATCGACGCACGCTTGCGACATGTGCTCACCGTGCCTAGTCAGAAAGCCTTCCAGGCTGCCTATACAGCCAAAAGCACGTGGACCCCACCTTATTATAAGGTGGTTTCGGATACGAAGGTTTATGGCTACACCAAGCTTGTTCCCTTCGACCTCGCGTTCGATAAGATTCGTGAACTCCGACAACAGGCCGGGGGGAATTTCTTGCAGCCCGATGCCGGATTAGAATCTGGTGCTTATGCAATCAGGTTCAACCCCGGTGGAGGCACGGCGCCCCACTATTCAATGATGCATTTCCTTCACTGCACAAAGGGACAGGTTGCCCAAAAGACGGCCACGTCAATTCTCGGCAGATTCATCTTGCACGCAATCGGTGAATCAAAAGTAACTGCGGGACTGGTAGAAGTCAAACAGACGGGACCGGGCCTGGGCGCTGCGTTGATTTCCGGCTATGGGGCTGCCGTTGGGGCGATGCCTGGCGGTGCGAGCGGCGGTGCTGTTTTGCAGGCAGAAGTCACCAAGGCAGTTGAGCAGAACTATGTCATCGCAAGCATCCAAAAAGCGGAAACAGATCCTGCCTTCTTTGACTTTCCGATGTACGATCTCGATATGTCCTTCGAAGAACTCGAAGCACTTCTGCGTGCGATCTAAGGAGTTCGTAAGCGTCCTGTGAACCCATACCGGGTTTACAGGACGGACATAGGTGCAGTACCTTGTGGGATTTCCCGGTACACCAGCGAGTATCGCTTACCAGGGGGCGGTTAGGGACTAATGCTGGCCCCATTCTTCGACGGTCTCATATACTCTGAAGTCGAACAATTCAGGTCGCCGCCTAGCTCGACGAGGTGAAAGCCGGGGACGCTTCCCGGTTGGCGAGCCAGGGTCCGACAAAGCGTTTAAGAATCTCACCAGAATAGCTCACGGCTTACTCTCGACACGCCTTAACACCTAGGCCCCTTTATCCCCGCACAGACAGGCGCATCCCCCGCCTGCGACAAACTCTACATATGTAGACTTTTGTAAACCCCCCGTCCCCGGTCCCTAGTCTGACGCAGTGTTGAACAAGGACTGCGAGTCGGGCCGTAAAGGTTTGCGTGCGGAGCATCGCCCGCGCAGAGGTCTACTCTTCGCGCGTCACGCGGCCGGCGATCCAGAATTTTCCGGGCTCGGGCCGCGTGCGCAGCGTGAGGTCGTGAACCAGAAGTTGGATGTGCAGGATGTCCACGAGCGTCCCGAGACCCAGCGCGACGCTCGCAACGCGGATGACGCGCGTATTCGTCAGGTTCTCGAATGGCAAATCGGTGAGGAGCAGGACGCGCCCGCCGTGCGCGTGAATGTCGCGGGCGAGCTTCAAGACGAACTTCCCGGTCTTGCCGCGCCGCGCGAAGAGCACGTAGCGGTGCGCGGGGTTCAGGATCTCGATGGGCCCGTGGCGAAATTGCGCGGCGCTGGTGGGTTCGGCGGCGAGGCGCGCCACTTCCTTGAACATCTGCGCGCCCTGATAGACGGAGGCCAGGTCTGCGCCGCGCGCCATCAAGGAGACGTAGGGAGGCTCGCCGAAAAACTCGACCGTGGGCGGCGTGGTGATGGAACGGCGCTCGAGGATTTCCTCCTGCGCGCCGATGACGCGAATGAGCGTCGAGGTGAGCGGGCGGTGCGGTTTTCCAGCAATGGCGTGCGCCAGGTACATCAGAGCCGCGACCGCGCACATGTAAGTGCGCGTCGAAACGCTTTCCTGATGGCCCGCCATCATCGGAAGCATCAGCCCGGCGCGGCGCGCGAGCGTGCTGCCCTCAACGTTTGCGACCCCGCCGAGGCCGGATTTTTGCGAGTCGAGCAGCCGGAGAATCTCCGCCGTTTCTCCCGATTGCGAAACCGCTACCAGCAGCGTATCGGGCTTCAGAATCTTCAGGTGGTGGTGGACGAGCTCCGCCGTCTCCCACACCAGCGCCCGAATGCCCAGCGAGGTGAGAAAAGCCTGCGCCGGATATGCCGCAAACAGCGACGAACCCATGCCCGTGAAAACCACCGTGGGCGGCCAGTGCGAGACGAGCTTGCGAAGGGCTTTGGCCGGAATGGCGCCCGGGCTCGCGTAGAATTTTCGCAGCCCCGCAAGCGCCGCAGGCTGCCCGGAGACTTCCTCCATCATGGTTGTCATATTC
>CAYZVR010000247.1:1301-5843 GCA_964481715.1 uncultured Acidobacteriota bacterium | reverse complement strand
AACGGTTCTCGCCAACGAGCAGGTGGTGAACGGCTGCTGCTGGCGGCATGAGGAAACGCCGGTCATCGAGCGCGAGCTCGAGCAGTGGTTCCTGAAGATTACCGCCTACGCCGACCGGCTGCTTGAGGACATGGCGAAGCTGGTTCGCTGGCCCGAACGCGTCCTGGCCATGCAGCAGAACTGGATTGGGAAATCCACTGGCACATCGGTGGATTTCGACCTTTCCGAGCTCGGCGAACCCGTCCGCATCTTTACCACTCGCGTGGATACGATCTTCGGCTGCACAGCTCTTTTCCTTGCGCCTGAACACCCTGCGGTGGAAAAGCTCATCCAGCACTCGAAGAATTCGGACAAGCTCCGCGCCGAAGCCGAGCGCATCAAAGCCTCCGCCATCCGCGCCAGTGTTGAAGTGAACCTTGAGAAGCTGGGCGCGGATACCGGTTTTAAAGCGCGCAATCCCTACAACGGCGAGATGGTTCCCGTCTGGATTTCGAATTTTGTGCTCATGGAATACGGCACGGGCGCCGTGATGGCCGTGCCCGCGCACGACCAACGCGATTTTGAATTCTGCACGGCCTACGGAATACCGATTCGAACGGTCATCACGCCGTTAGGGGCGCCGCTCGCTGCGCCCACCGAGGGCGGGGCAAGCCCCGCCCGAACGGAGGCGTTCGTCGAATACGGCGCGCTCGTTAGCTCAGGCCCGTATAGCGGACTCGCGTCGGAGGCAGCTATCGAGCAGATGACGCTAGACGCGGAGGCCAAAGGCTTCGGGAAGGGAACTGTGCAGTTTCGCATCAAGGACTGGGGGATCTCGCGGCAGCGCTACTGGGGGACGCCCATTCCCATTGTCTACTGCGATCAATGTGGAGTCGTCCCGGTGCCGGAAAATGACCTGCCCATCGTGCTGCCCCAAGACGTCAAGCTGACGGGGATCGGAAAGTCGCCGCTCGCGAGCGCGCCGGAATTTGTGAACACCAGTTGCCCAAAGTGCGGCGGCCCAGCGCAGCGTGAGACCGACACGATGGACACTTTCATGGATTCTTCGTGGTACTTCTACCGCTACACCGATCCGAAGATTTCGACCGCGCCCATTAATCAGGATGCCGTGCGTTACTGGTTTCCCGTGGACCAATATATCGGCGGCATCGAGCATGCGATTCTTCACCTCATCTACATGCGCTTTTTCACCAAGGTCATGCAGGATATCGGTTTGGTGAATTTCGCGGAGCCTGTGGCGCGTCTGTTCACGCAGGGCATGGTGATTAAAGACGGCGCCAAGATGTCGAAATCGAAGGGCAACGTGGTGGACCCGACCGAGATGTTTGCCAAATACGGTGCGGACACCGTGCGGGTCTACATGCTTTTTGCCGCGCCGCCCGAAAAAGACCTGGAATGGTCGGACGCGGGGATCGAAGGATCTTCACGGTTTGTCGGGCGTGTCTATCGCCTTGTCGCAAAGCACGCGGACAGTGTCCGGGGCGTCAAGACCGCCCAATTGACGGAGGACGAGCGCGCCGGCTTTTCGCCCGAGGAACGCCGCTTGCTTCGCAAGGCTCACCAGACACTGCGGCACGTGACGGAGGACATGGAAGAGCGCTGGCACTTCAACACTGACATCGCCATGGCCATGGAGCTAGTCAACGAATTCTCGGACCTCGAGGGTGCAGCCGAGGCGGGAAAGATCCGGCCAGCAACACTTAAAGTATCGCTTGAGATTCTGGTTGTAATCCTTTCGCTTTTTGCGCCACACGTGGCGGATGAGCTTTGGGAAGGGCTGGGACATTCCGAGCCTTTGCTTCGGGTTTCATGGCCGGCTTATGACGCGGCTCTTGCCGCCGAAAACGAATTGGAGATTCCAGTGCAAGTCAACGGCAAGCTCCGCGGAAGGATACGCGTGTCTGTGGATGTCAGCGAGGAGGAAATCCGGCGCCTCGCCCAGTCTGAGGAAAAAGTGGCGCAATACCTGGACGGCAGGAAAATAGTGAAAATAATCGTCGTTCCGAAGAAGCTGGTCAATATCGTCATCAAGTGAAGGGCGTGAGCGTCGTCACCTGAATTAGTCGCTCGTCTCTGGTCCCAGGCCCACCATGGAACACAGACCGATCGTAATCCTCGATTTCGGTTCCCAGTACACGCAGCTCATCGCGCGGCGGATTCGTGAGTTGCAGGTGTATTCGGTGATCGTGCCGTGCAATCTCGCCTTCGCCGAACTGAAAAAGCTTAACCCCCAGGCGCTGATTCTTTCTGGCGGGCCTTCTTCGGTTTACGATCCTGCCTCGCCCGTCTGCGACGAGCGAGTGTTGAAGCTCGGCCTTCCCGTCCTCGGCATCTGCTACGGGCTGCACTGGATGTCCCACAAGCTGGGAGGGAAGGTCGAAGCGGCGGGCCGGCGCGAATACGGCTTTGCGCAATTGGAGATTTTGCCGTCCAGCGCGTTGCTCCGCGGCCTTCCATCGCCGCTGCGCGTGTGGAACAGCCACGGCGACCATGTGGTGGAAGTCCCGCCCGGCTTCCAAATCACCGGCCGCACCGAAAACGCCATTTCGGTCATTGAAAATCCCGGGACGAAAATGTCTGCGTTGGAGTTCCACCCCGAAGTTCGCCACACGGAACGTGGAGCGGAAATTCTGAGGCGCTTTGTTCAAGACGTCTGCGGGATTCAGCCGAACTGGTTCCCGCGATCTTTTATCGAGGAGACGGTGGAGCGTGTGCGCGTGCAAGTGGGGAACGGCCACGCGCTGTGCGCGCTTTCGGGTGGGGTAGACTCGGCCGTGGCGGCGACGCTGGTGGGCCGGGCGTTGGGTGACCGGCTGACCTGCGTCTTTGTGAACAACGGCCTGCTGCGCAAGAACGAATTCGAGCGCGTTGCGGGGAAGCTGCGCGAGCAGGCGCACCTGAATGTCAAAGCTGTGGATGCCTCTTCACGGTTTCTCCAGCGCCTCACGGGCGTCACCGATCCCGAGCGAAAGCGCAAGATCATCGGCGAGGAATTTATCCGGGTGTTCGAAGAAGAGGCGCGATCCCTCGGCGATGTGCAGTTCCTGGTGCAGGGAACTCTCTACCCGGACGTGATCGAATCCGTTTCCATCAAAGGTCCGGCGGCCACCATCAAGAGCCACCACAACGTGGGCGGGCTGCCGGCTGACCTGAAATTCAAGCTGATTGAACCGTTGCGTGAACTTTTCAAGGACGAGGTCCGGGTCGTCGGACGGGAACTGGGCCTCGACGAGGACATCGTCAACCGGCAACCGTTTCCGGGGCCGGGACTCGCGGTGCGCATCGTCGGTGAAATAACCGAAGACCGACTGCGCATGGTGCGTGAGGCGGACGCCATCGTCGTGGAGGAAGTCCGCGCCGCAGGGCTCTATACCAAGCTTTGGCAATCCTTCGCGGTGCTGCTGCCGGTCTCGAGTGTGGGGGTGATGGGCGACGCGCGGACTTACGCCTCGACGGTCGCCGTGAGGGCGGTCGAATCCGAGGACGGGATGACGGCCGACTGGGCAAAGTTGCCGGCGCCGCTTCTTGAGCGCATGGCGACGCGGATTGTGAACGAAGTCAAGGGAGTCAACCGGGTGGTCTTCGACGTGACGTCGAAGCCCCCGGGGACTATTGAGTGGGAGTAGAAAGTCCAATCCCCTGCTACCGGCCGGGCCGGCGAAGGGAACGAAATGCTAGCGGTTGGCGAGCTTCTGCGCCATGTAGAGAAGGAGCTGACGGTCCCTCTCATTGATGCGGCTGAGAAGCCGTTTCACTTTATCGAAAAAGCGCAGCTCCCGCTGAGACTCTTCGTCCAGCGCCAGTTCTTCCGTCGTCTTCCGCTTGCTCAGATTCGGCAAGGGGGGCGGTTCATCGCCCTCGAAGAAAAGCTGATAGAGTGGGAGCTCAAAGGCCGACGCGATCCTCTCCAACGTTTCGATGGAAGGGATGGTATGCCCATTCTCCACTCGGGAGATGTAACAGCGCAGGAGGCCTGTCCGCTCTTCGATGTCACCTTGAGAAAGCTTTCGTTCCTCTCGGAGTCCTCGTAATCGTGTTCCAATGACCATAGTCGGATTGTTACATAGCATGGCATATCGGTCAACATTAATTTGCGTATTTTAGGCCCTTCGTAGTGCGTGTAACCGGGAGGATGTCTCCCTCGTCTTGAAATAGTAGAGACGGGGGGTGACGGAACGTGGATGCAAAGCCCGAGGCCGGAACTCGACCAGGAAGTCGATTGGATCCAGCGAGCCCAGGGCGGAGATCGCGAAGCTTTCGGACATTTGGTGGAGCGCCACACGCGGCGGGTGTTCTCTCTGGTATCCCATCTGGTTCGGCGCCGGGACGATGTGGAAGATCTGGCTCAGGAAATCTTTCTCAAGGCCTTTGTGGCGATCAAAAGCTACAATTTCGAATCTTCCTTTGGCACTTGGCTGGGACGCATCGCGGTGAACCACAGTTACGACTACCTGCGGCGCGAGCGCTCCTCCCGCGTCCAGTTTTTCGGTCAGATGTCGGAAGAGTCGAGCCGCAAGATTCAGGAGCGCGCCGAGACCATGG
>CAYZVR010000247.1:0-1291 GCA_964481715.1 uncultured Acidobacteriota bacterium | reverse complement strand
CACCGGACGCCGAACAGCAAGCGCTCCTGAAGGAATGGGTCGGCGCCCTGCTCGAACGAGCGCCGGAACACGATCGGGTGATTCTGGTTCTGAAGGAGATGGAGGAACTGTCGGTGGAGGAAATCGCGGAGATTATGCGCTTATCTAAAGCAGCGGTCAAAGTGCGCCTCCACCGAGCCCGCAAACGGATGCTCGAGGATTTGAAACGGTGGCGGGAAGGGAAGTGAGCCATGCGTTGTGATGACGTCCGTATGACATTGGAAGATTGCCGGGATGGAGCGGTCCCCGAAACCCTGCGCGAGCACCTCGCCGCGTGCAAGGAATGCACCGTCTGGTGGAAGGAGTGGCAACTATTGAGCGCCGGCTTCCGGGCGCTTGCTGCGGAATCTGTGCCGGAACCGTCGCTGGGTTTCTCCGCGCGAGTCCTTCGAAGACTTGAGGAGGGGGCGGCCTTGTCCGGGTGGGGCGCGGCAGGAGACTTTTTCGAGCGGGCGGGCCGCCGAGTCGTGTGGGCAACGCTCCTCATGACGCTGACGGTACTGCTGGCGCTGGTCCTACCCTCATCGGGTCCGGTCCGCGGGCTGGGCGAGCCCGAATACCTGCTGGCCCAGCCGTCCGTGGCCTCGATGAGCGGCGACCCGTTCCTCGACCAGGATTCGCCTGAATTCATTGATCCCGCTCCCACGGACGCGGAAAGTGAGCAGAAATGAGCCGCCGAGCTTATCTCTATTTCATCCTCACCTTCGTACTGGGAATCGTGGTCGGCAGCGCCGGGACGGTGTTCCTTGGCTGGCATTTCGGGCGTCCACATGGTGGGTTCGACCCGAAACACGTGGTCCGCTTTCTGCAACGCGAATTGAAGCTCACCGACACCCAGAGGCAGCAGGTGGAACAGATCATGCAGGAGACGGACGCGAAGTACAAGGATCTGCACAAGCAAGTTGATCCGCAATTTGACGCCGTGAAGGAAGAGAGCCGCGGCCGGGTTCGGAAGATTTTGAACCCCGATCAACTGACCAAGTTCGACGAAATCGTCCGGCGATTAGAGGAGAGAAGGAAGAGACACGGGCCGCAATGACGGCAGGCCGGTGCGCGGGGATTTTGACCTGAGCACGGGAGGAATTCAGTTTCATAAAAAGGACAAGCGAACCCATGTTGATTCAGGACTATTACCGAAACCACAAGAAGCCCGTTACCCTTGCGGCGATTGCCGTCGTGGTCGTCGTAACCGTCGGCATGGTGATGCGATCGCGCTCGGGAAATGCCAAGCACTTGACCTCCACGGTCCAGC
>CAYZVR010000246.1:0-5877 GCA_964481715.1 uncultured Acidobacteriota bacterium | reverse complement strand
ATACGCGACGTGGATCGTACCTCCACCCATCCCCAGCGAAGGGACGGCCGCCTCGAGGTTATCGCCGCGGAAAACCGGTTCGGTACTCCAGGTGGCGCCGCCGTCGCTCGAGAGCGCCAGCCAAATACCAGGCTCCTTCTGATAGGCAATGCCCAGCAGGTTGTTGCTCGCGTCGCGGGCGAGGGAGACCTGGGTCTGGCCGGTGTTGTTGTCGATCTCGCCGGTCGTATCCGCGAGCACGGGCTGCTTCCACTGGTAATGCGCGCGGTCCCAGGAGAGAAAGAAGAGTTGCGAGTCTTCGCGGTTGCTGTCCTTGTCCGGGTCGTCGAAGACGTAGGCGATGATGGGATCGTCGTTGGAGTCAAGGGCCAGCGAGACTTGCAGGCCGTAATCGTTGTGGCGGTCCTGGGGTGCGGGCGCGGCTACGTTGAAACCGGCGGGCGGCGGGCCGACGCTGACTTCATTGGAGAATGTTTGTGTCTCCGCCACGCGCACGCGATAGATGTAGGTCGCGTAGGGATCAATCTTCGTGTCGGTGGCTTCGGTGGTTGTGACCTTGGCGATCTCGGCGAAGGGGGTTTTGCTCGATTGCCGCTCCACCACAAACGCCGCAGCCTTGGGCGCGTTGGTCGCCCAACTGAGTTTGACCTCGCTCCGGCTCGCCGAAAGCGCCTTGAGTTCAAACGCCGGCTTGGGCTTGGCCTGTGCAGGCGAGACTGCGGGGCGGCGGCGGGCCTGGACGCCCTGGACATGGCTGAAGCTCGCGTTGAGTGAAATCACCGCAACGGCCAGGATTCCGAACCCGCACGCCCTTCGACGCATGACAATATTCTTGATCCAGCGCATTTTCATCTTCTCCGATCAAGAACCGCTTAGATGGTACACCTCGAGGCTTCCGGCTTCAACGAGCTTTCAAAATCCGCCTCTGACCGGGCGGCGGTTTTAATTGCTGCATAGAAACGCGCGCACTTTCTCGCGCGGAGATCAAAGTCGCGGTAGGTTTTGTCAGTAACAAGATAGGCGTACTTTCCGGCCGTGCTTTCTCCCACGATCGTGCCGTCTTCGACCGCCCACCTTTCTTCGCCGTAAGCCTTCCAGCCGCTTAGGTCTTTGCCGTTAAAAAGTGATGCCCAGCCGTCTTTGGGCACTGGGGATGGTCTGGACATTGGAGCTACCAGTAATATACTGACAAGGAAGATTGCCATGGAATTCATCGTGCGACCCTTCCCGGAAGCCTGCGGATTCCTGGGTGTCAACAATCAGAAGACACCGTGGTCGGTGAGGATTGATTGAACGCCCCATAATTTACCACAATCACTCCGGCGCAAACGAAAAAATACGTTAAAAAACGAAGTGATACAATAGGGGAGGTCGGCGAGCCTTGAGAGAAGATTTTACACGTCAAGCTCTCGGCATGGACGACCGATTCAGCCGGGCCTGCTGAAAACCTTATTGATTTCAATCATTTGAATGTGTTCGAGGTTTGGTGTCCTACTTGCTACCTAAACCCTGTGTCGAGCCAGGCTTGGCAGGTAAAGTCATCCGACGCCCGTGTGGGCACGAGGGTTGCAGCCGAGTCTTCATTGGACGCCCGGAATTGTTGGCCCCTCGGAACGCCCGGCGCAACGCTGGCCTGACGTTTCGGACACACGAGCGAACTCGGAGGACTTTGATTCAGACAGACCGCCGGTGAGCGCTGAGCGCTTGCAAACAGAAATTTTCTGGAGGTAAATCATGGGCAGCCCCAAATACTCAAATTCCCGTTCCTGCGCGCTATTGCTCGCGGCGACGTTTTGCGCGGCACTGCTGGTGAGCTGCGGAGGCGGAAGCCAGACTTCATTGACGCCGTCCAGCCCTTTAATGGGAACCGTCAACACCAGCATCAGCGACCCTCCGACGTGCACGGCACAGTTCAGCAACGTCTTTGTGACCATCACCAAGGTTCGCGTTCACACTTCCTCGAACGCCGACACGAACGCGAGCGGATGGACCGACATCATTGACCTGACCGGCAACCCGAAGCAGGTTGACCTTCTCAACCTCGAGAACACTCAGTGTCTTCTGAATCAGCTCGGGTCGAAGACCTTGCCGGCGGGCACCTACCAGCAAATCCGGGTCGTTCTGCTCGCCAACAACGCCACGGGCGTGAGCGTTACGCCGCTCGGCTCATCGACTCCTGACAATGCCTGCGGCAGCTCGGCCTCGACCGGCCCGTTCAACTGCGTGGTTCCCTCCGGCGGCTCGCCTCAAGAACTTCTCTTGAGCAGCGAGGCTCAGACCGGAATCAAAATCCCTTCGTCGCAAATCACACAGGGTGGGGTCACAATCGAAGCCGGACAGACGAGCGATCTCGACATCAATTTTAACACCTGCGCATCCATCGTCCGTCAAGGCAACGGCAAGTTCCGATTGAAGCCTGTCTTGCACGCAGGCGAGGTTTCGTTGAACACCAATTCGCTGAGCGGCCGGGTCGTCGTGAGCGGATCGAATCCCCCCGAGCCGATCGGCGGCGCCATCGTGCTGCTCGAACAGCCTGACCCGAACAATCCCAATTTCGACCGCATCTTCGGAGGTACGACGACCGGATCCGACGGAACTTTCGCTTTCTGCCCGTTGCCTCAAGGCGCAAGCTTCGACGTGGTTGTCGCCGCGATGACGACCGCCTTGGCGCTCGTGACCGCGACTTACAACGCCACGGCGACGCTCAAAGTTCCGGTCGGGACGGCGATTGGCGACATTCCTCTGGTCCCCGAGCCGACTACGACAACGTCTTCGCCCATTACCCTGCAAGGATTGATAACTACCAACACGGCGGCGTCGGGCGGGGAGGCGACCGCGTCCGACATCAGCCTCTCGCCGTTGCAGTCCGTGGGCGGCGGAAGCTCGCTGCTCATCACGGTCCCAACCTTCCCGGTCTCGTCGGAACCCAGTTTTGCGACCGCTCCCAGTTCGGGAAGCCTCACTTGCCCGCCGGACACCGATTGCGCCAACTACACACTGCTCGTCCCGGCCAGCAATCCCAACGTCGGAACTTTCTCCTCAACCGGAACCGCCTACACGGCGCCGGCGGTTAATCCGGCCATCTACTGGGTAAACGCGCGAGCTACCGTCCCCTTGTCGAATCCGACTACCGACAATTGCAGCCCGTCGAGTTTCCCGGCGACGTTTGATAGCACCACACAACTCTCCGGAAACCCCGGCGACACGCTGACCCAAGACATCGCGTTCACCGGCTGCACGTCGGGCTTCTAGGCCCGGGTGTTGGATGGGTATCGCCGAAAAAAAGGCGGGGGATTCTTCCCCCGCCTTTTTAATTGGGAGTAATGACGAAAGGTGCGCGGTCGCGACGGGTTAGTGCGCAGCCCCCGATTTCCGGCGAGCGTTCGCGCCGGCTCCCTCGATCCCTGTTTTTCCTGCGGCATTCACCTTCTGGACCGCCGTCCGTGTCGAACCCATGGTCATTTCGAGTGATTCCCTGGGAATGCTCGTGACGAACGGTTTGATCAGCCACCCGAGGCCGGTGGGAATATTGCGCGTCAGCGAAACCGATTCGCACTCGAGGTAGACGCCGCCGTCGCGTTCTTCGAATTTCCACCAGGACTCGATTCGCCACAGAAATCCGCCATCGTGGCCGATGGGCTTTTCGCGCTCGTTCTTCTCGCCAGCGTTCGCGATCTCGGCGATGCGCGTCGAGACCGACCGGCTGTGCCAGTGCGTCGCGTCCACGGGGAAATATCGGACGTCGTGCTCGGTGTCGAGCGTGACGGTGATGACTTTGTGCTTGCGCACGCGGTAAAAAATCTTGAAATCGTTTCCCTCATGGCTCACCAGGCGCGAGCGGACGATTTCAGGTTTGTAAAAGTCCTGGTGGCGGTCGTAGTCCTCGACAAAGCTAATCACCTGCGGGAGCGAGACGCCCTGGATAAATACCGCGCCCAGCCAGTGGTGAATGAGCGCATCGGGAGCGGTCATTTCACGGCCCGAAGCGTCCCGCGTAAAGAGCCGCTCCATGAAGACCTCTCCGCCCCGCAATATCTTGAGAACCTCGTCGCGGCGAGGCTCGGGAAGACCCTCGACGTAGAGGAACGCGCCGGGACGCTCCATCTCGGCCTGAATGCGCGCCTCCGTCGCATGAACGTAGCTGTCGTAAGCAGCAATCGTGGCGGGCTTCAGCTCCACACTCAGAACTTCCGACGATTGCGCCGAGAGAATCTGCGTAAATAAGAAGAAGGCGAGCGTCATGAGGGACCGTCGGGTTGGCTGCATGTCGTCTCCTCGGTGTTCGTTTGAAAGTTATCCGGGATGATACCGCGCATGGCGTTTCAAGGCCACCAGGAGTCGAAGATCCGGCTGGTGTCTCAGCCTGCGGACTCGTGCTTGCTGGTCAGTGATAAAACCCCACGCCCTTGCCGGAACTTAACAAATCTGCGAACATCTAAAGGAGCGACCGACGTTTCAATGCGTGGTTGTTCGCAAGGAGAACCTGAAAAAACTTCACCTTCAGGATACATCCATCAGCTTGCCCAACTCCTCCACCCAATCCGACGAGGCCGCAAGTGCCGTCACTCTCGAATCGGCGCGGCAGAAGGCCACGAGTGACGAGCCCCTTCGAGGCGTGGCGCGGGTCACCGCCCATCCGTCGCGCTTGAGGGTCCTGCTCGCCTTCGCCGCCATTTATACGATTTGGGGTTCGACCTATCTGGCCATTAAGGTTTCGATTGAAACCGTTCCTCCTTTTCTCATGGGAGGCGGCCGGTTCCTGATTGCCGGGCTCCTGCTATACGCCTTGGCGCGCTGGCGAGGCGCCGAGCCACCGACCAAAGCCCAATGGCGGAGCGCCGCGCTAATCGGCAGCCTGATGTTTCTGGGCGGTAACGGAGCGCTGACCTGGGCGGAACTGCACGTCCCCTCGGGTCTCGCGGCGCTGCTGCTTTCGATCATTCCCCTCTGGATGGTCCTGCTCCATCACCTCGAACTGCGCCGTGCCCTCGGGCCGCAGTTAGTTTTCGGACTGGTGCTGGGTCTGGGCGGCATCGCCCTGCTCGTCGGCCCGCGTGAGATGCTGGGCGGTGGTCGCGTCTCGCCCGCCGGCGCGGGTGTTCTTATCGCCGGCTCACTCTGCTGGGCCATCGGCTCCCTTTACTCGCGTCACGCGTCAATGCCCAAGTCTTCGCTGCTCACCGCCTCCATGGAAATGCTGACTGGCAGCGCGGGCCTGCTGGTGCTCGGATTCGCCGTCGGTGAAGCGCCAGCGCTCACGCACCCGGGTGCTTCGGCGCGTTCGCTCCTCGCCGTCGTTTATCTGATTACCTTCGGGTCGCTCGTGGGATTTACAGCGTACACGTGGCTGCTCGGCGTCGTGGGCCCATCTCGCGTCGCGACCTACGCGTACGTCAATCCAATCGTTGCAGTCTTCCTGGGCTGGGCACTCGGCGACGAACCCCTCACGGCGCGCATCTTCGCCGCGATGGTCGTCATCCTCTCGGCGGTGGCGCTCATCATCACGCACCAGGCGCGCCACGCGCCGGGCAAAGAAGAGGAAGAGTTGCCGCCTTCGGGCGAATGCCCGGAAACCGTCGTTTAGCCAGCTTCTCGTCCGAGCGCACCAAGCCCCGATTGCTTCTTGCGCCGCAATCTGCTCTTGCGGGCCTCGGGCCGAATCTGAGAGTATTCTGGTTTCATCCAACTCCTTTTGCGGGATTCTTCCGGAGGCGTTATGGCATTTGACCCCAAACTTCCCAGCCGCGTCATATTCGAGGGCCGCGAGCGCGCAGGCGCGCGCTCCATGCTCAAAGCGATCGGCTTCACGGATGCCGATCTTGCGCGGCCCATCGTCGGCATCGCCAACACCTGGATTGAGACCATGCCCTGCAACTT
>CAYZVR010000245.1:0-5927 GCA_964481715.1 uncultured Acidobacteriota bacterium | reverse complement strand
CTGGCGCGCGGAGCCCGCCGTGGGATCATCGGCCGCGGGAAGCACGCTGGTGTTGAACGAGGCGTAGAGAAATGCCGGCCCGCCCCAATCTTTTGCAGCGGCCACATCCCAGGCGAAACCCGCCGAGCCGAAGCCCGTGCCCTTCGCGACGCTTCCCGTCGGCAGGATCACCTGCGGGCCCGTGGTAAACGTAATAGGAAAGCTCGACTCATTCGTCAGGCGGTAACGAATGCCGACAATCGAGTCCGCGAAGCCGTAACCGCTCGCGACCGTGCCACCGTTTACCCGCTCGCGGTTCCCTTCGAGCGGCGTGATGATGTCGAGCTCCCAGCGGTCGGTAAAACCCCATTCTGTGCGGAAGAAGAACAAGAATTCGTCTTCGTTCCGACGCCCGCCCGGCACGAAGAAGTCGCGCGTGCCGAAAGCGGTCTGATGAATAACTTGAATCGAGTTCTTGACCTGAGTGTACGGACTGCCCGCCAAAAAAGCGAAGTCCGGCTCTTCCGGCTCCGCATTCTGTGCGGATTGGTTCTGGGCGGCGGCGGGCAGCACGGTGAGTGCGCCCACAAAAGCCGCAAGAATGGCGAACCACGGTTGATGTCCCATGGATAGAGCCCTTCAGTCAAGCCGGGCGACGTTTGGTGCTAATGAGTGCCCGGAAGGAATGGTTTGCAGGAATAATCCTAGATGGAGGCGTCAGGCCTGTCAAACTGACATATAACCCAACGCTGGCAGACGACCCTTTCTAGCCACACAGGAACTCCACCCAACCCGACACTTTGGCTCCTCATTTGCTCTAGTGACAAATAGTAGTGTTCGCGAGGATCGGACTTTTTGTCAAGTCGCGGACCGAAGTTCGCCTCACGAGGAGGCTGTCATGAGCCGGCAGGGCGTGTTTAATTTCCTAGAGGAAGCCGTAACCGTCTTCTTTCTCACTGCGGGACCGGTTCTGGGCGGGGTGATTGCGCTGGTCTGGCTGATTGGTCTGATCTACGGGACATTCTACATCCTGTTTCGCTGACTGCGTGACGGGATCGCGCTGCTCATTTCAGAAAATACTGCGTTTTCCCCCAGCCTCAAAGCTGGTCAATTACCCCAGTAGGTGGCTTTTTTGGCGCAGTCTGCGGCGCCGGCCACAGCACTTGGGCGCTGATCCTGGCAGAACATCCTGAGACAGGCTAAGGCAGATTACGGTAATCGGTGGGCGTTCCCATCGGGAGCGCGGGTGGAGAGGTGTGCGCGCGGCCGAGCGCCGTCTGGATCATGATGAACTCGCCCACATTTTCCATGGTGAGCATGCCCACCAGGCTTCCATTGTGCAGCACCGGAAGCGACCGGCAGCCGCACTCGCGCAACTGGACCACGGCTTTTTCCAGCATGTCGTGGGAATCAACCATTTGAAAGTCGCGCTGCATGGCGTCGCGAACCGGTGTTCCCGTGCCGCCTTGGGCCAGGGCTTTCAGCATATCCTCGCGCGTCAGAACGCCAAGCACGCGGTCGCCGAAAACCACCGGGAAATCCTGCTGCCAGCCGGCCAGGATGTGCTCGACGGCCTTGTTCAGGGTATCGTCCGGATTGAGCGTGTGAAAATCGGTGAGCATCACGCGCTGGACTGGAATGCCTCCGAGCGAAGTGCGTATCTGGACCATGGCAGCTTCCGCCTCCGCGCCCATCCAAACGAACAACGCCACAAAGAGCAGGAACGGATCGTAGAAGAGTCCGAAGAAACCGAACAGCAGAGCCATCGCCTGGCCGACGTGCGCGGCGTGCTGGGTGGCCTGGGTGTATTCCATGCGCGTGGCAAGCAGCGCGCGCAGCACGCGCCCGCCGTCCATGGGAAACGCCGGGAGCAGGTTGAAACCTACCAGCCACACGTTCACAGCCATCAAGCGGCTCAGGAAGTGACTGCCGGAAATCGCGATGTTGAAGAAATCGCGCAGCACGGGCGTCCGGCCCATCGCGGCAAGCGCTCCGAAAATCACCGCGGCGATTACCACGTTGACGGCGGGGCCGGCGAGTGCCACACGCAATTCTTCCAGGGGATTTTCCGGCATGCGTTCGAGGCGCGCGACGCCCCCGATCGGCAGCAGAACGATGTCGCGCGTGCGGATGCCGTAGCGACGCGCCGTCAGCGCGTGGCCGAGCTCGTGCAGCACGATGCAGACGAAAATCGCCAGCACGAAGAGAACGCCCATCAGGGTCGTCTCCAGGTTGTGGCCCTGCGCCCAGTGGACGGACACGATGAACACGATGAGCAGCAGAAACGTGGCGTGCATGAAAATGTTAATGCCCGCCACCCGTCCGATTTTCCATGACCAGCGCATGGGAATTTCCCTTAAGCAACGCCTTCCTTCGCGTCCCTGTCTTCGAATGTAACACCCGGGACAATAAGCGGCAAGCACGCGCCATCGGCGGTCCACATGTTTTTGTAGCACGCCGGGTGCCGGCGAAAACTCGCGACGACTCGCGCCCTGCCCGGGCAGCCCGTTTGGTAGACGAGTTGCTCGTATGTCTCTGTGAGTTACATAGAATGCGTGTCGCGAGCCGCTTGGTTGTCCCACAAGACCGTTGGCCGTTCATCGAATTCGGGGAATCGGCGCCCGGCCATTTCGGAACTTATTGTCCGATGGGCAGCAGTGCGCACCGTGGGAGCGCGCTGGGGCATATGGCACAACGCATTCCACCGTCCAAAAGGTTTGAAGCCGCGCGAGTCGCGGCCATAAAGTCGGCCCGCTTCGAGAGCGGCTGGACATAAGGAGATGAAAAATGGAAATTCGCAAGCAAGACGCGCTGGATTATCACTCGAAGGGCCGCAAGGGAAAGATTGAAGTCGTTCCAACCAAGCCCTGCCGGACTCAATGGGACCTGAGTCTGGCCTACACGCCGGGCGTGGCCGACCCGTGTCTCGAAATCCAAAAGCAGCCGGAACTTGCGTTCGAATATACGGCGCGGGGAAATCTGGTGGCGGTGATTTCAAACGGCACGGCGGTGCTCGGTCTCGGCAACATCGGCGCACTCGCCGGAAAGCCCGTCATGGAAGGCAAGGGCGTGCTGTTCAAGCGCTTCGCCGACATTGATGTGTTCGACCTGGAATTGAACACGGAAAATCCCGACGAAATCATCCGGGCCTGCCAGTTACTCGAGCCGACTTTCGGCGGCATCAACCTGGAAGACATCAAGGCGCCCGAGTGTTTCGCCATTGAAGAGAAGCTGCGCGAGACAATGTCCATTCCCGTCTTCCACGACGACCAGCACGGCACGGCGATCATTTCCGGCGCGGCGCTGGTGAACGCGCTGGAGGTGGTCGGAAAGAATATAGCCCGCATTCGAGTGGCGTTCAGCGGAGCAGGAGCCGCGGGGCTTGCCACCGCCGAGCACTATGTCCGGCTGGGAGTGCAGCGCGAGAACATCCTCATGTGCGACATCCATGGCGCGCTTTACCAGGGTCGCAAGGAAGGCATGAACCCTTACAACTCGCGCTTTGCCGTCAGCACCGCGAAGCGCACCTTGGCGGAGGCGATGGAGGGCGCAGACGTTTTTGTGGGACTTTCGGTGGGAGGGATCGTCACCGCGCAAATGGTGCGCTCGATGGCCGACCGGCCCATCATTTTTGCCCTAGCCAATCCAGACCCGGAGATTGGCTACCAGGAGGCCAGAGCGGCGCGTCCGGACGCCATCATCGCCACGGGGCGCTCCGACTATCCCAACCAGGTCAACAATGTGCTGGGTTTCCCCTTCATTTTCCGCGGCGCTTTGGACGTGCGCGCCCGAAGCATCAACGAAGAGATGAAGCTCGCCGCCACGCGCGCGCTCGCCGAGCTTGCGAAAGAAGACGTTCCGGACTCCGTGTTGCGCGCCTATGGCTTGAACCGCTTGCGCTTTGGACCCGATTACATCATCCCCAAACCTTTCGACCCGCGGGTGCTGGTCTGCGAAGCGTCGGCAGTGGCTGAAGCCGCCATGAAATCGGGTGTTGCGCGGTTGAAAGTTGACCTGGATGAATACCGCGAACAGCTTTCGCGCCTACTGGGGCGAACTTACGAAGTGATGCAGACCGTGCGCCACCGCGCCAAAGTCTCGCCCAAACGCATCGTCTTCTCCGAAGGCGAGCACGAGAAAATCCTTCGGGCCAGCTACCGATTGCAGGAAGAACAAATCGCCATGCCCATCCTGCTCGGGCGGCCGGCGGTCATCGAGGCCAAACTGCAAGAGCTGGGACTGACCAGGCTCGCGGCGGAAATTATCGAGCCCGCGAGTTCGCCGCGTCTGGAGGCCTACGCGGAGGAATTCTTCCGGTTGCGCCAGCGGCGGGGCGTTACACGCAGCGAAGCGCGCGAACTGATGATCAACGCCAACTACTTCGGTTCGATGATGGTTCGCCTGGGCGACGCGGACGGTTTCATCGCCGGACTCACGCAGCACTACCCGGACACCATTCGGCCGGCATTGCAGGTGATCGGCATGCGCCCCGGCGTGCGCAAAGTTTCGGGGGTATACGCGCTGGCAACCAAAAAGGAGGTCTACTTTTTCGCCGACACCACCGTGAACATCGAGCCGAGCGCGGAAGACCTGGCGGAAATTGCCCTGCTCGCTGCAAACGTCGCGCGCGAATTTGACATCGAGCCGCGTGTGGCGATGCTTTCGTTCTCGAATTTCGGCAGCACGCGGCACCCGCTGGCCGAAAAGGTGAGCCGGGCAACGGAACTCGTCAAGCGCGCCGATCCCCGCCTGATGGTGGACGGAGAAATGCAGGCCGATACCGCGGTCGTGCCTGAGATCATCGCCGAGACGTATCCCTTCTCGACCCTCAAGAGCGGCGCAAACGTTTTAATCTTCCCGTCGCTCGAAGCCGCCAACACCGCCTACAAGCTGATGATGCGCATCGGCGGCGCTGAGGCCCTCGGGCCCATCCTGATGGGCATGAACAAACCCGTCCACGTGCTGCAACGCGGCGCGGAAGTCGAGGACATCGTCAACATGGCCGCGATCGCGGTGGTGCACGCGCAGATCAACGCGGTCGAAAAGGCCACGCACTCGGCGGTTTACTCCGCAGCCTGAAACATTCGAGGCGGCTCGGGAACTACCCGAGCCGCTGCCATCTTCAATCGCCGGGTTCCGCACATGCCGCCAACCCTGAAAACCTCCTGACAATGCTTGTGCGCACGGCGGGCCGCATATAGAATTCGCGCTGCGCTTGCGAGCAGAATCGACAAGCGGATCGTTGGAGAAGAAAACATGCGACCCAGGACTCTCGCCTTCATCCCAGCCGCAGTGCTGATTATCCTGTCTATCCCGCCTCATGCATTGGGCCAAACCAAGCCACGCGCGCGCGACCTTGGGATTCCTTTTGACGGAACTCCCGGACCGTTGAACGCCATTACTGACGTCAGTGGAATCGAAGTCGGCGACACGACGCTCATCTCGGGGAGCGGAAAACTTGATGTGGGCAAAGGCCCGGTGCGGACCGGCGTCACCGCGGTTCTACCGCGCGGCAAATCCATGACCGACCCGGTCTTTGCCGGCTGGTTTTCGCTGAACGGCAACGGCGAGATGACCGGAACGACCTGGGTGGAAGAATCGGGCTTTCTCGAAGGCCCGGTGATGATCACCAACACCCACAGCGTGGGCGTGGTGCGCGACGCGGTGATTGCCTGGCGCGTCAAGCACGGCCCGCCCGACGAATCGGGCTACTGGGGGTCGCTCCCCGTAGTGGCCGAAACCTACGACGGCTATTTGAACGACATCAACGGATTCCACGTTCACGCCGAGGACGCATTCCACGCGCTCGATGCGGCGCACGGAGGACACGTAGATGAAGGCAACGTGGGTGGCGGCACTGGAATGATTTGTTACGAATTCAAAGGCGGTATCGGAACGTCATCAAGAAAACTCGACGCCAAATTCGGCGGGTACACGATCGGCGTTCT
>CAYZVR010000244.1:0-5947 GCA_964481715.1 uncultured Acidobacteriota bacterium | reverse complement strand
TCCCCATGACACAACCGCCGACCAATGGTTCAGCGAGTCGCAGTTCGAAAGCTACAAGCGGCTCGGCCAACACATCCTGGAGGACGCCGGCAATCAGTGTGTGTCAGAGTTGATTCGGGAAACGAGCAGCTGGTGCGATTTGGGAGCCAAAGAATTGGAAGAATACCTCGCAAAGCAATGCGTGAGCCTTTATGGTCGGGAGACAGCATCGACTTGCTCGAGCACTGCGTGAGCGCTCCCCTTTTTGACCTGCGGTTCCGAGTGGTTCCGCGCCGGCCGTCAATCAGGCCTGCTTGCGGCGCGACCCGATGTCTCGATGGGCTGGCACGCGATCGGCCTCGCCTCGCGCCTTTCCGCCCCTCAGGAAGCGTTTCCGCAAGCACGCGGCTTGGGCTCACTCGCCGACGGCGATTCCCAGCGATTTCATTTTGCGATAAAGGTGGCTGCGCTCGAGCCCGAGGACTTCGGCGGTGCGGCTGACGTTCCCCTGGTTCTCTTCGAGCTTGCGGAGGATATAGTCGCGCTCGTAGGCGGAGCGCGCTTCCTGGAGACTGGAGAATCCGCCCTGCGGCGGTCGGGACGAAGTGGCGCGGCCTGCCTCGCGGTGAAGGTTGGGCGGCAGGTGGCGCACCTCAACGCGATCGCCGGTGACCATGATGAGCATTCGTTCGACGAGATTCCGCAGCTCGCGAACGTTTCCCGGCCAGCGGTAGAGCGTCAGGAGTTCCAGCGCCGCGTCGGAAAGGTGCTTGGGGCGGCGCCCGTAAGCCTTGGCGAATTCCTGAAGGAAATGGTTGGCGAGTGCCGGGATGTCTTCGGGATGCTCGCGCAGAGGCGGAACGTAAAAGGGAATGACGTTCAGGCGGTAGAAAAGGTCCTCACGAAAATTCCCCTTCAAAATTTCGTCTTCAAGGTGTTTGTTGGTTGCCGCGATAACTCGGACGTCGACCGTCAGCGTGGTGCCTGAACCCACGGCGGCAAAGCGCTGCTCCTCCAGCACTCGCAAGACTTTTGACTGAGTTCTCAGGCTCATGTCGCCGACCTCGTCAAGGAAAAGCGTGCCCCCATTCGCCTGCGAGAACTTGCCAACCTTATCTTCCACAGCACCGGTGAACGAACCCTTGACGTGACCGAAGAGCTCGCTTTCGATCAGCTCTTCAGGAATGGCGGCGCAGTTCACCTCCACGAAGGGTTGTTCGGCGCGGCGGCTCATCAGGTGCAACGCGTGGGCCACCAATTCCTTCCCGGTTCCACTCTCGCCGTAGATCAGGACGCGGCCGTTGGTGGGCGCGGCAAGCGCCAGTTGCTGCCGCAGCGCCTTCATGGGGATGCTGTCGCCGATAATCCGATATTGGCCGCTCAGTTCTTCGCGCAGCTCGCGGTTTTGTGAAGCCAGGCGCAACTGCTCGGTCGCGTGCTTGAGAGTCAGCAGGGTCTTGTCAATCGAAAGTGGTTTTTCAATAAAATCGAATGCCCCGAGCTTGGTCGCGCGGACGGCGGTTTCGATGGTCCCATGACCGGAGATCATGATGACGAGGGGCGGATGATCGAGCGTTGAAATTTTCTCGAGCGTCTCCAAGCCGTCCATCCCTGGCAACCAGATATCGAGCAGCACAAGATCGAAGGATTCTTTTCCCAACAATTCCACGCAGGCGTTTCCGTCTTCGACGGAGGCCACACGGTAGCCTTCGTCCTGGAGCACGCTCGAAAGCGACTCCCGGATGCCCGGTTCGTCGTCCACGACCAGGACCGAATAGTTTGGCATAGAAACTGTTCCCGCCCGCCGCCAACAGCTTTCCTATCTAAATCAGCCACGTGACCGCGGTACTTGTCTCAGCCCTCGGGGCTTGTTACGGCGGCCCGATCCACAGGAAGCTCGATCACAAATTTCGTTCCGGTCGGTTGATTCTCTTCAACACGAATCGATCCTTTGTGTTCGGAGATAATGCGGCTGACAATGGCGAGGCCCAGGCCGGTTCCGCGGCGCTTGGTGGAGAAATAGGGGAGAAAGAGTCGCTCCTTCGCCTCGGGGGGAATACCCGGGCCACTGTCCGCCACCACCATCTCAACGACGTCGCGGTCGGCATCAAGCGCCGTCCGCACCCAGACTTCTTTGAGGGCCGATTTTCCCAGAGCTTCCGCGGCATTATCCACAAGGTTGATGACCACGCGCTTCATCTGTTCCGGGTCCGCCTGGATTGCGGGCAGATCGGGAAAGAGTTGCCGTTGTATGCTGATGCCGTCGAGTCGCCCGTTGAAGATGTTCAGTGCCTCTTCCACGATGGCGTTCAGGCTCGAGGGAACCGGCTTGGAGGCGGGGAAGCGGGCATAGCTGGAAAACTCGTCCACCAGCGTCTTGAGCGTGGCCACTTCGCGATCGATAAGCCGAGCGCTTTCCTCCACCGTCGCGAGCAGATCGGGGCTTGCGGCTGAGCCTGCGGATCGCGCCACCAGGCGATGAATGCGTTCGGCGGAAAGCTGAATTGGCGTCAGAGGGTTTTTGATTTCGTGCGCGACACGCTGGGCCACTTCGCTCCACGCGGAAGCCTTCTGCGCTCGCAAGAGGTCCGAAATGTCTTCAAGAACGAGGACGGAGCCGACCTTCCCGTGCCGTGCCCGGATCGAAGAGACGGTAACCGCAACCACGGTGCGCCGGCCATTCAAGTCGAACTCCATCTGTCGGGTTATGACTCCCTGGCGGTCGGCGCGGCGAAACAGGCGCGAGACCTCGCGCGTGTCGTCGGGAGAAAACAAGTCGGCAAGCTTTCGCGCGGCCTGGACACGGGCGTGACCCAGCATTCGCTTCATGGTGGAATTGGCCTTAGTGATTTGTCCCTGCGGGTCGAAGGAAACCACTCCGACCGAGACGTTTTCCAGAATTGTCTCCATGGTGTTCCCGCGTTCTTCGAGTTCCCGGTTGGCCTGCTGAAGCTCAAGCGTCGCCTGTTCGATTGCGCGGCGGCTCTCCTGAATTTGCCGGGTCATTTCGTTAAAGGACAAGATCAGGCTGCCCAGCTCGTCGTCAGCGCGCGCGGAAACCTGAAAGCCGAGATTACCCTTCGAAACTTCATGGGTCCCTTCGGCCAGAGCTTGTATGGGAATCGTAACCTGCTTGGAAAGGAACAGGGCAAACCAGGTGGCTGCAAACAGGATCAACAGAGTCAATAAACCCAGAATCGAAAGCGCGTTGCGCTTGACCGCCTTCTGATTGCGGCTGAGCTCGTCATATTTCTGAGCTTCCTGCTGGATTTCATCGGCGATCTGGCGAAGGTTTAACGGCAGGCGCGAAATGGCAACGACGCTTCCCAGCCTTTGGCCTTTGAGGCTCACGGGTCGAACGCCAAGCAGCAGGGTGGAATCACCCGAACGCCATCGGGCGATTGAGCGGCCTTCAGGCGCTTTTCCCGCAAGGCGCCCGGAAAAAAGATTCGAAACCTGTGCGTCATCGGGTTGAGCCTCTCCCGTTCGAGCAAGCAGCCTGCCATCACGATCGAAACACAACGCACCATCGAGGTCTAGTTCGGCGATCTGTTTAGACAGGACCCTCGCGGTTTCGGCGGCGTTCGAGTCGCGCAGCGCGGCCGCCAATTCTTCATTCGTGGCCATGTACACCGTGTCATGAAGGGTTCGCTGCTCGGACTGAAGTTCCAGCTGCTGAACGATTCGGTTGGCATCGCGGCGGATGATATCAAGCGGAATGCCGAACCATCGGTCAACCGAGCGGTTGAGCAGCCCGTAGGCGAAAACGAAAAGGAAACAGACGGGCACCAGTGATAAGGCGAGGAAAGCCACGACCATTTTGGTTTTGAACCGTGACCCGAGCTGCTCTTGCCGCCTTTCCACATACAGTTTGAGCAGGATGCGAGCCAGCATGAGAGCGAAGATCACAAAGGCTAGAAAAATGAAGGAGGAGAGGGCCAGCAGCAGTATTGTTTCCTGCGCGCTCGACGGCTGAATAAACGAAAGGTTGAAAGAAGCCTGGCTCCAGCCGAGAAACAGCAGCGTGGGCACCAGCACCAGCAGGATGATCAAATAGATCTTGCGCCGGGATTGTTGTTTTTCATCCATTAGTGAAGCCGCCCGAGAGATATCCGCGTGCTGCCCGTTTCGGAACTCCCAACCGGCAAGTTTGCCTGCTTCAGCCTATTGCGGTACGCCCCTGCAGGCTGGAGCCTCGGATGCTTTGAAGCCGGACGGGCCAGAAATATTTCCAGCGGGCATCCGCCGCACGCCGGAGCCGAACGCTTGCAATATCTCTTGCCAACTTTCACGAGCAGGGCATGGTATTCGTTGAAGAAAGCGGGATTGAGGGGCAAACGGCGATGCAAGAAATCTTGAACAGAGGAGTAGCCGGAATTCAGGGGCACCAGCCCGTGACGGCCGAAGATGCGCCGCGTGTAAGCATCCGCCACAAAGAAGGGCCGCCGCCCCGCGTACAACAAGATGGCGTCCACGGTTTCAGGACCAAGCCCTTGAACGCTCAGGAGATCCTTTCGAAGAATTTCCGACGAGCGCTTAAACATGACCGCGATCGAACTCCCGCATTTTTCGTTCAGCCAGTTCAGAAAATTCCGAATGGTCCGCGCCTTTTGTTGAAAAAAGCCGGCAGGCCGGATGAGCGTTTCGATTTCGGAGCGCGAACAGAGCTCCAGCCGGTCAACTCTAATCAGGCCCCTCTCTCGCAGGCCCATGAGTGCCAGGGCAGCGTTCCGCCAGGACGTATTCTGGGTCAGGATCGCTCCCAGAATGACCTCCAGGCGTGTCCGCGCCGGCCACCAATGTTGCGGGCCGAAGGCCTGGAGCATTCGGTCGAAATACCGTGGCAGCAGGAGACTCGGCTCGGTCTTCGGCGGCTGAGCCGAAAACTGCATAATCAAAAAAGTTATACTGCGGTGAGAGGGAAGTCAAGGCGAGAGGGAGAGCGCAACAGCTTGTGGAGGTCGTGCAAGTAACCTCGGAAAGTTCAAGGTGCCGGATCCGTGTCTCGACCGTAACCCATAGACAGTAAATCGTCTTGACTTTATTCCTTGAGTTCTCTACGATGAATCGCAAGTAGGCGCAGGTGTTCCGCCTTGGGAAGAGTTCTGTCAGGGCGAGAAGGTATGTCTTTTCATGGGAATCACACTAAAGTGACCGGGGGTCTTTAGAATGTCGGGGAAGCTTGGTGAGATACTGCTCAAAGAAAACCTGATTTCCTCCGAGCAGCTCAAACAGGCCATCGAACATCAAAAGACAAACGGCGGTCGGTTGGGCAATTCGCTGGTAAAGCTGGGGTTCCTGAGCGACGACGAAGTCACGGCGGTCCTTTCCCGCCAGTACGGTGTTCCCTCCATCAACCTGAGCTATTTTGAAGTTGATCCCACCGTGATCAAACTGATCCCGATGGAAACCGCCATGAAATACCAGATCCTGCCGCTCAGCCGGGTGGGCTCGTCGTTGACCGTGGCGATGGTTGACCCCACAAATGTCTTCGCGATGGACGACATCAAGTTCATGACCGGCTTTAACATCGAGCCGGTGGTGGCCTCTGAAACGGCCATCATGGAAGCCATCAAGAAGCACTATGGGTCCGTCGAGGACGTCGAGCGCAAGAAGGAAATCGAAGAGATCGTCAGCTTCATCGATGAAGGCGGTGCGGATAGCGTCGAATTGGAAGCCGAGGATGAGTCGACGCTGAACCTGGCGGCGCTGGAGAAGGCGGCAGAGGAAGCGCCGGTCATCAAGCTGGTCAACTACATCCTGACGGACGCCCTCAAGCGCGGAGCAAGTGATATTCACATGGAACCGTATGAGAAAGAATACCGTGTGCGCTACCGTGTTGACGGGATGCTCCAGACCATCATGAACCCGCCCAACAAGCTGCGGGACGCCATCATCAGCCGCGTCAAGATCATGGCCAAGCTGGACATCTCGGAGAAGCGCCTGCCGCAAGACGGGCGCATCATGA
>CAYZVR010000243.1:0-6031 GCA_964481715.1 uncultured Acidobacteriota bacterium | reverse complement strand
CGAGCTCCGCCGTCGGCCAGGAGCGCGAGGGTTCCTGCCGCCAGAAACTCGGCGTCATCGGGATGGGCGAACAGCGCGAGGACGTTGAGCGCGGATGCCATAGAGGGAATTGCAAATTGCGGCCCCGGCACGACGTGCGGCCGGGCGCTGGGTTACTTGGCCGGCGCGAAGGAAGCCACGAGCCGCGCTGAGCCCCAGGTGATTTCGATCACGCCGCGGCCGCTCGCGCTCGAAAGCTTGATGGTTAACTCCTCGACGGGATCGCTTGCTTCGTGGAACTCCATGGGTACTTCGGCGAGCTTGGCACTCGGTTCGTACTCCTGAGCGCTCTTGGAAGAAACCACCAGAGTCCACTTGCCGGGTTCGACCAGGCGCGCGAGCAGGATGTGTTTTCCCTTGGCAACGCGCGTGCCGCCGAAATCGAGATCCACGTTCGACTCGATGGTGGTAGATGCATCCGATCCCAGGCGCCAGATTTTTCCCGGGCTGATCAATTTCAAAACGTCGCGTCCATTCAGCGACGGACGGCCGTAATCCAGCGCGACCTGCGCTTTATCAATGGTTGCTTTGGCTTCGCCACGGTCGTTTCCGTGCGCCACACTAACCAAAGTCCCCATCAAGAAAATCGAAACAGTGATTGAACCGAAGACTAACTGCCTGGACCTAATCATCGCCTTATTCTCCTTTTCTTGACCGAGGTTCTACTTTTGAGAAGCTCCCTGGGATCCGCTCGCGTGCGATGCCGCGAGTTGCGGCAAGATCGCGCGACGAAGTTCTTCCGGATCCGTATAACCGACCCAATGATTCAGGATGATGCCTTTTGAATCGATTAAAAACAAGGTCGGAAAAATGGAGATGTGGCCGAACGCTGCGTCGCTTTCACGGGTCCATTGGCCTTGAGGGAAGGCAATCGAATGCTCCTTGAAATATCGGAGGCGGACGGCATCGTCGTAACCAAGGTCAAGGACCTGGTCGGCGTTCGCGCCTACCACGTCAAGGCCGCGCCCTCGCAGCTCCTGATCGAGCTTGACGAGCTCGGGCGCCTCCTTCATGCACGGGGGGCAGCCGCTGAACCAGACGTAAAGAAGCAACGTCTTTCCTCGGGAAGAATCCGAGCTGACCGCGGGCCCGCCGATGCCGGGCAGGGTGAATCCGGGCGCGGTTTTTCCCTCCCACCCGCTCAACTGGCGCTCGATGGCGCGGCCGAATCGCGCGTCTCGCTTGATGGCTTCCACTTCCACGCGCGTGATTTCACCGGTCGCCGGGTCGCGCTCCAGGAACTTCGGCACGCGCGGGTCCGACTCCATCACTCGTAAGAGGACTTCCGCGTCCTGTGGTGATTCCAGGGCGAACTGTTGGGCGATCACCTGCAGGCTGGGCGGCGCGCCGAATTTTTCTTGGTACTGGGCGACGAAAAGCGGAATCCGGAAAAATGCGTTGAAGAGCTTGTCGAGCGCCCGGCGCTCGTCGGGCTGCGTAAAGACCTGGTTATAAAGGTTGCTGACGATGAGCGGCTGGCCGGGCTGAAGGTGTTCACGAACGTAGGCGAGAACGCGCGATTCGGCGCTTGCGGGCGCGACGCCGCGCAACCCGGGCGCGAATCCCAGGGCCGCGATGGCAAGAATTAGTCCGACTTTTCTCATGGCGCTCCATGCCCGGAGGCGCGCGCGGCTGCGCTTTGCGCGGTCGCCGAAAAAATCTGCCAGTGAAAGAGCAGCGCAAATTTCATGTACGAGCCGAGATAACTCCAGCCGTGATCGCCCGGGCGAAGAACAAACTCGTGAGGGAAGCGTTTGGAGCCGAGGATCTTGTCCAACAGCTCTGCACCCTCCTGAAAGCCGTAACGATCGTGGTCGCCGCAGTCGAAGTAAAGTTTCAGTCCAGCGAAGCGCTCGGGGTGTTCGGCCAGCGTCAGCGGGCTGTTCGCCTCCCAGTACGCTTCGTTGAGGGGCGAGCCGAACGGCTGTTCGAGCACCCGCGCATAGAATCCCCAGCGGCCTTCGGTGGGAAGGGGATCGGGAAACTTGGGCACCAGCGCCGCGCTTTGTGCGCTGGCGGAGCCGAACACGTCCGCGTGGCGCATCGCGAGGTGCAACGCGCCATAGCCGCCCATGGACGTTCCGGCGATCCCGCGCGCCGGCGGCTTGGCAAGTGTGCGGTAGGTTTTATCCACCCAGGGCACCAGCTCCTGGATAAAGAAATCCTCGTAGCGCTCACCACCGTCGAAAGAGTTGACGTAAAAAGTCTTTCCGCCGTCGGGGAGGACCACGATAAAATCGCCGACCTCACCGCGCGCCATCAGGCCTTCCAAGATATCCTCCCCGCCGCGCTCTGACCAGCGGTGCTCGTCTTCAAACAGCCCGTGCAAGTAATAGAGCGTGGGATAGCGTCGAGGCGGCGAGGATGCATAGTCGGAGGGCAGGGCCACGCAAGTACCGACCGAGCGCCCGAGGATGGCGCTCGGCACGTCCTGACATTCAACGTTGAGCGACGCACCGCGCGAGCCGGTTGCCGCGGAAATCAGGAAAAAAGCCATGGCCAGCGCGCGGAGCGCTTGGTGGCGGGATGGATTGAAAAGGGTCCGGGGAAATGTCATGTCTCAATTTGAGTTAGTGGGGAGTCTCGGAATCGGAGCGCGACCGTTCGGATTCCACGTAGACGTGCGTCTTGTCGCTCTTCGAGCTCGCGCCGACGGATGCGCTGGTCCGGCTGCCCCCGACGCCACCTGTGCCGAAAACGGTGCCGTGAATCTTCTTCAGGGGAGACGATGGGGACTCGTCCGCAGGGAGGCGAACCGCCTCTTCCGAGTCCTGGCCGGTTTTGGTCGAGGGCGTGAGCTCGGTGACTTCGGAGTCCTCCTGCTCAGACCCTCCAGAATTCTCTTTCGCTTCGGCCTTGTCAGTCGCCGGTTTCGACGCTGCCTTCGCGGCCTTCCGCGCGGCCTCATCGGTGCTGACGCGCGTCGCTTCGAGGATCTTTGCCTTGCTCTCATCCGGCGAAGCCGAGGGTGGCGCCGATTTGCCTTTCGGGGGATCCTGATCCTTTGAGTTCTGTGCCGCCGCGGTGGGCGCGAAAAGAGCGGCCGCCAGCAGTAGAATCAGGACTCTAGTCGCCGCAAGTTTCATGACGCGTGCAGGACCTTTCGTCAGAAAGTTCAACGTTCATTCTGAGGCCATCCGCGGATTACGTCAAGCCAACCGAGGCTTTCGAATTGTAAAATAGTGGAACTACTTGCCGCGGGGCTCATTCCAAAGCAGTTCGATGGTCACGCCGCCGTGGGAGTCGGTATCGAGGTAGGCGAAGCGGCCCTTGTTGCCGTTCGAATCCCAGCCGCCGCTCTGAGCAACGGCGACGTCCTTGGCCTTGAACTGTTCGATCGCCTTGTCCATGTCGGTGACGCTGAACGCCAGGTGGTGGAACCCTTCTCCGTGTTCCTTCAAGACTTCGTCATAGACGCTTGGGCCCTTGAGCGATTGAATCCACTCAAAGGGCACATCACCCGCGCGCCCCCAGCCGAGGTACATTTCGAAATTTCCGGGCGCGCCGCGATAGTCGCGGTTCAGGCTGATGTTGTGATCCACCTGTAATCCGCCGAAGCCCAGCCGCTCCCAAAACGCGCTAACTTTGTGCACGTCGCGCACAACGAACGCATACTGGATGATTTTCGAAAAGGGATATTCGTTGGTTGATTGTGGTTCGGCGCCCGCAGATGCTGCGTCGGGATTGTAGAGCAGCTCAATGGTTATCCCGCCGCCTTTGGCTGCCGTGTCGAGATAGGCGAAGCGGCCCTCACCTTTCTTCCCAATCCAGCTTCCGGATTGCACCACGTCCGCGCCGCGTTGCTTGAAATAGCGAATCTGTTCGTCCAGGCCTTCGGGACTCGGAACTGCGTAAGCCAGGTGATGGACGCCGTCGCCGTGCGCCCGCAGGAACGCGTTGTAAACGCTTTCCCCTGCGACCGGCTGGATCCACTCGGTCTGAACTCCGCCAATATCCCCGAAAGCCATTTTCATGCTCAGTGAAGTTTTCTTGCCGCGGTAGTTGGTGGTTGGGTTTTCAACGACCCCCGTGCGAGCAATATTTTTAAGCCCAAGTTTCTCCCAGTAGTCCACCACGCTGTCCAAGTCCTTCACGACCCATCCAACCTGAACGATGTGGCGATAGATGGAAAGATCAACCGTGGGCTTGGCGACTTGTGCGCTCGCGGGCGAGTCGAAAACGGCGACGCCGAAGGCGAGGCACAAGGCCCCTAAGAAATGCGCTTTTCGAATTCTGCTTCTGGCCATTTGGATCCTCCTGGGTGATCGAGTGGGCATTCTCTCCCCGGCCGTGTAAGGGAGTCAAAGGGAAAAGCAGACTGGCTGCGGCAAACGAGTATTGTTGCCGTTCGCTCACCTGTGAGATGCTCTGGGTAGGTCGGGCACAATCCACTTCAACCAGGCGAGGTGACATATGGCGTGCAATCCGGAGGTCCTGAGACACGTTCCGCTCTTTGCCCTGCTGGACGACGATGAGGCTGCAGTTTTGGCCGGGCAGGTAGAGCTCAAGAAATTTGTCCCGCGTCAGCGCATCTATAAAATCGGCGACCAGGACGGACAGGCTTATGTCATGGTCTCAGGCCGTGTGCGCATTACGACCGTGGACGAAGATCACCAGGAAGTGGTGGTGGATGAGCCGGCCCATGGCGAGTTCTTTGGTTTCGCCTCCATGCTCGACCAGACGCCCCATCAGACCACCGCTGTAGCTCTCGAAGAAACAGAATGCGTGGAAGTGGCGCGTGACGACATCGCCATTCTGTTGCAACGCAAGCCGCTGGCGGGAATGGATATGCTGAGGGTGCTGGGGCGGCAATTTCACTCCACGCAACAACTGGTGCGCAGCCGCGTCATGCGCAACCCGAACGACGTGATCGAGCAGGAATCGACCTTTGGCGAGCGCATCGCGGACGCGGTCGCAAAATTCGGCGGATCGTGGACTTTCATCATTCTGTTTGGCTTTGCTCTGAGCCTCTACGCCGCCATCAACACTCGCCTGCGCTCGTCGGCCTGGGATCCCTATCCCTTTATCCTGCTCAACTTGTTTCTCTCCATGCTCGCCGCCATTCAGGCGCCGGTCATCATGATGAGCCAGAACCGCCAGGACGCCAAGGACCGCCTGCGCGGCGAGCTCGATTACGAAGTCAACCGCCGCGCCGAATCCGAAATTCAAGGCCTGGCGCGCAAGCTCAACCTGCTGGGTGAAACGATCGGCGACGTTGAAGAAACGCTCCGCGCAAAACTGTCACACGGCGGGGCCACGGGGCCGGCGACGGATTCACGTTGATGCCGAACGGCTGGGTGGGATTCCCGTCTGGTCAGTGCCTGGCCAGCGCAATGCCGGCGGCTCTATCATTCACGGCTCAAAAGGGGGGAATCGATGTCGCCATCATCGTTGAATTCTGCGGTGAGCTCTTCCGAGGAAAGCCGCCAGCCGTTGAGTGCCTCCGCCTTGCGGGCAAGGTGCAAAGATATCGCAACACGATTGAGGTCGAGCGTGTTGCGAATCCAAATGATGCGCTGCTCGTCTTCCCCGGGACTGCCAAGCGCGCCGAGCGCGAGGTCGAGCGAGTCGCGGTCTGTGGGCAGGTGAATGGGCAGGCGGGCCATGGGCGGATTGAGCGAAGTCCGCGCGTTGACGTAGGTTTTCTCGAGATCAATTTTGCGGAACACGCGGTCGTGGATGACGTCCGCCAGGCCTACGCCCAGAGCGTTTCCGGCGCTTGCCGCCGTGAGGTCTCGCACGTAGATGAGGCGAATGTCCGACACTTCGCCCGGCGGGAAGTTGGCGCCGCGCCCGATAATCTTTGTATCCATGCCCGTGCCGCTGATATTTTTCCCCATCTCATCCACGATGAGCACGTGCAGATCCTCGAAGGGCAGGCGAGGAACCAGCCGCATAGCCTCGACCAACAAAGTCTCTTCCATGCTCACGACGCCTTCCGGCGGAGCGGCGCGCACCACGGCCAGCTGGTGGAACTCGTTTTCAACCAGGC
>CAYZVR010000242.1:0-6132 GCA_964481715.1 uncultured Acidobacteriota bacterium | reverse complement strand
CGCCCAACGAAAATCCGATGAGCCCCGGCATGTGGATTTTCAGCATGGACATGAAGAACGACGCGGCTTGGTTGATTTCCTCTGGAAGTAGCTTTTCAGCGGGACGCAGTGGAAAGATACTGTTAATTCGCGCGAGCTGGGCGGCCGCGGCAGAAGCCAACCAGTGTGGGGCCAGGAACGCCAGGGTCCAAATCCCAAGAAAACAGCCGAGCGCGATGGAGAGAGGCACGAGCGCACGGCAACGCCGCCGCAGGAAATCTTCCGCAGGCTGATGCAGCGCATCAAAGCCCCAGCCGGCCAGGACGGCAATCAGCAGCACAAAAGGGATTAACAATTTCACCGGGAATCGGACAAGCCGCAGGGTTGGAAAGGCTGCGTAAAATATTTCATAAAGGGGTGTGAACCTTCCCATGGCCAGAACGAGCAGCGCAAGCGCCCCGAACAACACAAAGGTTCGGCGTTTATCGCGCCCCATCGCCCATCCCGCCAGGGCGTAGAGAATGGGAATTGATCCCACGAAGTATGAAAGCAAGAACGGAGCGTTGTGGAAATTCAATGCAACCTTCCACGCTGTGGGCGTTCCAAACGGTGAGCCGAAAAAATCGGGAATCAGAATCTCCAGCAGCAGAAGCGGATGGAACGACCAGTACGTGGCCTGCTTGAAGCCCATCCCTTGTCCGCGGTGCGAAGTGGACAAAAGAGCGAGGGAAGGGAAAAACTGAATCGCAGCCAGGGCCATCATAAAAATGCCGACGCCAGCGAAGAAAAAGATGAGACGAAAATTCGCCCGATCGAAGGGCTTGCGGAAATTCCCTCTCCAGTAAATGGCGTATGTCACCGAAAGCACAAACGTGGTCATCAAGGTGAAGGGTTCGCCGGCAAGAAATTGCAAGGCGAAAACGCCGGTCAGAAGAATCCAGGGACGGAGCGAACGGCCTTCGACCGCACGATCCGTCAGGAGGAGCGCCCACGGAATCCAAACCGCGCAAGCGGCCATGTTGTAAAAGTTTCCGAGTGACAGAACCGGCCCGCTGAGGGCGAACACGGTCGCTGTGAACCATGCGGCTCCTCGGCTCTGTCCCCAGCGGCGGGCGAGGCAGTAGGCGCCGAGGGCCGCGATCACAAAATGGATGACATAGTGCAAATGATAAGCGATGTCGATGGGGAGCAAAATGATGAGGAGGGTGGAGGGGTAGAAGAACAGCGTATTGGGATTTGCCAGAACTGGCTGGCCCCAGTTCAGATACGGGTTCCAGTACGGCCATTGGCCCTGACGGGCCATTTCCTGGACAAAGCGCACGTTAGGATAGCTGGTGTTGAAAACATCCCGGAAAAAAAACATGTCGGAAGTGAACAGGACTCGCCAGAACATAAGAACCACGAGGACCACAAGGGTCGCCATGAAAACCAGGTCTCGACGGTCGAGGGAGCGGTCTTCCGGTGCGGAGGACCTGCTGCGTTCGGTGCTGTCTGTTGGAAAAATGACGGAGCGGGTTTCTGCCATGAAAATCGAAACCGGGCGTAGTTTATCAAAGGCGCGGAATCACGCGCAAGCCAGGAGCGGTGGTTAGAGAAAATAATTGATCGTGCTGATCGGCTCTCCCATGCGCTGCGATGCTATTTTTCCCCTAGGAAACGGATTCTCGCGACGAGCGACCGGCCCTCCAGCCCTCCGAAGCTGGGGAAGCGGGGAGAATCAATGTTGTTGTTGACTACCGTAGGATTGGCATGATTCGTGATGTCGTTGAATCCGACGCGCAGGGCCCACTGAAAGCCCAAAAAAATCACCCGGCGCTCGACCGCCATGTTCACGGAAAAGTAGGCGGGGAATCGCCGCGAGCCCGGCACTCCCACCAGTTCCTGGTCTTCGTTGACAACGCTGAAGGGATACCCGCTTCGCCATTCCAGAAAATAACTCGCATTGTATTTGCCGCGCAGGGGTAACCATCCCCAGGAGATCAAGCGGTGCGGCGAATCCCAGGGAAGCGGACCGCCGGCTTGCTGGGCAAAAATGGGATTTTCGAGCGAAAAATCCAGGACGGCGTTGGATCGCGCCGACGATCGGGTGTAGGACGCGAAAACATAATGGTCGTTCGCGAAGGCCTTGCGCGCAGCGATCTCGAATGAATCGTAGCGGTCCGACTTCGAGGGCTGAAGCTCCAGCACGCCTCCCACGAAACCGGCCGTGGCAGCCATTGGATTGACGAAGGTCCACCCGTGACGTCCGCGCTTTTCGAGGAATTCCAGGCGCAAATAGACCGCTTGAGGAAGTTTTCGTTCAACCCCCGCGCTCCAATTGACCGTGCGTGGGCCTCTCAAGTCGCGGTCGCGGATGACAAACGCAGTCTCAGTCGGGGGGCGCGACATTGTTTGCCCATCCTCGGCGAAAAAGAAATCGGTCCGCTCCCCGCCCAGCGAACGTGTCGCGAAATCGAGATTTGAAGCGTCATAGTAAATCCCCGCGCCCGCCGTCAGCTTGGTGTTTCCGTCGGAAGTTAAGAGATAGCTCGTGGCAAGACGCGGTGAAATCAAAACATCACGGATGATTTCGTCCCAGTCGAACCTTACACCGGGTTCAATCACCCAGCGGTCCGACACGATCCAATGGTCTTCACCATAACCGCTGACCTCAAAGTTGTTCCGCCCGTAGGGTTGGGCCGTGGAAAATGTCACCCGGCGGACCAAGGTGTTATCTTCGCGGACAATCTCGAACGGGTTGCGCTGGAATGATTGGTGAAAAGTGAGACGATCGAGATCCGCGCCCAATTTGATGTCGTGCCTCCCGCGCCACCTCACGGGAGGAAGAAACCAATTCATAATGCCCTGAAACCTGCTGGACCGGCCGTCCCCGCTCTCGAAAAAATTCCCCCTGGTCTGTTCGGGGGAAATGATGTAAGTCGCATTTCCCTTGGGATGGAACCGCGAATCGAACCGGCTTTTGGCAATGCCGAATTCAACCAGGCCGCCATTCGAAAGGGTGATCTGATCCTTCAGAGTCAAGAAATCCGCGGCCTGCCGCAGGTTCAGGGTGGTCTCAATCGGATCAAATCTCGAAAGGCCCGCGTTGTAGGAACGAAACCGGTTGATCAGGTAGCCGCCCGTGAGGATATTTCCATCCGTCAGATTCACATGGACGCGCGCGAGGTTTCCGTAACGAACGTTGGTTGAACGGTCGGCATCGGAGGGAAGCTCCTGGATGAAGTCGAGATTGTATTCTCCTTCCGGGGCGAGCAGGAACCACGCCTTGCCCTTGCGCAACGGTCCCGAGACGGTCGTGCGCGGTGCCCAATTGTTCAGATGAATCCCCTTGCGGCTTTGCAGAGAAGGGATCACATCCGTGGCCGAATAGCGGAATCGATCGTCGCCCATTGCGGTCCTGAGGCTCAAGAATCCGCCCGAAGCCTTGCCGAATTCCGCGGCATAGCGGCTGGTCTCGACCTTGATGGCGCGAACCGCATCCACGCTAACCCGGAGTGTCAGCAGCCCGCTGACCGGCGCGTTGATATCGAAGTCGTCCAGTTGGAAGCGCGTTTGGCGCGTGTCGGCGCCCGCTACGTGGACCTGTCCCGTGCCGTCCTGCACGACGCCGGGCAGCATCCGCAAAGCGAAGCGGATGTCACGCGACACGGTGTAGGGAAGCTCGATGATTTCCTGGGAAGTGAGACTCGCGCTGGCTGTGGTTTTCTTCAAGTCAATGGCGGGAGGGGAATAAGTGACGTTGACGCGCTCGAGGGATTCACGCTGATGGTTCAGGGTTACCTGGATGGA
Organism: uncultured Acidobacteriota bacterium; assembly: GCA_964481715.1. Classification (GTDB taxonomy): domain Bacteria; phylum Acidobacteriota; class Terriglobia; order UBA7540; family UBA7540; genus JAHEKS01. The sequence goes on along the minus strand of CAYZVR010000242.1, from coordinate 2,364 downwards.
TTCAATCTTGCCGATCTCGACGTTTTTTTCGGTGAATGCGTAAAACCCTTCCTTTTGGACATGCAGCACGTAGGGGCCGGCGCGAAGTTTCGAAAACTCACAACGGCCGGCAAAATCCGTTTCACATCGCCGCGTACTGTGATCCTCGGTCATCTCGAGCAGGGTGTGGGCTGTCGGGATGGGGACCGCATTCTCATCCAGTATGGTGATGGATAGAACGCGGTCGTGAGGTTCTTCAGGAAGAGTCGCCGCATGGCTCCCCGGCAAACCACCCGGTGCGGCTAGAAGAGCAAAAGCTGAGATGAGGGCGGAAAGAATAGCCGTAATCGCGCGTCCAGCCAATATGTTTCCAGGCCTTCGCGTGCGCCTCCTGTTCTCAGAGATGGCTCTGAGCAGCATGGCCCTATTCTCTCTCAATTGCCGGAAGAATACTGCATCAGGATATCTCGCGGCCAGTTGATGTGAATAGGGCTCTGTGATGGAGATTACCTGGGCACTATGTCGGGAAAGGATGTGGCCGTTTATTTTTTTTCGAGGCGCAACACCCAGGTTTCGCCTTCGGCCAGTTTCTTTTGCAGGATGATTTTGCCCTCCAGATGTTGAAGGGCCACAGCTTGATCCTCGACGAGGTTAATAGCTTGTTTGACCGGCCACGGTGAGCGAAGGGATAGGGTCATATCGGCCGGGCTTTGAGCGCTGTTGAACGCAAATAAGAATTGGAAACGATTGCTCACCAGGCGGCGCACCTCAACATTCCTGGTGCCGGGACCCGTCACTTCGACGTCCGGTGACACGCCGGCTGCGCGCGCCATCGCCAGCAACAGATTTTTCGTCGAAGCGTCTGAATGGCGTTTGAAATGGAGCGCCAAAAAGGAACCTATCAGGATGGCCTTGCCTTTTCCGTAAGAGTTTTCGACGATGGCGGGTCGACCATCTGCGAATCGCGCGAGGACGCGCGCCTGCCCCAGCGGCTCAAGAATTTCCTCAAAAGCTTCCCCTCGGGCTGTCGCCTTCGCCTTCAGACCGGGAAGGTGCGCGGAAGGATCCATGAAGATGCGTGCTCTCTCGACCGGCCGGATAACTTTTTCCCGTGCCCCGAATACTTCCGAGAGTTTAAAGCCCGGGACCGTTTCACTTGCAAATCCTCGATCATCGTTCCACGCGAGGCGGGCCTCTGCAACGGCGGTGCCGCCGTTACGAACGTAGCGCGCTACGCCTTCCGCCACGTTTTGCGAGAGCATGACGGGATAGGGCAGAAAAAGAACCTTGTACGGTGAGAGCCTGTCTTGAATGACGTCCTCAGGGTGGACAAAATCCACGGGAATCTGCTGTTCAAAAAATACTTTCTGCAGTCCTTCCAAAGAGTCTCGCCCGGCGTTCCCAAGCTTTGACAACGACGACTCCTCTCCGCCGACCATGTAGGAGAGTCGGTTGTATAGAATGCCCACCACGGCCGGCGCTGGTGAAGTCGCAAGGATGCTTTCCGAGTTCTTCGCGATGATCTGAGCCACCTTGCCCGCAGCGCGCGCACGGTCCGTCAAGGTGCCATCCAGGTTGATGAGCCCGTAGCCGTTCGATTCGTAGCCGGCGTTCATGGGATACCAGGCGTAAATCGCGATCTCCCGTGCTCCGTGCGAAACCACCTGCCACATCCAGAATTCCAAGTCGTGTGAATCCACAGGCTCCGCGATTCGCATGCCCGTAACGCCCTGCCCGGCCTGAAGCTCACCGATCCAGAATCCCTTGCCGAAACTCCTTCCCGACGAGCGCGTGAAATCGAGCCCGGCGGCGATCATCGAATGGGGCCAGGGGCGCGTTGAGGCGGCATGCTTCGGATATAGCGACGTGCCGAAGAAATCGGCGTTGGCAGCCATTTTCCAGTCGTCCGGCTCGCCGTAACCGTCCATGGGGGAAGTAAAGAGGCCCGGGACAGCTGCGTGGCTGGTGATCGGGTGCCGGTGGTCCTCGCTCCGAATTGACTGGACGCGTGTTTGCAAATCTCCTGCCAGCTTGTCGTCAATGAACGCGCGCCAGTCCAGGTAGTCAGCATAAGAGAGAATGGTTGAGGCGCGTGGCGCTTCGACCTGTTCCCATCTGTCGAATCCTCGATACCAGGCAACATTCAATGCATCGAGGGTTTTATATTTTGACTCCAGCCACCGACGAAATCGCGCTTGCGTATGCGCGCAAAAGCAGAATTCCGAGTGAGGAAGATAGGGAAAGTAGGCCCAGTTAATCACGTGCGGCTCACTCCAGACATCCCAGCCGTACAGAGCGGGGGAGCGGTTGGCCTCCTTTGAAAGTGCTTCCAGGAATTTGACGATCTCGGCGCGCACGCCGGGATGGTCGATGCAGAAACCCGGC
>CAYZVR010000241.1:0-6151 GCA_964481715.1 uncultured Acidobacteriota bacterium | reverse complement strand
CCAAACGCGGTTTTTACGGTGGCGGGGGAATCGACGCGCGGTTTGATTTCTATCCCATCAGCTTCGCTTTGGGTGGATTGCCGCCCGACGTGCCCAAGTGGGGCACTGGCTTCAAGACGGCGCTTGCGGAATATTTCACGCACACCATGATGCTCGCGGCGCACACCACGATGTTGCCGGTCGAAACTAACAGCGTTTCGCTCGACCCCGAAGTCAAAGACCATTGGGGATTGCCGGCGCTGCGCGTCACGCTCAAGAACCATCCGGACGATATCAAGACGATGCAATTCTTCCAGGACCGGGAAGTCGAAATCCTCGACGCCGCAGGCGCGCGCAGGATTTGGAGGTCGCCCGTTCAGGATCTCGAACTGGGATATCACCTCCTCGGGACCTGCCGCATGGGCAATGATCCCCAAAGTTCCGTCGTCAACACCGACCAACGCACGCACGACGTTCCGAATCTGTTTCTCTGCGACGGGTCGAGCTTCGTTACTTCAGGCCGCAACCAGCCCACCTTGACCATTCAGGCGCTCGCCTATCGCGCCGCCGACCGAATTGCCCATCTGGCGAAAACGGGCGGACTTTCCGTCTAGCAGCAAATTCCGGATCATCAAAACGACCGAGGGAATGTCCCGGAATTAAGCAACTTACAAATTTGCCATCCGTGACACCGCCCGAGCTGCCACACGGGCATGCGACCAAAGGCCATCTCGCCGCATCCAATGGTTATAAGTGCCGATTAGAAAGTGGGAGGAAACATGTACGTCGCCTTCGAATACTTGACCCTTTTGGCCTTAATTTCCATCGTCGGATTTATCCTGTTTTCTTTAAGTGTTGCCGTGCTCGCGGCTCAGGAAGGTGCTGCTTGGGTAAGGCAAAGTCTTCCGCAGAAGCTCCGCCAATTGGCCCCGCGAACGTCCATCAACACCTCGCTGAACTCAATGGCGCGGTGCAAGACAGGCCCGCCCATAGCCAGCAATAACCAAGCGTAAGTGGTGTGTGTAATTAAGCCCCCGGGCTGGTGCCCTTGAGAACCCTTTCAGCCCGCGCCGCAGCCTCTGCCAACGGTTAAGGCTAGCCTTAGCGGGGGAGGGCTTAAGAGGCGCGCATTGATGGGGCCTCGGCGCAGGTCTGGCGGCATCAACAACGTCTGATAAGGTATATTATGTTAACAAGCGGGTGAGCGCAAAGCCCGTCGCAGAGCCGTATCGCGTGCTGTCGCGCCCGCTAACGCCCTGTTTCACCTGGTGTTTGGCTGACGAGGGCTAATCACTAAGGGCCTCGATTCCTTCTCGAAGCATAAAGGCGGTCATCGCCAAGGCGGCGACTGGGTCGGCCCACCACCAGCCAAGCCAGCCGTTGAGGATCAACCCGATCAGCAAGGTCGCGGAGAGGTACGCGCACAGCAGCGTCTCAAGGCCGTCTGCGGCCAAGGCGCGGCTTCCGAGCTTCCGGGCCAGGCGACGCTTGCTCAGTCCGAGGACGGGCATTACGGCCAGTGAGGCGCACGCGAGCAGCAGGCCCGGCAGGCTAAATATCGGTGCTCGTCGGAACCACAAGTCCGTGACACCTTCATACCCGACGTATGCGGCGAGCGCCAGGAAGGTCAGGCCTACGACCCTCACGGCGCGCGACTCGGCGCGCTCTTGCTCTAATTTGGTCTGCTGGAATCGCCACAGGAGCATTAGGCCTGAAGCCGACTCAATAATGCTATCCAACCCGAAGCCTTGGAGGGCGATGCTTCTTGCCAGGTACCCCGCAACAAGAGCCACCGCCGCCTCAATCACATTCCAGCCGACCGTGAAATATTCCAGTCGGATGGCCCGGACTCGCAATGCTTCCGAGGACTCCTCCTCGCAGTCGGACCTTGTGGCCGACGCGCCGGGAGTTACTTGCCCGCGGTCTGGGTCTGCTTCTTGCCTTCCCATGTCCCTTTTTCCGGGTCGTGGGACCACTCGCCGGTCAAGGCTTTCTTCTTCAGCTTGGCGGTCAGAAGGTAGTTGCCTTGTGGCGTGTCGATGTGAATTTCGAGGTTCTTCTTCTTGAAGGTTGCAGAGGTGATCTCGGTTCCTCCGAGAGGAGACTCGACCGATCCCGTCACGATCTCCCCGGCATGTTCAAGGTAGAGCGTGAAAGGCAGGTCGCCGCGCGAGCCTCCATGCGACATGCAATCCCAAGTTCCGGTCAACTTTCCGGGCTTGGTTTTCTTTTCATTGGCCTGAACCGAGGCTACGATGGTGAGCATGATGAGGCCGACGGCCAGTGTTACGATTTTAGGCTTCATTCGCGATCTCCTCGAATGTTAAGTGAGGGTCAAGAAGCGCGTAGCGGCGCCGGCTTCCCTTCCAACGGAGCGGAATTCTACATCGAGTCGGATAAAACGTCCAGCGCGAGTTGACGGGGCACCTTGACAGCGGTATGCGCAGAGGTGTAAACCAAACCAATCAGGGCATTGAGAGAATAAATCTCGCACTAACCTGGCGACGGCTACCCCGCGCTGAAGGAGGAGCATCATGCAAGGGCAAGCTGCTTCGAAAGAGAGTTCACCCGAATTGCAAATCAATCCGGAAAAACTCGATCGGTTTATGGGACAAGTGGTTGGAGAACTGGGCGCGGCGATGAATGCCGCCCTGGTGCTGATCGGTGAAAAACTTGGGCTTTACAAGGCGATGGCGGGCGCCGGGCCGATGACCTCGGCCCAACTGGCGCAAAAGACGAGCACGGACGAACGCTACGTGCGCGAGTGGCTTTCGGCGCAGGCCGCGGGGGGTTTCATGACCTACGACGCGGCGAATAAATCCTTCACGCTGCCGAACGAGCAGGCCTTCGCGCTTGCTGTGGAGGACAGCCCGGCCTATTTGCCGGGCGCGTTCCAGATTATCAGCGCGCTCATGAAAGATGAGCCGAAAATCCTGGAGGCTTTCCGCACCGGCGAAGGCGTCGGCTGGGACGAACACGACGCGGCGCTGTTCGAAGGCACGGAGCGGTTCTTCCGGCCGAACTATGCCGCGAACCTCGTGAAGGCGTGGATTCCGGCGCTCGACGGAGTTGATGCGAAGCTGAAGCAAGGGGCGCGCGTCGCTGACGTAGGTTGCGGACACGGAGCATCCACCATCCTGATGGCGCGGGCCTATCCCAACTCGCAATTTGTCGGGTTCGACTATCACGGGCCGTCCATCGGCTGGGCGCGGCGGTCCGCGACGCGCGGGAGCGTAACCAATGCGAAGTTCGAGGTGGCCACGGCCAAGGATTTTCACGGCGCTCTTTATGACTTCGTTACTTTCTTCGATTGCTTGCACGACTTCGGCGATCCGGTGGGAGCGGCCCGGCACGTGCGGGAAATGCTCAAGCCAGGCGGCACCTGGATGATCGTCGAACCGTTTGCCCACGACGATCTGGAAAAAAACCTCAATCCTATCGGGCGAGTGTTCTTCGCAGCCTCGACGATGATCTGCACACCGGCGTCGCGGGCTCAAGAGGTCGGGCTCTGCCTGGGAGCGCAGGCGGGCGAAGCACGAATGTCGCGGGTCGTGACGGAGGCAGGCTTCAAGCATTTTCGCCGTGCCACCGAAACGCCGTTTAATCTCGTCTACGAAGCCCGGTCGTGACCAGGCCGAGATAAGGGGGCGGCATGCGGACGGCCGCCCCCCTCTTCCCGCCGGGATCAGCAAACCTGTTTTCCATCGGCGCCATCTGGGGCGAGCAAGGCGCAATTCCCTTTCACGTTCCGTCAAAACCAGAATCGGCACGGTATCCACGAAGGTGTGAGTAAACGCCGAAGTCGTAAGGTGTGGCACGCTTGCATTCCATCCGCAATGCACCTAATATTCCGCCCATTATCCCGGGGCATGATTTTCTTAGATTTCAATTAGGCGGGCTGTGATCGGAACCACCGTTTCGCACTATCGCATTCTCGAAAAACTCGGCGGCGGGGGCATGGGCGTCGTGTACAGGGCTGAAGATACACGTCTCGGCCGGATGGTGGCGCTCAAATTTCTGCCTCCCGAGCTCACCCACGAATCTCAGGCTCTCGAGCGATTTGCGCGCGAAGCGCGGGCGGCTTCCGCCCTCGACCATCCCAACATTTGCTCGATCTACGACATTGGTGAGCACGAGAGCCAGCCCTTCATTGTCATGCAATTTCTCGAAGGGGTAACGCTCAAGAGACGTATCGCCGAAAGGCCGCTTAGGACTGAAGAACTCCTCGATCTTGCCCTGCAGGTTGCCGACGCCCTTGACGCCGCGCACCAAAAAGGGATCGTCCATCGCGACATCAAGCCGGCGAATATTTTTGTCATCCCGCGAGGCGGGACGGTGCAGGCGAAGATTCTGGATTTTGGTCTGGCAAAATTAACGCCGATGGGGGCGGGGCTTGCCCCATCCGCGGCGCAGCAAGCGGCGCCCCTCGAAGACACTCCGACGGCCACCTTGGAGGCGGCGCATTTGACCAGCCCCGGCGTCGCGATGGGAACCGTCGCGTACATGAGCCCCGAGCAAGCGCGTGGGGAGGAGCTCGACGCCCGCACGGACCTGTTCAGCTTCGGGACGGTGCTCTACGAGATGGCGACGTGCAAGCAGCCGTTTGCCGGGAATACCACTGCGGTCATCTTCACCGCGATTCTCACCCAAGCGCCCGTTGCGCCCGTGCGGCTCAACCCGGAAGTTCCTCTCGAGCTCGAGCGCATCATTCAACGGCTGCTCGAGAAGGATCGTGACCTGCGCTACCAGAGCGCCGCCGACCTGCGCAGCGAGTTGAAGCGCCTCAGGCGCGATACCGACTCGGGCCGCTCGGCAGCGGTCGCGGTGATGCCCGCAGGAATGCCGAGCAGCCAAGGTGCGCCGATTCCGTCGGGGCCGGTAAAAGGAGTGCCGCTGTCACCCGCTGGCGCCGTTAGTGTCGTGCCGACTCCGCCATCCGAAGCCTTCGCCCGCCTCGAGCCGCACGGGCGCAAGCGCCTGGTGAAGGGTGTGGGGCTGGTCGCGACCATGGCATTGATTGCCGCCGCTTCCCTGTTTTACTGGCGTGCCAGCCACCGCGCTCAGACGGTCCGGTCGCTCGCGGTACTTCCCTTCCTAAATGGCACACACGACGCGGCCCAGGATTACCTGAGCGATGGAATCACCGAAGGCGTCATCAACAATCTCGCCCAGCTCCCCAGCCTGCGCGTCCTGGCGCGCGCCACGGTTTTTCGGTTCAAGAACAGTCAGGATGATCCTCTTAAGGTCGGGCGCGAGCTGGGCGAGCGCTTCCCGCACCACCTCACCATCGAAGGCACGCTCGCCGTCCTGACCGGCACGATGTCACGCCAGGCCGACCGCATGGTCATCCAGACCGACCTTGTCAGCGTCGAGGATGGCTCGGAGCTTTGGGGCGAACATTTCAATTTCTCCCCGCAGGAGATCGCGGGCGCGCAGACGCAAATCGCGCAACAGATTTCTGAGAAACTCCGACTGAAGCTCACTCCCGAAGAAGCCCGACAACTCGCCAAGGCTCCAACCCAAAACAACGAAGCCTACCAGGCGTACCTTCGTGGGCGTTACGCCTATAACCGACGAACCCCCGATTCGCTCAAGCAGGCTCTCCAATCTTTTCAGCAAGCCATTTCCCTCGACCCCACCTTTGCGCCAGCCTACGCAGGAGTGGCGGACACCTACAATCTCTTCCCGGACTACAATCTGCTCACTCCTCAAGAGGCCATACCCAAAGCGGAGGCCGCGGCGCGCAAAGCTTTAGCGCTTGATGACTCTCTGGCTGAACCTCACGCCGCGCTCGGCCAGGTCTTGGCTTCTTACGACTGGGATTGGGCGGGGGCCGAACGCGAATTCCAGCGCGCCCTCGAACTCAATCCCAATTACGCGGAGGGGCGATACTTCTATGCTCTGGTGTGCCTGGCTCCCCAGCGAAGGTACGAAGAAGCCATCACGCAAATGAAGAAAGCGATTGAGGCCGATCCCCTCTCCCTCATCATCACCGCCAATTTGGCATGGATCTATCGCCTCGCGCGTCAGAACGATTTGGCCATGGAGCAGGCCGAGAAGGCGCTCAAAATCGATTCCGGCTTTGTCGTGTCCCACATGAGACTCGAGGAAATTTATGAAGAAAAGGGGATGCTCGACCGGGCCGCCGGCGAGATCTCGAAGCAGGGCCAAC
>CAYZVR010000240.1:0-6199 GCA_964481715.1 uncultured Acidobacteriota bacterium | reverse complement strand
CATGCTGGCCATCGTCAACGGCCAGCCGCGCACGCTTCCTCTTACCGAAGCCCTCCAACTCTTCATTGACCACCGCGTCATCGTCGTTCGCCGGCGCACGCAGTACGAGCTGCGCAAGGCGCAGGAGCGCGCGCACATCCTGGAAGGCTTCCTCAAGGCGCTTTCGCACTTGGACGCCATCATCAAGCTGATCCGCGCCTCCAAAACTCCCAAGGACGCGCGCGACGGGTTGATGGAGCGCTTCGAATTCACCGAGCGCCAGGCGCAGGCGATTCTCGAACTCCAGTTGCAGCGCTTGACGGCTCTCGAGCGCGAGAAGGTCCAGCAGGAGTTCGACGAACTGCAGAAAAAGATCGCCGAGTACGAGGAAATCCTTCGCAGTGAAAAGGCCCTGAAGAAACTCATCGTGGACGAGCTCAAGCAGGTGCAGAAAGATTACGGTGACGCGCGCCGGACCCTGATCATCGAGGAGCAGGCGGAGATCAAACTCGAAGACCTGATCGCCGTCGAGGAAGCGGTGATCACCGTCTCGCACTCGGGCTACATGAAGCGCACGCCGCTTTCGATCTACCGCCAGCAAGCGCGCGGCGGCAAGGGACGCCTGGGCATGAAGACCCGCGAAGAGGATTTTGTCGAACACCTCTTTATCGCTTCCACGCACAGCTACATTCTGGTCTTCACGAATATCGGCCGCGTGCACTGGCTGAAGGTGTACGAGATTCCCGATGTGGGCGCGGCGGGCCGCGGCAAGAATATCGTCAACCTCGTGAACCTTTCTTCGGGTGAGAAAGTCGCGGACTTGGTGGCCGTCAAGGAATTGCCCGAAGAGTCGAAGGACATCACCGTGGACGGCGAAACTTACGCCGCCGAAGGCTACGGGCTTCTGGTTTCGCGGCAAGGCATCGTAAAAAAGACACGCCTCTCGGAATTCTCAAACCCCATGTCGCGCGGCATCATCGCCATGGGCATCGAAAAAGGCGACGAGCTCATCGCCGCCACGCACACCTCCGGCCGCGACACGATTTTCCTCGCCTCGCACGAAGGCATGGCTATCCGCTTTTCTGAAACCGATGTGCGCGACATGGGCCGCCCCGCTTACGGCGTGAACGGCATGGACCTTGACAAGGACGACTACGTGGTGGGCATGGAAATCGTCGGAGAAAAAGAGCTGATCCTTTCCGTTACCGAGAAGGGCTACGGCAAGCGCACGGCCATCACTGAATACCGCATGCAGTCGCGTGCCGGCAAGGGCGTGATCAACGTCAAGACCGCCGAGCGCAACGGCAAGGTGGTCGGCGTGCTGAGCGTGACGGAAGAATCGGAAGTCATGATCATCTCCGCACAGGGAAAAATTACCCGCCTCGATTCGAGTGAGATTCGCGAGTCGAGCCGCTCGGCGCAGGGCGTGCGGCTGATCAACCTGGAAGAAGGCGATCAGGTTGCCGCCGCCTGCCTCATCAAGAACGACGCCAACGGCGGGCAGGGAACGCTCGTCCAATAGGGCACGTCATTTTCGCTGGGTGGGGCACGACGAGCCGTTTTTCAACTTCTTTCCAGTGGGTTGTCCGTTGACCTCGGAGTTGGTAAGCTAAGTGTCAGGTTTCGGCCTATGGAAGAACTGGATGCGAAAGAGCGCCGGCTGCGCGAGGAGCTTGCCAGGCTTCCGTCGCTCGTCGTGGCGTATTCGGGCGGCGTGGACTCAGCCTACCTTGCTTACGCGGCGCACCAGGCGCTGGGCGAGCGGATGCTGGCCGTCACGGCATTGAGCGCCAGTTACTCCGAGCGCGACCGTCAAGAAGCCGCGGCTGTCGTGGCGCGTTTCCAATTGCCTCACGAGTTTATCGAGACCGACGAGCTTTCGAACCCCGCCTACCGCGCCAACAATCCCGACCGCTGCTACTTTTGCAAGGACGAGCTCTTTGACAAGCTCGATGAGCTGGTCACTCGCCGCGGCTTCGCCGCCGTCGCCTATGGCGTAAACGTGGACGACCAGGGTGACTGGCGTCCCGGACAGCGCGCCGCCCGCGAACACCGGGTCCTCGCGCCGCTGCTCGACGCCGGCCTGACGAAGGCCGACATCCGAGAGCTCGCACGCCGCGCCACGCTCCCCGTCTGGAACCGTCCCGCCTCGGCGTGCCTTTCCTCGCGCATTGCTTACGGGATCGAAGTGACGCCGGAACGGCTGGCCGTGGTGGAAGAAGGTGAAGCCGCGCTGCGCGCCCTGGGCTTTCGCCAGTTCCGCGTCCGGCATCACGACAAGCTGGCGCGCATCGAGATCGCGCCGGAAGAATTGCCGCTGGCACTCTCCCCCGAAATGGCCCGCAAGCTCGTTGAGATTTTCAAGCCGCTCGGCTTCGACTTTGTAACGCTCGATCTCGAAGGCTTCCGCTCGGGCTCGCTCAACACTCACCTCGTGAAAATAGCCGACTAGCCCCGCCCTGAGAAAATCCGGCCACTGAAGGGGCAGCCCTTCTGAGCGGTTCCTCCCAAAGGGCCAAGCCGCCCGAATTATGGTAGTATGGCTGTATGGCCACTCGAAAGATGACATTCAGTTTGCCTGAGCAACTTGCTGCGGAGTTGGTCAAGCGTGTCCCTGCCCGCAATCGCTCGCGTTATGTAGCCGGCGCGCTCTCGCGTCAGCTCCGCGAAAGAGACCGCCTGTTGGCGAGGGCGGCAGAGGTGGCCAACCGCAGCCGCTCCGTGAAGGCCGTGGAGCGGGAACTCGATGCCCTCGGCGACGAGGTGGCGGAGCCATGGGATGATACCCCGGCGCGGTGAAGTCTGGTGGGTACGACTCGATCCGACGCTGGGTTCGGAAATCAAGAAGACCCGTCCGTGCCTCGTGATGGGAACCAACGTCCTCAATGAGCGCCGCCGCACGGTGGTGATAGTCCCCTTGTCAAGTGCGCCCAAGGCCGCGCCGCCCTTGCTGGTTCCGGTTATGTGCGCTGATCGGAAGGCTGTAGCGGTGGTAGATCAAATCCACGCGGTGACGAAAGAACGCTTTACCCGACGCATGGGTGAGCTGTCGGCTCAAGACCTCAGCTCAGTCGAGGAAGCACTGCGTTTGGTGCTGGAGCTTTAGCTGGGCCCTGGCGCTCGTTCAACACTCATCTGGTCAAAATCGCAAACTAATGTGTTAATCTCCGCCTCTGGATTCAAGGAGGAGTTTTATGCTGACCGGGCGCTCAACCGCGGCTGTGCTGAGTTGCTTGCTGGCTCTCATTCTGTTTTCCTCTCTTGCGCGCGCACAGAATAAAAACGTCGCGGAGCGGCTCGGCTATCCCGCCGACGCGAAGCTCCTGATCATTCACGCTGACGATTTGGCTGCCGCGCACTCGGTCGACCGCGCAAGTTTTGCGGGGCTCGACCAGAAGGCGGTCAGCTCTGCGAGCATCATGGTGCCCTGCCCGTGGCTGCCCGAAGTGGCCGAGTACGCCCGGCAACACCCGGACGCCGACCTGGGCCTTCACTTGACGCTTACGAGCGAATGGAAAATTTATCGCTGGGGGCCGGTCGCCTCGCGAGACCAGGTGCCGAGCCTGCTCGACGCGAATGGATACTTTTGGCCGGACGTCCCGCCCGCCGTCGCGCACGCGAAGCCCGAAGAGGTCGAGCGCGAATTACGCGCCCAGGTCGAATTGGCCAAAAAGATGGGAATCGAGCCGACGCACGTGGACTCGCACATGGGCACGCTTTTCGCGAGCCCTGAGCTTGTCGGCGTGTATGTCAAAGTGGCGCGTGAGTACGGTCTGCCGTTTCTCGCCTTGCGACTTCCCAGCCTGTCGCCCAAAACCCATGAGCTGTTCCGTGATGATGACAGCATCCTCGACGCGGTTGCAATGATGCGGCCAAGCGTCGCGCCCGAGCTCTGGACGGAATGGTACCTGAACGCGATGAAGAACCTGAAGCCGGGACTCACCGAATTGATCGTCCACCTCGGCTATGACGACGCGGAGTTACAGGGGGTGAGCCTGGATCACCCGGACTACGGCGCCGCCTGGCGCGAGCGCGATTTCAAAACCTTGACGAGCCCCGAGTTCAAAAAGGCGCTTGAGGACAATCACATTATTGTTATCGGGTGGAAAGACTTGAAGAATCTGATGCGATAGAAGCGTATCCACGAAGGGTCGCTCCTCGAAACGAACGATGGGCTGGAAAGCGAAACTGAAGAGAATTATTCCGGGCCCGGCCCTCAACCGCCTGCTCTTAAGCTTCCCCTCGCTTTACCACACATCGCTCGTGAACTTCGAATCGAACCTGGACCCGTCGGGCCTGGATGATCTCATAGAGTGTTTGGAGGAAGCCGCACGGTTGCCCGGTGACCTGATTGAATTAGGCTCGTCGCGCTGCGGGACCGCGATTATCCTCGCCCGCTGGCTTCGCGCCCGACAGATTCCCAAGATCGTCTACGCTTGCGACAGCTTCCAGGGCTTTAATCGGAACGAACTCCGGAAAGAACGAGAGTTGAGACTGTCGAACCAGAAGGACGACGCGCACGCCTCCACCAGTTACGAATATGTTTGTCGCAAATTACAAAAGTTGGGATTGACCGAAGCGGTCCGCCCGGTCAGGGGCTACTTTCAGGAGACCCTGCCCGGCCTTTCGGGTCCGTTTTGCCTCGCGCTGGTAGACTGCGACCTCAAAGAGTCCATGAGCTTTTGCGCGCGTTGGGTTTTTGAAAAGCTCGTGGTGGGAGGTTGGATGGCGTTTGATGACTACACCTCCGAAGACTTTAGAGGTGTAAAGCTGGCCGTGGATGGATTCGTGGGAGAGTTCAGAGGGCGCCTTACCGACTTCGGACTCAGGCGCCGGCTGTACTTGGTTCGCAAAGATTCGTAATCGCGCATGACCACGTGGCGCCCTCAGCGCTCACCCGCGAACTCCTTTGCGATGCGAACGGTCTCGGTGTGGATCCGAATGGTGTGCTCGACGTGGCGGGCGTAGCCGCCGGCGAGGGTGACCGCGACGGGGATTTTTTTTGCGCGCGCTTTTTCGAAAACCATCCGGTCGCGCCGCGCAAGTCCGTCCAGGCTTAGCTTAATTCCCCCCAACTGATCTTCACGGTAAGGGTCGGCGCCGGCGAGATAGAAAAGCAGGTCGGGCTGAAAGTCTGCGAGCGATTTGTCGAGTCCTTCTTCGAGTGCCGCTAGGTATTCCTCGTCCTCAACGCCGTCGTGCAAGTGAATGTCCAGGCTGCTGGGCGGCTTTGGATAGGGATAGTTGTTCGCCTGATGGATGGAGAAAGTAAAGACGCTCGGGTCCGCGGCGAAAATGGCCGCCGTGCCGTTGCCGTGGTGAACGTCGCAGTCAACCGTCATGGCGCGCTCGATGACTTTGTCCTTTTGCAGCCGGCGGATGGCGATGGCGACATCGTGGATGACACAAAAGCCCTCGCCGTGGTCCGGGAACGCGTGGTGAAATCCGCCGCCAATGTTTACGGCGGCGCCGTCCGCAAGCGCCAGCCTTCCAGAGAGAATCGAGCCGCCCGCGCAAAGCCACACGGCGCGCATGAGTTCCGGCGAATAAGGAATCTCCAGACGAAGAATTTCGACGAGGGAAAGTTTGGCGTTCTTGAGTTTCCAGACGTAATCGCGGTCGTGAACGAGCCGGACGTCTTCATCCGTTGCAGGCTCGGGCTCGACGAAATCTTCCGGGCGCGCCACCCCGTCGCTCAGGAGCTTTTCCTTGGTCAGTTTGTATTTGATCGAAGGAAAAACGTGGTTGCCGAGGTTCAGGTCGTATTGGTCGGAGTAGACGAGTTTCATGAAAGGGGTTCACAGTTGAGGGTCGAAAGTCGAAAGGAACAGCGGTCGCCTGTTTGACTTTCAACTTTCAACTTTCGACTCAGCTCTTTACTCCACCGTCACCGACTTGGCCAGATTCCTCGGCTGATCCACGTCACAGCCGCGCAGCACGCCGATGTGGTAAGCGAGCAACTGGAGCGGCACGGCCTCGAGCGTGGTTGAGAGCAGCTCGTTCGTTTGGGGCAAAACGATCAGGTGGTCCGCCATGTCGCGCACTTCGCGGTCGCCTTCGGTGACGAGCGCGACGATCGCGGCGCCGCGCGCTTTCGCTTCCTTGATGTTCGAAATAGTCCGCTCGTAACGAAGCTTGGAATCCGCTGAGCTCCAGTCACAGGTAGCGATGACGACCACGGGAAGGCCGTCGGCGATCAGGGCGTTGGGGCCGTGTTTCA
>CAYZVR010000239.1:0-6322 GCA_964481715.1 uncultured Acidobacteriota bacterium | reverse complement strand
CGGCGACGGCACGTTCTCTGACGTCACCGAAAAGGCCGGTATCCTGAAGACCAGCGGGACGTATGCTTTTTCCGCGCTTACCGGCGACTTCGATAACGACGGCTGGCCGGACATTTACGTGGCGTGCGATTCCACCCCGAGCATCCTGTACCGCAATAACCACGACGGAACTTTTACTGACGTCGCCGTCGTCGCGGGGAGCGCCTACAACGAGGACGGCCAGGAGCAGGCGGGCATGGGCGCCTCTGTCGGCGATTACAATTGCGACGGCTGGCTCGATATTTTCAAAACGAATTTTTCCGATGACACTTCCTCCCTTTATCGCAACAACCAAGACGGCACGTTTACGGACACGACTTTTGCCGCCGGCATGGGAATGAATACGCGTTATCTCGGCTGGGGCTGCGGGTTCGTGGATGTTGATAACGACGGCTGGCTGGACGTTTTCCAGGCTTGCGGGCACGTTTACCCGGAACTCGAAAAAGCCGGCTTGAATACGCCTTTCAAAGAACCCAAGATCCTTTACCGTAACCTTCGCAACGGGCGGTTCGAAGACGTTTCGGCGCAGGCGGGGCCGGGCGTCACGCATGCAAGCTCGGCGCGCGGCGTCGCGTTCGGAGACTTTGACAACGACGGCGACACGGACATCGCCATCAATAACATGAATGAGTCGCCCTTATTGCTTCGCAACGACGGCGGCGAAAAGCATCGGTGGCTCAAGGTAAAGGTCGTCGGCACGCGCTCAAACCGCACCGGCATCGGGGCGCGCGTCCGAGTGGTGGCCGGCACGCACGCGCAAATGGATGAGGTGCGCAGCGGCGGCAGCTTCATTTCTCAAAGCGACCTGAGGCTTCACTTCGGGATGGGCCGCGTCGAAAAGGCCGACCTGGTGGAAGTCCGGTGGCCGAGCGGGCAGGTGGACGCGCTCAAAGATGTCGAAACCAATCAGCTCATCTGGATCAAAGAAGGAGCAGGGCTGATGAAAGCCGAGAAATTTCCTGCCAAGAAGTGAAGGTCTTCGGGTTACCTTTGACCGTTTCGGCATTGCCCTTTGTCGCTTAGTTGCAACGCGAGGTTTATAATGGCCGCGGGACGCCAACCCGTCGGCTGACGGGCCCCAAGGCCCGTCGGCTGACGGGCTGGTTGCTCATCCCACAAGCCGGAAACAGCCCATCGCAGAGCGGCAGGAGGATTTAACCGTGGAAGTATCCAACTCAAGAACCGGTCGGCTGCAAAGAGTGCCCGGAGCAGGCGGGCCTGCGGCAATCGCTCTGATGTTGTTCGCCCTCGTCTCCGCAACTGCCTCGCCGGCGAGTTCTGCCCTGCAGGGTGGAGGTGAGGTTCCTGCCGATGCGACGCCCAAGATCGCCAAGGTAACGCCCAATCAGGCCGCGGCCGGGAGCGATGTGACGGTCCAGATCGAAGGGCAGAACTTTTCCGCGGGCGCTTACATTTCTTTTTCGAGTCCGGCGGTCCGCGTCACGGGTACAGAGAGAGTGGATGCGTCGAATCTTCGGGCGAAATTGCAAATCAATCCATCGGCCAAGTCCGGTAAGGTCAGCCTTTACGTCTCAAACCCCGCCGGGCCGGCGGCGGAAACTTCGTTTACAATTCTGAAAGCGAGCACGCCAGCTCCTCCACCGCCCGCCACCGTGCCGGAAACCACGGCCGTGCCTTCAAAGGACACCGCGCCGGAAGTCTCCTCGGTCACACCGCCGAGCGCGGCGCGTGGGAGCGAGGCACAACTCAAGATCAAGGGCAAACGCTTTGCCGAGGGCGCGAAGGTCAGCTTTTCAAATCGGGGGATTCACGTGCTCGGAACGAAATTATCCAAATCCAGCGAGCTGACGGTGGACATCCAGGTCGCCGCCGACGCCTCGCTCGGTGAGACCGGCCTGTTCGTCATCAATCCTGATGATACGGAAGTCGAAGGCCGGTTCGAAGTCACAGACACTACGGGCGCGACGAAGACCGCCGAGAAGGTTGGAACGGCGAAGAGTGTCCAGGCGCAGGAGAGTTTCGAGGTTTTCAACCTGGGCGAAGGGATTTCAATCTTGCAGAACCCGACCAAATCCAAGGGGACGCTTGCCCTTGCCGCCGGGAAGCTGGCCTTTAACGAAGAGGGGAAGGAAGTCTTTTCAGTGCCGGTCGCCGAGATTAAAGAAGTTGACTCCAATGTCGTCTTCGGCGTCAACACCGGCACTTTTCACATCATTCTGAATTCCGGGAAGACCTACAATTTCATGGCGAGCTCGTTGCGCTCGCCGGACTCGCAAGCCATCGTTGATTCTCTCCACCACGCGATGCAATAGAGGTTGGAACCGAAATGGCACCGGATGCGCTCACTTCCCGCGACAATTTATCCCTTGTCGAACCCGGGCGACCGGCTGTATTCTCCTGGACACTTGGACCAAGGAAGGGCTTTCCGGCACAGAGTGCGCTTGTAACTCACAGAGAGCTTGGGAGGGCAAGAATATGTTTGGGTCACGGAATCGCGTGGGCTTAGGGCGATGGCTCGAGTTGTCGGGGACGGTTTGTGCGTTGGTTGTATTTGGAGTCTGCACCTCCGCAGCGCAATTGGGAATCCCCAAGATTAGAGTTCCCAAGGTCGGGAAATCGTCACCGGTGAACACAGTCGAGCAAGGGCCAATGCCCGAAGTAACGGCGATCAAACCTGATGCCGTTCCGCCGGGTTGGGAAGGTGATGTGGTATTTACGGGCAAGAACTTCGCCGAGAAGATGAAACTCCGAATGGATTGTGGAAACTTCAAACCCGAGGGCTTCCATGTTGAGAGTGTTGACCGTGCTGTTTTCCACGTCAAAGTCCCGCCGGAAGCGGAAGATACCAAATGCCTGATTGCTCTGGAAGTTCCTCCCGGGGGAGCGACGGCGGAAACAGGTCCGGCCGTTGAAGGGACGCCGCAGGTCGGCCAGGTCATGCAGGTCACGGGGGCAAACTTTGCCATCTCAAGCTCTTCTACCCTGGCTGTGGCAAGGGGCGCGTGCCTGATGAGTGAGGGCCCGATAGGTAGAGAAGACGACCCGGCAAGCACGTATGAAGCGTATTTGAACGCCCAGATTGAGTTTCAAAAAAAGTGGGAGACCAATCCCGCCTTTTTGCAGGAATGCCAAATGTATGTCTCACCGGATTCGGTCAAGTATGTGCAAAGCGGCAAAACCGTCTTCGAGAAGCCGGCTTCGGCAGTGAAAAAGGTCGAGAAATTTTTTATACCAGGCCCGATCGGGGACATGCCCTCGGATGTGTTCAGCATCACCTGGGCTGACGGGAAAATACAAAACTTTATGGGCGTGGCGAAGGACGGTTTACCTCCGAGCCAAGCCTACGACGATCTCAAGCAAAAGCTGAAGAAGTGAGTCCTATCGCCGGGTGTAGAATCCGTCCATGCAATCCTCGCGCGCGAGCGCATCCAGCCGAGCGGCCGTCAGGCTGCTCGAGCTGGGACTCCTGCTGATTACTCCCCTGGTGTTCTACCGCGGCTTCGCTGAACAATTCACCTACCTCAAGGTGGCCCTTACCGAGGGATTGGTCCTTGTCGGAGCAGCGGGCTTGGCTCTGAGCCTGGGTTGGGGCCGGCACCGATGGCCCGAATATTTCCGCCTCGGCGCGCCACTGGGATTACTGTCCCTGGCGGTCGCGTGTTCTTGCCTGGCCAGTCCGCTTCCGGCATTCAGCTTTGTCGAGGCGCAATACTTCCTCTGCGGGCCGCTGTGGCTGCGCTTGCTTTACTCCTGGGACAAGGGAGAATCGCGGGTGCGCTGGCTCGCGACGCTTGGGACTATTGCCGGCGTTGGAGTGGCCGCCGTCGCGGTCCTGCAATGGGCGGGACACGACCCGTTGCAGTTTGGAGGTTACCACGTTGAATGGGGTACTTTGCGCCCTTTTATGCGGTTGTATTCCACGTTTGGGAACCCCAACTTTGTCGCGGGTTACCTGATTGGCGGCATTTTTCTCGCGCTGGCACTGGCTGGGACGTCGAAAAAGATCAGGGCAAGAGTGGCCGCGTTGGCAGCCGCATTGATCATGTTCGCGGCGATCCTCGGCACGCGCTCGCACGGTGCGTGGTTGGGACTGGCGGCCGGTTTGGTTGTCGCGAGTGCCGTCTGGAAATGGAAGGAGCCGGGAACTTCTGCTGCGACGCTTAAGTCTAAATCTGGCTCGGTGGTTCAACTGGCCGGATGGATTTTCCCCATCGGCGTGCTTGCTTTCGTGCCGGATTTGCTGCAACAAATACAGGCTCGCCTGATTCACCTCGAAGGGCGGCTCTACCTGGCTCGCGCCAGTTGGCCGATGTTTACTGAGCACCCGCTTTTTGGCGGCGGCTGGGGCACGTTTCAATTGCGTTTCCTCGATTTGCAGGCCCGGTTCCTCGAAACTCACCCGGAGTACGTTCGCCACTGGACTCACACTCGCCAGCTACACAACGATCCGCTGCAAATACTGCTCGAGGCCGGCGCTGTGGGCTTCGTGGCCTTCGGATGGTTGCTGTGGACTTACGGACGCGAGGTGCGGAGAGTTTCGGCGGTGAGTCCTCGTTCGATCAGACTGTGGCTCGGCGCCAGTTCCGGTGGCGTGACCGCAATCCTCGCTGACTCGCTCTTCAATTTTCAATTTGCCATCCCGCCGACGCTTATTTTGCTTTTCACACTCATGGCTTTCCCGGGACTGCTGATGCCGGCAGGTCCGCAACCCGAGACTCCGATGCGCGGAATGGCGCCGGCAGGGGAAAAGCCCTGGGCTCGCACGCTCGCGGGTGCGCTTGGAGTGATGCTTGCCGGGCTGCTGATGTTTCAACTCCTGCGCCGCGTCCAATCCGAACTTGCTAATGGACGAGGTCTTGAACAAGAGAGGCGAGGCGACGCAGTCAGAGCTGAACGGGACTTCCGGGAAGGATTGAACTGCCAACCGGATGATGGCCGATTGCGCTACGGCCTCGCGCGCGCGTTGTTTCTACAGGAACGACATTCCGAAGCGTTGGTGGAGGTACTGAAAGCCGAGCGCACCATCGCGGACTCGCATCTGGAAGTCTTGAAAGCGCGGAGTGTGGATCAGCTGGGTTTTCGCTCGCCGGCGCTGGAACTCTATCGCCATGCGCAACGGCTCGATCCCACCTTGAAGTCCGTGCCGGGGGATATCCAACGATTGACGCCGTAGGGTTCGCCTTCATTCGGACACAGGATTTGGCAGCCTGAAGGTTGGCGCTACTTTGTGAGCATCCGCCACATCGTTCCGCTGAAAATGTTGTCCTGGGCTTTCATGGGAACGCCGCAGGCGTCAAGCATCTGGTGGTAGCGCTCGAGCTCGCGGTCGAATTCTTCCAGCTCTCCACCAAAGACATCCGAGCCGAACACCAGTTTTTCAAACGCATCCGGGCCGCCGGCGGGCGTGTGCGAACTGACCACGCCCGACCACCAGAAGATGGTCTTCCAGAAAGTCGGGTCGCTTTGCTTTTTGAGGAGCGAGGAGCCCGAAAGGTCAAAATAGAGATTGGGATTCCAGCGGGCGATTTCCGCCGCCCAGGCGTAATCGGGATTTCCCAGGTGCGCGCCGACGATCGTCAGCTTGGGAAAGCGCCGCGCGATGCCGTCGAGAGTGGTGGGACGCATGCGGTCAACGCTGATGTCGGATGGAACTTCGGGTTTCCAGCGGTTCACGATTCCGGTGTGAAACAGGATGAGCATGCGGTATTTTTCTGCGCGGGTGTAGATGGGCCAATAACTGCGGTCGTCGTATTTCTTGAGGGGCGAAGTGATTTCACCCAAACCCACGCATCCGGCCTTGTGAAAACGGTCCACGAGGGATACCGCCAAAGGGTCGTCAAGGCGCAGTTCCCCGAGGCACATCAGCCGATTCGGGTGTCCCTTGATGAACGCCGTGACGGTGGTCAAATCCTTGGGAGCGGTAATCAGCAACGCCAGGCCGTCAACCGAATCGAGTTTGGCCGTGAGCTTATCGAGGTACGCAGGATCGCCGTTGTAGTGGTGGTGCGCGTCAATGATCTTCGGCTGCACAGCCTGCGCAAGGACAAAGGTAGGGGCGAATGTGAACGCTATCAAAACGAGAAGCGAGCGGGTTCTTATCATTGAGGACCTCCGAATGAATGGCAGCGATTGAGCAGCTCATCATGCCATGAATGAACTGATAAATCATGGTGTTGCTTTAACGCGCACCTATCGCTAAGATGACGCGCACCGGAACTTCTCTCATTCAGGAAAGCTGGGCTTAGCGATTTGACTGGCAAAACTATCTCCCACTATCGCATCCTTGAAAAGCTCGGTGGCGGCGGCATGGGTGTGGTGTACA
>CAYZVR010000238.1:0-6337 GCA_964481715.1 uncultured Acidobacteriota bacterium | reverse complement strand
GCGTGTCGGGCGCTACCCGGTGCTCACCGTCTCGAACCTGCGCGCGCGGAGCTTCGATCAGGTGCTCGACACGCTGGGACGCCTCGCGCAGGTCCGCGTGATCGAGCCCTTCCCCGAGCTTGCTCAGTTCATCACCCGCGAGCTGGGATTGCCGCAGCCGCCGGAAAAACGCGGGACTCGGGATTCGGGATTAGGGACTGGAGAAAATCCCAGCACCCAGTCCCCCGGACGATACATCGGATAGTTTGGATAGAAGGGGATTCTAACTTTTGACCTTTGACTTTTGACTTTTGATTTGTCTTAGCCCGGAGGTTTTCATGCTCGCAGCCAACATTGAATCCGCACCGCGATTTATTTCGACCCTCGCCGCGCCCATCGCGCCCCAGGATGAGCTGGCGCGCATCGCGCTCGCCGTCACTGGACGCTGGGTGCGCGGCACGCGCGAGTTTGCGATCACCCGCGATGACCTGGAGGCGATCGTTCGCAACTTCCGCGGGCGCCAGAACGGCGAAATCAATGTGGACTACGACCACGCGAGCGAAATGCCGGAAGTTGCCGCTGGCGGGCCGATTCCGAGCGCCGGAAGAATTGTGCGAATGGACGCACCGGAACCGCTTCGCGATTCGGTGTCCGGGGTTCGGGGTTCGGACCCCGATTCCCGAGTGCCGAGTCCTGAGTCCCGCTTTATCTTGTGGGGCTGGTACGAACCCACCGACCGCGCGCGGCGGCTCATCGCCAATCGCGAGTACCGCTACATTTCACCCGCCATTGACTGGTCGGCGCGCTCGAAGAAAAACGGCAAACCCGTGGGCGCAACGCTTTCCACCGTCGCCCTCACCAACCGGCCGTTCCTCGAGGAAATGCCGCCCATCCGTTTGTCCGATCCCGAGTTTCGTTTGGTCGAAGACTCTGAAGCAGCTCGTCACATCGCAGGAGGTTCTATGAAGAAAGTCCAACTTTCCGTCGTCGACGGAAGCGTGAAAGTCATGCACGAGAACCAGGAATTTTTAGCCGACCCGGCAAACGTCAAGGCCTGCGCCAAGGCCCTCGGGTCCGAAGCAGCCCCTCACGCGCGGGAGGCCCGGGCCTCCGAAGCCGCTCCGCAGGCGCAGGAGGCCGCGGAAGAAATCCCGCTCACCCGCGCCAGCGCGTTTCTTTCGGAAGCCGACGCGGCGGGCAAATCCGTTTCGGCGCTCGAGCTTTTCCGCGGCGAAGTGGACCGCGAACTCGAAAACGCCGTGCGCACCGGCAAGATTCTGCCGCGCCGCCGCGACGACTGGCGCAAGATCGCGCTCGCGGATCTCCCCACTTTCCGCCGCATCGTCGCCGACCAGAAACCGCTGGTGCCGCTGCGCCCCGTGGGCTTTTCCGGCGCGGCCCCCGAAGGCGCGCAAACGCAGGTCAAGCTACTCGCCGAGCAGCGCATGCGCGAGCGCGGCATTTCGTTCGGCCAGGCGTTGAGCGAAATCAGCCGCGAACAACCCGAACTCGCGCGCGAGTACCGTCGCGCGGTCAGCAGCTCAGAATAAATTGAATTCGTAGGGGCGCTGCTTGCTGCGCCCTAATCGGGCAGGGCAAGCCCTGCCCCACCTGGAGGACACATGGCAGGAGCAACGTACGTTTTAGACAAAACCTACAAGATCACAACGGCCGGCGGCGTGACGAAATATCGCGCCGTCGTCCCCAGCACGAACGACGGCGAGTGCAAGCTGCCGACCGCAGCCAACCAGCTCTCGCTCGGCATCACGCAGGAAGCGCAGCCGACCCAGAACGAAAACGTCGCGGTGCGCAAGTACGGCATCTCGCGCGCTTTCGCCTCGGGCACCATCACCAAGGGTGACTACGTGGAAGTCGGCGCGTCGGACGGGAGCCTGCGCAAGTCAGACCTCGCGACCGTGCCCGGCTCGGCCACGCTCCATCACGTCCTGGGCGTCGCCGAATCCTCGGCCGCGGCCGGCGAGATCTTTTTCGTCTTCCTCTCGCCCAACCCGGTCGTGATGCCGGTCAGTTGATCGGGTCATTGAGCGATTGAGCCCTCGGGCCATTTTTTCAATGGCCCGATGACCCGATGAATCAATGACGCAATTTTGTTGCGGGTTCGGTCCCGGCCGTCAGCGGCCGGGGTACATTTTCCTGCTTGCAAGACAGCGACCCGCTGACGGGTCTCCGCGTTGTAGGGGCGGGGCTTGCCCCGCCCTCGTTGGGCGCAGTCCGTCAGACGACGGACGCGCCGACGTAACCCGCGCGCGGAGCGCGAACTGCAAGCGGCACGGAGAAACGTTATGCCCGATATTTCCATGGTGCATGTGGACCAGGCACTGACTTCGGTCTCCATCGCCTATCGCAACTCGCAGTTTGTGGCGGACCAGGTTTTTCCCGTGGCGCCCGTCACCAAGCAGTCGAACAAGTACTTCATCTATTCCAAGGACCGCTTCCGCATTTTCGATGACGCTCGCCGCCCCGGCGCGCGCGCCAACGAGATTGATTGGACGCTTTCCACCGACACCTACTTCTGCGAAGGCCACGCGCTCGCTCAGGCTATTCCCGACGAGCTGCGCGCCAACGCCGACCAGGCCATCGACGTCGACGTGGATACCACCGAGACGCTCACCGATCTCATCTACTTGCAGCGCGAGATCCTGGCCGCGTCGCGCGCGACGGACCCGACGGTGGTCACGCAAAATACCACTCTTTCCGGCACCAGCCAGTGGTCCGACTTCACCAACTCCGATCCCATCGTCGCGGTCGAAAACCAGAAGGGGCCGATTTTGAAGCAGATCGGCCAGGCGCCGAATTCCATGCTGGTCAGCTATCCGGTATTTCTGGCGCTGCGCGAGCATCCGAAAATTATCGACCGGTTCAAGTACACCCAGGTGGGCGTTTTGCAGCCGGACCACCTGAAGTCGGCGTTCAACGTGGACAATTTCTACGTCGCCGCCGCCATCAAGAACACCGCCAAGGAAGGCGCCGCGGATTCGCTCGACTACATTTGGGGCAAAAACGCGTTGCTTTTCTACCGCCCGGCGGCGGCTGGCCGGCGAACCCTCTCGCTCGGCTACCAGTTCACGTGGCTGTTCGGTGCAAACACCGACGGCTTCCTAGTCAAACGTTACCGCGATGAATCGCGCACGGCGGACATCGTGGAATCGCAACTCTACTACGACATGAAGGTGGTGGCGCCCATCGCCGCTTACCTGTGGCTGTCGGCAGTGGCGTAACACTGTAGGGGCGATTCCCCCGGTTTAACCGGGGGATGAATCGCCCCTGCACCCGAAACGGATGGGGCGTCCGTCGGCTGACGGACGCCCCTCCAAAAGGTGACTCATGAGCTTCACAACCATTGACGCCGTTGCGGCGCACTATCCCGGATTCCAGCGCGGCGTGGCAAACCAGAATCCCACCGACGCGCAGATTCAGGCGTGGATCGAAAATCACGGCGCGCGGATCACGGCGCTCGGCGTCGGGCGCGGCTACGAGCTGGCGGGAATCGCAACCGCCAATCCGCAGGCCTCGGCGGTCCTCGCGCTCATCAACGAAGCGGGCGCGGCGGCGGACCTCGGCGATGCGCTGTTCTCGCTGCTCGGACCGGACGCTTCCCCCGAGGGTTGGGCAAACCCCAACACCTTGCGGCGCTCGTTTGAAAACATGATCGCCGAGCTCGGGCGCGGCACCTACGACAAGCTCTTTATCGCCGGCGCGCGCACCGGAGACGCTTACCCGTCTTTTGGCGGCACGGCAGGCCAGGAGACCGACCCGGCGGACCCGGAGGAGGACAGCAACGTGTCCTTCCGCAAGAACGATGTTTTCTAAGAAGCGGTCAGTTGCCAGTGGTCAGTTGTCAGTCGCCGAGAGGCCGCCCGTCATAACGGACAAAGGACCACGGACGACACACGATTGGGAAATGCAATGATGACATTTCTGGGCTCTCTAGATTCGAAAAACGTCGGTGACGCGCTGGAGAATTTCGAGGCGTCGCTTGCGGATAATTCCGAGGCGCTCGCCGCGGTCGCGGACGATGTGCGCGAGATGATCGCCGAGCAGTTCTCGACCGAAGGCCGCGCCGGCGGCACTCCCTGGGCGCCGCTTGCAACTTCAACCCTTCGAAGATCGCGCCGGCCTCGCTCCGGAATACTCGTCTCGACTGGAGCGCTGCTCGGCTCGCTCCGCGACCTCGGCGCGCCCGGCCACGTGGAAGAGATGAGCGGCCAAACTCTGCTTTTCGGCAGCCGCTTGCCCTACGCACTGCTTCACCAGACCGGCACGGGAATCGGATTCGGCAAGTCTCAATCGGTCGCGAGTCCTCGCAAGGGTGGCAAGACACCCGGGCCGGGCCGCGGGCGCTCGCTGCCCATGCGCCCGATGATCGTCATGACCGAGGCGCGCGCGGAGCACTGGGTTGAAATCGTGCGCGCGCAAATCGAAGCGAAGGCGCTGGCCCTCGGAGCCAAGGAACTCGAATGACACCTCGCTACCAGGCAAAATTCGCGAAGACCCTGGTGAACCAATTGATCGCGATCCTGCAGCGCGACCAGCAGGCGGCGCTCGACCTGGTGAACGCCGCTCGCCCGGCGGGCCGCGCGCTCAAGCGCTTCGCCGCGTTCCACAAAGAAGCCGCGCCCATCCAGAACTGGCCCGCGCTGGTGCTCGTGGCGCAGGAGACCGCCTTCGATGACGCCTCCGACGCCGACTTGCGCACCGCAAGCGTGCGCTTCTTCTGTGCCCTGGCGCTGACCGGCACCGACCCCGAGTGGCTCTCCGAAGACGCCATGGATTATTTGCGCGCCATGGACATGGTGCTGACTTCCGCGCCGCTCTCCGATTTTTATGCCGCGCTCCCCATCGCGCACGTGACCGTCCCCGGCGGAACCACGACTCCGCTCGATTCCACGGTCTCGAAGATTCAGGACCTGCGCGTGACCAGGCACGATCTGGGAGCGCTCGTGGCGCGGCGCGGCGGAGCGCTGGCGCGCGGCCCGCAAATTGAATTTGTCGTCGAGGTGGAAGAAAGATGAAATTGCAATTCAGAATTTGTAATTCGAAATTTGTAATTCGCAATTATAAATTACAAATTACAAAAGTTTCTCCATTCCTCCCTTCTCTGCTCTTAGCTGCCCTTTTCGGTTTTCTGCCTTCTGCCTTCGCCGGAACGCACGTGACGGGCACCTACAACCTTGGCGCGAACCCTGTGGTGATGGCGACGGTGAACGGAACGCCGGAATACGGCCTGGTGTTTGTACAGCGCAATAAGTCGGTAAACTATAACAGCATTGAATACGGGCCCCAGATTCTCAACGGGTATCTCAATGCGAGCGGGAATTTGAACGATGGCGCGGGCAACCTGTGGCTGGATTTGATTCCCAATCTGACCGCTTCGCCGAGCGACAGCTATTACGTCGTAACCATCAACATCCAGGGCAGCGTGCACGCGGAAATCTGGGTGGTCCCCGACGTCGCAACCGTTGACGCCGCTTCGGTGCGCCAGTCGCAGCCGCCGACCTCGATACCTCCGTCCGTCTTCTACCAGTTCGTGCAGCAATCGGGCACAGACCTTACGCAGCGTCCCAAGTTGAATTTCACGGGGAGCGGCGTCAATTGTTCGGACAACTCCGCGCAACTGCGCACGGACTGCGCTATCACGGGCGGTGGCTCGGGATCCGCGCCGATTGCTTCCGCAACCGTTTCCGGCACAGTCAAGACCGACTCAACCGTCTCCGACCCGGTGGTCTATCTCACCACCAGCGCCGATTCGCTGCTTGCCGGAAAAGTTCCGACCGGCCGGCTGGTTTCGACGACGGCGCCGCTCGCGGGTGGAGGATCGCTCGCGAGCAACTTGACACTTTCCATCCCCGCCGCGACTGGATCGCAGAACGGCTACTTGAGTTCCGGCGATTGGACAACCTTCAACTCAAAAGAAAATGCGCTCTCGTTCTCGACGCCGCTCTCGCGCTCCGTGAACACCATCTCCTGCCCAACGTGTGAGGTAACCGGAAACAAGAACGCGGCGAGCGGCTACGCGGGGCTAACCGCTTCGACAAAGCTCAACGCCGCGCAGGGCCAGGAAGTTTGGGGCGCGAGCGACCTGACCGATTACGCGACGACCTCCGGCAGCGGCACAACGGCGCTCAAGGCGACCATCTCGAGCCCCGCCGACGCGCAGTGTTTGACGTGGAACGCCGGGTCGAGCAACTGGGTGAACGGCTCGTGCGCGGGCGGCAGCAGCAATCACAATCTGCTTTCCGCAACACACCCTGACACGGTGGCCGCTTCTCCCGTGCTTGGCGATATTCTTTATGCCAACTCCACGCCCGCATGGACCAAGCTTGCCGGCAATACGACG
>CAYZVR010000237.1:0-6359 GCA_964481715.1 uncultured Acidobacteriota bacterium | reverse complement strand
TTGCGCGGGGGTGACACCCTGGAGGCATGCACACGCATTCAAAGTGACCCACTACGCGGCGCGGAGCGCGATGTCGCGCTTGCGGATTTCAGGCTAGAATAAACAGCAGGCTTCGCGAAGGCCTTCTTCCGCGAACGACGACGCGAGCCGCGGGTCTCCGCACAAGGAAAGGCGGCATTCATGGCTGAGCTTCGACTCGACCCCGTCACACGCCGCTGGGTGGTGACCGGCGAGCGGCCCGTTCTCTCCGACGCACACGCTGCCGCCGGACAGTGTCCGTTCTGTCCCGGCAACGAACGCCTCACTCCGCCGCCGGTGCGCGAATGCCGGGACTCGAGCGGCGCCTGGACCGTGCGCGCGTTTCACGACCTCGCTCCAGTCTTCCGCATCGAGGGCGGGGCCGACCGGCGCGCCGAGGGAATTTATGACCGGATGAACACGCTGGGCGCTCACGAAATCGTGGTTGAAACGCCGCAGCACGGTGTCTCGCTCGCGCACCTTTCGCCGGAACACATTTCCAAAGTTTTGGAAGTGAGCCGCGACCGGATCCTCGACCTGAAGCAAGACCAGCGCTTTCGCTACGTTTCGCTCTTCAAGGATCAGGTGCTGCCGACGCCCACCCTGCACGGCCACGCGCACGGCCAGATTCTCGCCACACCCGTGCTGCCCATTTTGATCGAAGCGGAATTCCGCTGGTGCCAGTTTCACTTCCTCAAAAAAGACCGCTGTATTTTCTGCGACATCATCCAGCAGGAAACCAAGGAACAGAAACGCGTGGTGGACCAGAATGCGGATTTCGTCGCCGTGTGCCCCTTCGCCTCGCGGTCGCCGTATGAAGTGTGGGTGCTGCCGCTCGGGCACGCCTCGTCGTTCGAACAAGACGTTGGAAAACCCGAGCGCGTTCTTTCCCTCGCCGTATTCCTGAAGTCCGTCCTGCGGCGCATTGAAAATGTTTCGGAAGTGCTGCACGTCGTCGTGCACACCGAGCCCAACCAGAAGGCGCGCGGCTGGCCGAAGGGCTGGTGGGAAACGATTGCGGAAGATTTTCACTGGCACATCGAAATTCATCCCGAGGTGGAAGGACAGCGGCGTTATCTCGGCAGCGAGGGTTTCTACTTTAATCCCATTCCCGCGGAGAAAGCGGCGCTGGTGCTGCGCGCCCTCGTACCCGAAGGCCGTCGGGCGACACCTCCTGCCTGAGGAAACTTTTCTGACCATGATTTCTCAAAACACGCTCGCCCGGGTTCGGCTGCTGATCTTCGACCTCGACGGGACGCTTGTTGACAGCGAAAAGGACCTCGCTCTGAGCGTCAACGCCGTTCGCAATGAGATGGGCTTCAAGCCGCTCCCCATCGCTCGCATCGCCTCCTACGTCGGCCAGGGCGTTCAGGCGCTGATCCGGCGCGCGGTCGGTGAGTCGGCCTCTGAAAAAGTTGTGGAACGGGTCACAACGCGTTTCCTCGAGTACTATCGCGATCACATGCTCGACCACACGGTTCCCTATCCCGGGGTTCGCGAAGCGCTCGACGAGCTGCGCGCCAAAAAGCTTGCCGTCCTCACCAACAAGCCCGTCGTCTTCAGCCGCAAGATGCTAGCCGGGCTGGGCCTGGCGCGATATTTCTCGTTCATTTACGGCGGCAACAGTTTCGATCAAAAAAAGCCGGACCCCGTGGGCGTCTTCAAGCTTCTCAAAGATTTGAAAGTTCCGCCCGAGGCGGCCATGGTGGTGGGAGATTCAGACACCGATGTTCTGACCGGACGCAACGCCGGCGTGTGGACCTGCGGCGTGACGTATGGCATCGGGTCGCGCTCGCTCAAAGCGACACCGCCCGACTTGCTGGTTCGCGACATGCGCGAACTTCCGGCACTCCTCAACGGAAAGCAGCGAAAAGGAAAGAGAACAGCACGATGACAGCGGAAAGCGAGAAGCGTAGAGCGGCGATGTGCGTTCGCCCCCGGCGGACAGATTTCCAACCCCGCTCCGACGCGGCGCATCCAATCAATTTCCGAAAGCAGCAAAGGAACGAATGAAAACTTGGAGAAGCAAGGCGGCGGCAAGTCTTTGCCTGTTTTTTATCGCCGGTCTGATGTTCCAAAGCGCGTCTCCGGCGCAGGAGACGGTTCCGCCTTCCTCCGAAACCACAGCGCAACAGGAAACCGAAGCGCCCATCCCCGGGGATTGGGCGCCGGAACTTCTTTACGGAATCTGGAACGCGCCGAATCCCGAGGCAAGCGACGCGCTCTTTCGCGCCGCGTTCGCCGCCGGGCCGCCGCTCGTTCCCGAGCTCGAAGCGGCGCTCAAGGACGATCGCACGGCGGAGTTCGCAGCGCAGTCGCTGGCTTATATCGGCGGGAATCGTTCGCTGGAAATTCTCGCGAAGCTCGCGTCGGACCCGCGCGAACTCGGGCTTCGCCGGTTTCTCTATGGCGCGCTGGGAGAACTCGACACGACCCAGGCCACGGACGCGCTGCTCGAGGCTATCGCGGCTTCAGACGCTGAACCCGACCGCACCATCACCGAAGCGGCTATTCTCGCGCTCACCGTCCGCTCGGACCTTGGCCTGATTCCCAAAATGCGCGAGGTGGAATCCCGAATTCACGACGTGGTGATCCACGACGATCTCGAGAATGCGATGGCGGTGATTGAGGCGCGCGCGAAATATCTCTCGACACCGGAAGGCCAAAAACCCGACTACTCGATCGAGCGCGCGGTGCGCACTTACTTCATCCCTGCGCTCGACGCGCAATCCACTGCTCCTGCGAAGGCCGCAAGCGCGCAGCCGGGCGCCAAGCCGCCATTGCGCCGCGCGGCGCCGGAAAAACCTCCGGTGAGCGTCAAGATCGAAAATCTCACGTTCTCGCCTGACCAGACGCGGGCGCTTGCGCGCGTCAGCTTTGAAATTCCCACCGCGGTCGCGCAGTACGATATGGTCCTTCAGAAACGGCTGGGTGACTGGAACCTCGCGAGCGTTTGGCTGGGCCCCGAGCACGAGAAGCCCGCGCCGGTTCCGGAGAAACGGTGAGAAACAAAATGGAAACTCGTGGACCGGACTTCCTCTGCAGGCACTTGTAACTTGTCTTCGCTTGGAAGCATCCTCATAATCATCCTCCCATGAAATACGTCATCGTCGGAACGGCCGGCCACATCGATCACGGCAAGTCTGCGCTGGTCGAAGCGCTGACCGGCACAAATCCCGACCGCCTGGAAGAAGAAAAGCGCCGCGGGATTACCATCGACCTGGGATTCGCGCACCTCGACCTCGGCGAAGACGTTCGCGCGGGATTTGTGGACGTTCCCGGACACGAACGCTTCGTCAAAAACATGCTGGCCGGCGCGAGCGGCATCGATCTGGTCCTGCTGGTTGTGGCGGCGGACGAGTCCATCAAGCCTCAGACGCGCGAGCATTTCGACATTTGCAAGCTGCTGGGAGTTCGCCAAGGGTTGGTGGCCGTGACCAAATCCGACCTGGTCGAACGCGACCTACTCGATCTTGTGACGCTGGAGGTTCAGGAATTCGTCGCAGGGTCTTTCCTCGAGGGAGCGCCTGTCGTGCCGGTGAGCGCGCGCACCGGCGCAGGCCTGGAGAATCTCAAGGCCGAATTGCTGCGCTTGAGCCGCGAAGCGCATACGCGGCCAACCGAATCGCCCTTTCGCCTTCCCATTGACCGCGCCTTCGTCATGAAGGGTTTTGGCGCGGTGGTGACGGGAACGCTTGTGGCGGGTGAAATCCGCAAAGAGGAGGAGGTCGAGATTTTTCCGCTCGGCCGGCGAGCTCGCGTGCGGGGCATCGAAGTGCATAACCAGCCCGCTGAGCGCGCCGTGGCAGGCCAGAGGACGGCGCTCAACTTGGCGGGTGTTGAGGCGCGCGAGCTCGCGCGCGGCATGGTGCTTGCCCCGCCGGATTTGTTCGAAGCAACTGACCGTCTCGACGGCACGCTCGCGCTGCTCCCCTCGGCGCGGCCGCTCAAGACGCGGACGGCGGTTCATTTCCACTGCGGGACGGCGGAGAGGATCGCCGAAATCGTGCTGCTCCAGGGCAAGACGCTCAAACCCGGCGAGCAGGCTTACGTCCAACTGCGTTTGTCGGAGCCGGGTCTGTATCTTCCCGGCGACCGGTTCATCGTCCGGCAGTTCTCCCCCGTCGTCACCATCGGCGGGGGAACGGTTCTCGACAACCGGCCGGCGAAGCACCACGCCGCGGATGAACGCCTGCTCGAATTTTTCCAGGCGAGCGAGCACGGTGATGAGGAAGCGCGCGTCGAAATGCTCGTTCAGGCATTGGGCGAGGCCACTCCCGCTGCAATCGTCGCGCGGACCGGGCGCCAGCCCGCGGAAATCCTCCGCATCGGAAAAGCTCTCGCTGACAAAGGCCGTCTGAAAGTTTTGGGAGATCCGCCCAGCCTGTTCGTTCATCCCGAGCATTTCCACGCGCTGTCGGCAAAGATTGTGGAAGCACTGGAGAAATTTCACGCGGCGAATCCGCTGGTGGCGGGATTGTCCAAGGAAGAATTGCGCGGTCGCATAGGGCAGAGGCGAGCAGGAAAGATGATCCTGCCTTCCGTCTTTTTATTCAGCGCGATTCTTCAGGAGCTCGCGAGCAGCGGAAAGGTGGACCTGCGGGGAGAGGCCGTGCGCAGGGCCGGACAGGAAGTTCAATTGAGCTCGGAGGAACAAGCGGCGAAAGATGAAATCGCCCGCGCTTTCCAAAAGGCCGGGCTCGCGGTGCCGAGCGCGCGCGAGATTTTGGACTCCTTGCGAGTGGACCGCCCGCGCGCGAACAAAATCCTGCAAATCCTGCTGAAAGAAAAAACCCTCGCTCGGGTGACCGAAGATCTTATTTTCCATCAAACCGCACTCGAACAATTGCGGGAAGTGATCGCGCGCCGCAAGCTTCAGAGCGACCGCATCAACGTGGCGGTGTTCAAGGAACTCACCGGGCTCAGCCGGAAATACGCCATCCCGCTGCTCGAATACCTGGACCGCGAGCGCGTGACGCGGCGCGAAGGAGACGAGCGAGTCATTTTGTGATGGGTTGATTGAACGATTGAATCATCGAGGCATGGGCGCAAAGCATTTCGTAGACGAGTGGCACCGGCAAGCCGACGATGTTGAAATAACACCCCTCAATGCGCGTCACGAATTTCGACGCGAGCCCTTGGATGCCGTAAGCTCCGGCTTTATCGAACGGTTCGCCGCTCCGAAGGTAATCGTTAATCTCGGCCTCGCTCAGTTTGCGGAAGCGGACGAGCGTGGTCTCGTGCTCGAGCGCCAGCATCCGGCGAGGAGCGAGCACCAGGCAGACACCCGTCATGACTCGATGTGTCCTGCCGGAAAGTTTCGCGAGCATCCGCGCTGCGTCAGCGTGGCTCGAGGGCTTGCCCAGAATTTGCCCCTGCGCGACGACGATGGTGTCGGCCGCGAGCACAACCGCCCCGCGAGGCGATTTCGCGGCAACGTTCAAGGCTTTAGAGCGAGCCGCACGGCGAACGAAGTCCGAGGGCGGTTCGCCCGGGCGCGGAAGGGGCTCCGCCGAGCTTGCCCGCATGCGAAAACGGAAGCCCGCGGCGCGAAGCAACTCGCGGCGGCGCGAAGATGTGGAGGCAAGAATCAATCGCATCGGGCTTGCGATTATAGAAGGGAATCGCCGGAAGTCACAAGCGATACACTCACCGCCCGGTTTGTGCTAAACTCATCGGCGTTTCATCCGACAATCTGCGATTCGAAGGGAACGTCGTGGAAGAAATTGGAAAGAGCCTTCCCGCCGTCTTCAAGCGGCACGTGCGTGGGACCAACCCGCAACTGGTGGAAATTCTGGCGCCGCTGTGGGCCCGCGTGGCCGGAAAGGGGATCGCGGAGCACTCCCGGCCTGTGGCCTTCTGGTCCGGAACGCTGACCCTTGCGACGC
This sequence comes from uncultured Acidobacteriota bacterium, assembly GCA_964481715.1. GTDB lineage: Bacteria > Acidobacteriota > Terriglobia > UBA7540 > UBA7540 > JAHEKS01. Next base: position 453 of record CAYZVR010000237.1, on the reverse strand, counting down.
CGTGTGCGACGTGGGCCGCACAATTGCGGCAGCTCGAGGGAGAAATTGTCGAGACAGTTAACGCCTTTCTGGGCGGAGCGGTCGTGAAGAAGCTCGAAGTAAAGTTCGCCCCGGATGGTGCGCATTCGAAAAATGAAACTCGAAAGTCGAAAATCGAAATCCGTGACCCCGGCGAGTCTCAGGCTTCGGATTTCGAGTTTCCGAGCGTGCTGGACTCTGAGACCGCGCGCATCCTGAAGCGCTCGTACGGCAAATATTTTGCGCGTGGCATAAAAAGGCTGGACTGATGGCCCTCGAAGAAAAAGACGTTCGCTACGTTGCCGAGCTCGCGCACCTCGAGCTCAGTGAAGATGAAGTCCGGAAGTTTCTGCCGCAACTCGATTCGATTCTCGAATACGTTCAAAAGCTGAACGCGCTCGATACTGCGCAGGTCGAACCCATGGCCCAGGTCAC
>CAYZVR010000236.1:0-6372 GCA_964481715.1 uncultured Acidobacteriota bacterium | reverse complement strand
GTTCATGGATATCGCCGTCCGCACCTCGACGGATCCGGGTAGTCTCGCATCGTCAGTCGACCGTGCTGTCCAGAGCGTTGACAGCCAGGAACCCATTTACAACGTCGCGACCATGGAAGAAGTCGTCTCCCGATCGGTTGCGGGGCGGCGATTCAACGTGGTTCTGCTCGGCATATTTGCGGCGCTCGCGTTGTGCCTGACGGCTATCGGCATCTTCGGCGTGATTTCGTTTGCCGTGACCCAGCGAACGCATGAAATCGGAATTCGCATGGCGCTCGGGGCGGAAAGAAACGACGTGCTGAAGCTGGTGATAGGTCGCGGAATGATTCTCGCTTTGTTTGGACTGGGGCTCGGCGTCGTCGGTGCGTTGGGGCTGACGCGTTTCCTCTCGAGCCTCCTTTACGATATCAAGCCGACTGACCCGGTGACCTTCGCCGCGGTTGCAGGGCTGCTTGCCGGCGTCGCGTTCGTCGCCAGCTACATTCCGGCAAGGCGCGCGACGAAGGTCGATCCTATGGTGGCGTTGAGGTACGAGTGACAGGACTGGCGTCGGATCAACTCGGAGGTCGAAACTCCCGTGCATTGGAAAGGAGCGATCATGGCAAAGGTTGAGAGTGTTCGGGAAGTTGTCAAGGGATTGCCCGACCCGGTCTATCTGCAAAAGAGAGTGGAATCGGGATGGAGGCTGGTTTCTCTCGAGTGGCAACGCGTGGCGGAAGGGGGAGAGTCCTATCAGCCCGCACCTTTGGAAGAGGTTCCTTATGGCCTTCGAGTGGCTGAGGACTGCTGTCATCTTGAAGAGGAGCCATCCGAGCTTCGGATCTTAACCCTCATGATGGACTTGATTGTTCAAGACAACTCCCTGTCGCAGGTCGCAGGCACACTCAACGCCGTTGGATTTCGAACCCGAACCAGCGCGCCATGGGACCCTGTTGCAGTCTTCAACATGTTGCCGCGGCTCATTGATGTGGGGCCGCGAATTTTTTCGAGCGAGGAGTGGGAGGTTCGGAGGCGGCGGTTGTCTGGAATGGTTTGAGAATCGGCGATCCATTTGACCACGGAGAGCCCGGGAGGTGTGTTGAACAATGACCACGCTGATCCAAGACCTTCGCTACGGCCTGCGGATGCTGGCCAAGAATCCTGGGTTCACACTGGTTGCGGTCCTAACCCTGGCGCTCGGCATCGGCGCCAACACGGCCATTTTCAGCGTCGTGAACGCCGTGCTCCTTCGCCCGCTTCCTTATCCGCATTCGGACCGCCTGGTGACAATCTGGATGACCATTCCCGAAATGGGTTATTCCGGGCCGGGCGCCGTGTGCGACCCGGATTACCGCGAGTGGGAGTCTCAGAATCGGGTCTTCGACGGAATCGCAGCCTTTCACGGACAGACCGCCAACCTGACGGGCAGTGGAATTCCAGAGCGACTCCAGGGCGCCCAAGTTACCGCCAGCCTGTTTCCGTTGCTCGGAGCGACGCCAATCGTTGGTCGCAATTTGCAGGCTGCCGATCAGGAGCCGGGTCACGAGAATGTCGTCCTGCTGAGCCGCAACCTTTGGGGGAGAAGATTCGGCGCAGACCCGGCTGTGCTTGGAAAAAGCATTACCCTGGACGGCAAACCGTTCATCGTTGCCGGCGTGATGGCCGCCGGATTTGAGTTTCCAAACCAGACCAAATTCTGGTCTCCACTGGTTTTGTCGAATGACTGCTCGAATGCTTTCGATCAGGTAGTCGCCCGCATGAAGCCGGGAATAACGCTTGACCGCGCGCGGAATGACTTGGCGGTAATCTCCCGCCGCCTCGCACTCGAGCACCATCGCAGCTCGGGCGAGCCGATGGGTTTGGTTCTGTTGAAAGATGAAATGGTATCGAACCTCCGGCTCGCCCTTTTGATCCTGCTCGGAGCGGTGGGTCTCGTCCTGCTGATCGCATGCGCGAATGTGGCAAGCCTTCTGCTGGCCCGGGCCACCGCGCGGCAGCGCGAAATCGCCATCCGCAAAGCGCTGGGCGCGAGCCGCGGCCGCATCATGTGCCAGATGCTTACCGAGAGCGTCCTCCTCGGAATCCTCGGCGGCGGATTAGGACTTCTTCTCGCGGTGTGGGGACGGGAAACTTTGGTCTCGCTGCTTCCTCGGACGGTGATGTATCCGGGAGTCATCAGCCGCATGATCTCGGTCACGATCGATCCATGGGTCTTGGGTTTCACGGTGCTGGTTTCATTGGCCACGGGTCTGATCTTCGGACTTGTTCCCGCCCTTCAGGTATCTCGCGGCGAGACGCACACGGCGCTCAAGGAATCGGGGTCTACGTACAGTGCAGGGATTCGCCTGCGCAGTACTCGCAGTCTTTTCGTTGTAAGCGAGCTTGCTCTCACCGTGGTGCTGCTGGTTTCGGCGGGGTTGCTGATCAAAAGCCTTTTGCGCCTGATGGACGTCAAGCCGGGCTTCGACCCGGAAAACGTCCTGACCATGAATCTGGTGCTGCCGCCGGCCAAGTATCAAACCGAAGTCCAGATGAGATTGTTTCACGGTGCCATGCTGGAAAAAGTCGGCGCCCTGCCGGGCGTTCGAGCCGCAGGCACGATCAGTTACGGACTTCCACTGGGAGGAAGCGGCCTCGCTGGCGACTTCACCATTGAAGGCCAGCCCGCTCCTCCCCAAGGCGTCGTGGCGAGCAAACTGGTTGTCAGTCCCGGTTACTTCAGGGGTATGGGCATCTCACTTCTGCAAGGCCGCCTCTTTGCTGAGCGCGACGCCAGCCAGTCGCAGCCCGTGGTGGTGGTGAGCGAAAGCTTCGCGCGGCGGTTTTGGCCCGACGGGCAGGCGATCGGCCACAAGCTTCAGCCGGGATTCTCCGAAAGTCCGTGGTATTCCGTTGTGGGCATCGTCAGCGACGTTAGAGAGCGCGGGCTCGCAAAAACGCCGCCGCTCGCCCTTTACTTCCCGTACTCCCAGGCGCCGAAATCATTCTTGATGAGCTTTATGACTTTGGTGGTGCGGACATCAACGACCTCTCCGCTCGGCGTGACCAACGCGGTGCGCGGCGCCGTACAATCGGTCGATCCCGACATGCCGGTGTTCGATGTCGCTTCTATGGAGCAACTGGTGGAAAGGTCCGTCTCCGCGCCACGCTTCAACGCCACACTGCTCGGGTGCTTTGCCGGGCTCGCTCTCATTCTCGCGACGGTCGGCATTTACGGCACCGTTTCATACTCCGTCATGCAGCGGACGCACGAGATCGGCATTCGCATGGCATTGGGCGCCAAGCGGAGCGACGTGCTGACACTGGTCGTTCGTCAGGGCATGGTCTTGACGTTGATCGGTGTGGGGATGGGCGTCGTCGGTGCGCTCGCACTGACGCGCTTCTTATCGAGCTTGCTTTTCGCGGTGAAGCCCACGGACCCCCTGACATTTGTCGCCGTCTCGTTCATCCTGGGCGCCGTTTCGCTGCTCGCGAGTTACATTCCCGCGCGGCGCGCGACGAAAGTTGACCCGATGGTGGCACTCAGGTACGAATGAAAGGCGGGATATACCATCCTGAGCATTATTTCCTGATCGCGCCGACACGGTGTCTCTTCGCCGGTCTCAATGTTGTCGTGGGTACCATAAACTCAACCCTTCGATTTGCATCACATTTCTGAAACATTTCACCCTCCCGCCGCGTTATTCCATGAGAGGCAATATCAGGCTACTCGCGGAGGTTTTATGTCCATGCTGTTTCGTGACCTGCGCTACGCGCTGAGGGTTCTGGCCAAAAATCCGGGTTTTACCATCGTTGCCGTTCTCACGCTCGCCCTGGGAATCGGCGCGAACACGGCGATATTCAGCGTGGTTAATTCGGTCTTGCTGCGCCCACTGCCTTATCCGCAGCCCGACCGGATTTTCCAGGTCTTGAAGCAGTACAGGACCGACACCGGCGATTCGATTTCTGTTCCACTCTTTAATTACTGGAGCCAGCACAACCAGGTCTTTGATCATTTTGCGGCGTACTCCGGGCTGCCCATCGGATTCAACCTGGCCGAGCAGGGGCTGCCTGAGCGAGTCCCGGGAGTTCGTGTGACCGGCGAGTTTTTCAAAGTATTCGGGATAAACCCCGGCCTCGGCCGCGATTTTCTTCCTGAAGAAGACCGCCCGGGCGGCGGGCGAGTGGTTGTCATCAGTCACGGCCTTTGGCAAAGCCGCTTCCACAGCGACCCGAATGTGACCGGCAAACTCATCAGCCTCGACAGCCAGCCGTTCACCATCGTCGGTGTCATGCCGGAAGGTTTCCGGTTCCCCTCCGCCTACGACTTCGGCACCGGAACGGATCTCTGGGTACCGCTCCAGTTGCCCTTGGACAGCCGCGACCCGGCTAATTATCTGGCCTCGATGGGAAGATTGAGGCAGGGAGTGACGCGCGAGCAGGCGGGGGCCGAGCTCGGCGCGCTGACGCAGCAGCTCCGCAAAGACCTTCCAGAAAGCGCGGACTCACACGAAGGCGCGACGCTCGTTCCTCTCCAGGAGCGCCTGGTGGGAAGAGTCCGCCCCCTGCTGCTGATCCTTCTTGGAGCGGTGAGTTTTGTCCTGTTGATTGCCTGCGTGAATGTGGCCAACCTGTTACTCGCGCGCTCATCCGCGCGAGCCAAGGAGATCGCCATTCGCACCGCCCTCGGCGCGGGGCGATGGCGCGTGATTCGGCAACTCATGGTCGAAAGCGTTTTGCTCGGACTTCTGGGCGGCGCGGCGGGGCTTGCCGTTGCGTTCGAAGGCAACCGGGCACTCGTCGCCATGAGCCCCGTGGAATTGCCCGGCCTCGGCGCGGCCGGCCTTGATGGTCGCGTGCTGGCATTTGCCTTCGCGGTGTCATTGCTGACGGGAATCCTGTTCGGTCTTGCGCCCGCTCTGAGCATTTCCAGAACTAACTTGAGCGACTCGCTCAAGGAGAGCTCAACACGCTCAACGGCGGGTGGACACCGGAGAAGCCTTTCCGGCGCGCTGGTCGCGAGCGAGACGGCGCTTTCGCTCGTGTTGCTGGTCGGCGCAGGGCTGTTGCTTAAAAGCTTCATAAAACTCGCGCACGTGGACCCCGGTTTCGACCCCCGAAACGTTTTGACCTTTGAGACGACGCTGGCCGAGTCGAAATACAGCACGCTCGAGCCGCTCAGCGTCTTCTATCGGCAAGTGCTCGACCGCTTGCAAGCGTTGCCGGGCGTTGAGAGCACCGCGAACATTACCAGCCTGCCCACCCAGCCTGGCCCAGACCTGACGTATACCATTGAAGGTCGCGCGGCGGAGAACTCGTCCGGCGCTTCGGGCGACAGCCAGTATCGTCTCATCAGCCCCGAGTATTTTCGCGCGATGCGGATACCGCTCATTCAAGGCCGATTTTTTACCGACGCCGACACAAACTCGTCGGCCGGCGTCGTCATCATTAATCAGACGATGGCGCGTAAGTCGTGGCCTGACGCGAATCCCATCGGGCAAACCATCACCATTGCCAAGGATATGGGGCCCGAGTGGACCGACCGCCCGCGCCAGGTCGTCGCGGTCGTCGGCGATGTGAAAGACAGTTCATTGAATGAGCCGCCGCCACCGGAGATGTTCATTCCCTATTCTCAAGCGCCTGCTCACCTCATTGCGCTGATGGTTCGCGTGATTCCCACGCGATGGGTCGTCCGCACGCGCGGCGGCGGGGTCTCCATCCATGCCCTCCGGCAGGCAGTGCTCGATTCTGATCCTGACGAGGCGGTCGCGAGCGTGAAGAGCATGGAAGAAGTCCTCGGGGGCTCAATCGCGCGCTGGCGCTTCAATATGTTGCTGCTCGGAATATTCGCGGCGTTGGCGCTGATTCTCGCGGCGGTTGGGACGTATGGAGTGATTTCTTACTCGGTCAGCCAGCGGACGCACGAAATCGGAATCCGCATGGCGCTCGGCGCCGGGCGCAGCAACGTGCTCGCGATGGTCATCGGACAAGGAATGCTCCTAACGCTCATCGGCGTGGGTATTGGCATCGCTGGAGGACTGGCGCTGACGCGGTTTCTGGCGAGTTTGCTCTTCGGCGTGAAGCCCACCGACCCCCTGACGTTTATTGTTGTGTCGGCGGTCCTGGCTGGCGTGGCGCTCGTCGCGATCTACATTCCCGCGCGCCGCGCGACCAAGGTCGATCCCGTGGTGGCGTTGCATTACGAATAACCTGGCCGGGCATGGCTTTGACCCATCGTTGATTCAAGGCGTTGAATGAAAAGGAAATAGTCACCCGCCGGATGGGGACAAAATGTCCCGATGCGCATGCTCTTGAGCACCGAACCTCCGCAACCATCGAGTCAACTTGGAAGTGATCGCATATTTATTATAGAGATACTGGCACCATCGTTCCTTGACTTCTGTCTTAGGCAGG
>CAYZVR010000235.1:0-6383 GCA_964481715.1 uncultured Acidobacteriota bacterium | reverse complement strand
CAACTGAAACGGGCGGTGACGAAGGAACGACCTCGGCGCCGCCCGTTTTGTTTTGATCAGGAGCATCATCTGATCCGCACCCAGTCATTTCCAACAGGGTTGGCCGCTGTGTGCGCCGAGACCAGGGCGAGTGTCGGTGCGTCCGCAGGTTGCCCCAAGTGTTACACTGTGCCCTTGGTTCTGCTTGTGGCGACTCATCAAAGCTGCTGACCGACTGGGAATGGATCTAACCTCACTTCATCTTGTTGAACTCGGCTTGCTCGGTGTTTTTGCCGGAGGTGTCGGCGCCGTGCTGGGGATTGGCGGCGGGCTCATCATCATCCCCATTCTCACCTTGTATTACGGAATTCCCATTCACCAGGCTATTGGGACCAGCCTTTGTTGCGTTATTGCAACTTCCAGCGGAGCCGCCGCCAGTTACGTCGAGCACCACTTGACCGACGTGCGATTGGGGATGATTCTGGAACTCGCGACGACGGTGGGAGCTGTGGCCGGTTCGCTCGTGGCCACGCGCGTCAGTCGTGAAGGTCTCGCGGTGCTTTTTGCCGTGCTGCTCATTTACGCAGGCAGCGCCATGTTGCGAAAAACCAACTCTTCGAAAGTGCAAGGCGGGGAAGAGGCTGGCGAATATACCATCCGGCATCTGCCGCTCGGGATGTTCGCCTCGAGCGGCGCGGGGATGGTTTCTGGCCTGTTAGGCGTGGGTGGGGGACCGATTAAGGTTCCCGTCATGTATCTTTTGCTGGGTGTTCCCTTCAAAGTAGCCACGGCAACTTCCAACTTCATGATAGGCGTCACGGCGGCGGCGAGCGCGTTCATTTATTTTTCGCACGGGTATGTTCCGCTGCTGGTGACGGCTCCGACGGCTGTGGGGGTTTTCGTCGGAGCGGCGCTCGGTACACACATCATGCGCCGGACGCCCAGCCGTTGGTTGATCCTGTTGTTTTCGCTGATTATGTTCTATTTCGCCGGAATGATGGTCTGGAAAGCGGTGCACGGCGGTTTTACGAGCTGAGCTCCAGGGTGATTTACGGTCCCATGTGAAGGGTTGGGATTGGCCGAATGACAGCCAAGTCAGAATTGAAAGGCGGGAGGGCGATCGTCATCGTCTTGCGATACGGATCGCTACTCGCGACACTCGTGATGGCGGGGGGAGTTGCGCTTGCTCTGGTTCGCGGCACGCCCGTGGGGCCCGGAGACTCACGTCCCATTCACCTCGACCTGCTTCTATTGCGACTTCTTCGACTGGAGCCGCTGGCAATCATCGAATCGGGTGTTCTGTTGCTCTTGTTCACTCCGATCGCCCGGATCGTGGCTGCAATCATTGGGTTTGCGCTGGAACGCGATCTCAAATACGTCCTGATTTCCCTGGGGGTTTTTACTGTAGTTCTCCTCAGTATCAGCTTCGCCATCGAGGGATAGTTCGACCCAAACCTTATCTATTATCAGGATTCGGAAATGCGGCGGATCCTCGCGCCCACGCGCCGGAGCTTTTCTTCGATCCGCTCGTAGCCGCGATCGATGTGATAAACGCGATCAATCAGGGTTTCGCCTTCGGCGGCGAGCCCGGCGAGGACGAGCGAGGCGCTGGCGCGAAGGTCCGAGGCCTGAACCATCGCGCCGCTGAGAGGTGTCCGACCGCGCACGACCGCCCGGCGGCCTTCGATCGTGATGTCCGCGCCCATGCGCAGGAGCTCCAGGGCGTGCAGGTAGCGATTTTCGAAAATGGTTTCGGTGATCATAGCAGAGCCTTCTGCCTGAGTCAATAGCGCCATGTACTGGGCCTGCATGTCTGTAGCAAACCCGGGATATTCTTGAGTAACGATGTCCGAAGATCGGAGAGCGGCGGCGTTGCTGACTTCCAGGCGATTAGGTCCGGTCGTTTTGATTTTGACGCCCGCCTCCCCGAGTTTGGCGATCACTGCGGTCAAGTGAGCGGGCTCTGCGTGGTCGAGCTTGAGGTGGCCGCCTGTGATGGCAGCAGCGGCCAGGAACGTCCCGGTCTCGATCCGGTCAGGAATGATCCTGTGCCGGGCGCCATGAAGCCGTGGCACCCCGTGGATGTGAATTCGGTCGGTGCCGGCTCCCTCGATGCGAGCCCCCATTTTTTTTAAAAGGTCGGCCAGGTCTTCGATTTCGGGCTCGCGCGCCGCATTTTCGAGCACGGTCTCTCCATCAGCGAGAACGGCGGCCATCATCAGGTTTTCAGTGCCGGTTACAGAAACCGTATCGAACGAGAAAGGTGCGCCTTTCAGGCCATCCGCCCGAGCCTCTATGTAGCCGTGATCAATCCGGATGGTAGCGCCGAATCGCTCCAGTCCCTTGAGGTGCAGATTGATGGGACGTGCGCCAATCGAGCAGCCGCCGGGCAAAGATACCCGGGCGAAACCAAAGCGCGCGACCAGAGGCCCCAAAACCAGCACCGAGGCTCGCATCTGCTTGACCAGCTCGTATGGGGCGACCGGGTTGATGAGCTTGCGCGCCCGGATCTCGACACGGTTTCCGTATTGCTCATGTTTGACGGCGGAATCAACCCCCAATTCATCGAGCAGGCTGCGCATGGTCCCGATATCGCGGACGCGAGGGATGTTTCGCAGGACGATGAGCTGATCGGTGAGTAAGGAGGCCGCCATGGCCGGTAGGGCGGAGTTTTTGGCGCCGCTAATCGTGACCCGGCCCTCGAGAGGCCTTCCGCCTTGAATGAGAAATTTATCCATTACGCCCTGTCGGTCGCAATTGACTGCCCCGCAAGAGGACGGCGATATTGGGAGTTTCTCTCACCAGCCGCTGTGCGTCTTTTTTCGATACATTTCTCAGAAGCATCAGCAGCGCTACAGGAAGGTTTCGTCCGGATTGTTCGAGCGCTGCAGCGGCCCGTGCGGCGCTCACATGAGCGGCCCGCATGAGGATTCGTTGCCCACGGTCGCGCAGCTTCTGATTGGTCAATTGAACGTTGATCATCCAGCCGGATAACACCCGTCCCAGGCGCACCATCGTTGCCGTGGAAAGCATGTTAAGAACAAGCTTTTGCGCGGTACCAGCTTTCATGCGGCTCGAGCCGGCAATGATTTCAGGGCCGACCACCGGAACAATCGCGACATCCGCCAGCTCAAGCAGGGGAGCGCGAGGGTTTGACGACAAGGCGATAGTCATTGCACCCAGCCTATGCGCGTAGCGCATCCCCCCCAGAGTGTAGGGCGTTCGGCCGCTGGCGGAAATGCCGACCAGCACGTCCCCTCGGTTGAAGTGGATGCGACGAAGGTCTCGGACCGCCTGCCGCGGGTCGTCTTCAGAGATCTCGGTCGGCTTAAACATGGCCTCGGGGGCGCCAGCCATCACGGCTTGCACCCGGTCGGTGCCGAAAGTCGGAATGCACTCGGCCGCGTCGAGCACGCCGAGGCGGCCGCTCGTTCCTGCTCCGAGATAGACCAGCCTGCCGCCATGGGAAAGCGCGCGCACCGCGATCTCGGTTGCTCGCGAAATTTGGGGGATAACCTTTGCGACGGCACGGGCGACTTTGTGATCCTCGCGGTTAATCCGGCGCAGAATCACCTCCACGGGTTTTCGATCAAGGAATTCAGAGGAGGGATTCTCTTGTTCGGTAATGCGCGCGCGGGGTGATTTCAATGCGTGATCCTCGATATTGGACCTTCACCGACTCGATGGGCGAATGGATGAGGCGAGCACTGAATGATGGCGCGCCGAATACGCGCCCAGGCGGACGACGTCATCAATTGAGATTTATTTCTGTCCCGATAGCGTTTCCCAGCCGCGTCGAGAAAAATCCCAGTAGATAACGTATCCGGAAAGGGCTGAAACTGCCAGAAAGGTTCCCCCCAGCGCTCGTGAACCGAGCAGTAAATTTCCAATTCCGAACAGGGCCATGTAAACCATCAGGCAGCCAAGCAGCCAATCAACGAGATTATACCAACCGTCGTGGGTTTCGGGGATTTCGGGCGCCAGTGCTGCGATGCGCTTCCAGCCGGCGGCAGCCGGCCGTACACGGCGGTAGAACTCCAGCAGCTTTGAATCCGGCTCAGGGTTAGTGAGAAATGTTGCCGCGAGCCAGATCAGGCTCGTAACTCCGACCGTAGCCAGCATGAATTTGGCGAAAACTTCCGAGTCCGTCCCGGAGAAGTGGACGAGCTTCGGCAGCAACAGGGACGTCGCGGCGGCCGCTCCCATAGCGGAAATTTCCGACCAGGCGTTGATTCGCCACCAAAACCAGCGAAGAAGGTATACGGCGCCCGTACCCGCCCCAATATTGACCAGAAGACTCCATCCCCCCGCGACCGAATGCATGACGTAGGAAACAGCAGCCCCCAGAACCATCAGGCCAAGGGTCACCAATTTGGACACGTTGACGTAGTGCTTCTCGTCGCGGCTTCGAGCCAGAAAGCGGCGATAAAAATCGTTGACGACGTAGGATGACCCCCAATTCAGATTGGTGGCAATGGTTGACATATAGGCCGCTGCAAACGCCGCAAGCATCAGACCGCGGAACGCGCCGGGCAGGTAATCCACCCACACTTTTACGTAGCCGGTCTCGGGGTCGGCGAGATTTGGGTACAAAATCACCGAGGCTAGCGCGGTTAAAATCCAGGGCCAGGGCCGCAAGGCGTAATGGGCGATGTTGAACCAGAGCGTCGCCCAAAGGGAATGTTTCTCATCTTTGGCGCAGAAAATCCGCTGAGCTACGTACCCGCCTCCTCCGGGTTCTGCGCCCGGGTACCAAACGGCCCACCAGTACACTCCTACATAGACACAAAAGGTCAGGATTGGCATCCAGGGGGAATGCAGGTCAGGGACAAAGGAGAGAATTGAGCCGGAACCCCCTGACGTGGCAGCCCGCTCAGCGTCAATCACCGCCAGTTTCGCCTTCATAGATTCAATTCCGCCGACCGCCTGGACGGCGTAAAAGGCCAGCACCACGACCATGGTCATCTTAAGGACGAATTGAACCAGGTCCGTCCAGAGCACCCCCCAGAGCCCTGAAATCGAGGTGTATGCGGCGGTAATTGCCATACAGATTACGACAGTCCAAAACTTCGGAACGTTGAGCGCCGTGCCCAGGATTTTTTCCATGGCCAAATTGACCCAGCCGAGGATGATGCAGTTCATCAGGATCCCGAAGTACAACGCGCGAAATCCCCGCAGGAACGCCGCCGGCCTTCCCGCATAGCGGATTTCCACCAGTTCAACATCCGTGATGATCTCGGCCCTTCGCCACAGGCGTGCGAAGAAAAAGACCGTCATCATGCCGCTGAACACGAAGCTCCACCAGAACCAGTTGGCGGCAATGCCGTGTTGCGCGACCTGACCCGTAACCCAGAGAGGCGTATCAGCGGCGAAGGTGGTGGCGACCATTGAAGTCCCCGCCAACCACCATGTCACCTCTCGGCCGGATACAAAGAAGTCGTTGGTGCTCGCGCTGCCCTTCTTGCGGTAGTAGAGCCCGATAAGCAAATTGACGAGGAAATAGGCGGCGACGACCAGCCAGTCAAGCAGCGTCAATTTCATGAGGTCCGCACTCCGAGGGTCGTTATGCCAAATCAGCACAACAACAATGTAAAGCTCGCGTTGACAGAAAGAGCGCGCCAGTATATAGCAAAAGTCAGTTGAATCGAAGTGCGATTGCAGCCACTCCCTTCTCGGGAAGAAAGAGGGACCTTTGACGGCTTCGCGCCAAACTATTCGGCGAAAATGGCTCCCGACAGCTCTCATATTGTTCGGCTTTTTGCTGGAGTGTAGTTTCCTCCTGGGGGTGGCGGCTCAGGAGGATTCGGGTTTGGCCTCCGACATCAGCCGGGCCAAGCTCAACGGGATTGCAGCCGTTGCGAACGATGCCATCCGGCAAAAAAAGACACCCGGAGCCGTCGTCCTCATCGGTCATCGAGGCCAGATCGTCTACCGGGAGGCATTCGGTCACCGGGCCATCGCGCCGAAAATCCTGCCGATGGCGGTTGACACTATTTTCGACATTGCGTCACTCACCAAAGTGATTGCGACCACCACTGCCATCATGCAGCTTTTCGAACAGGGAAAAATTCGCTTGGACGATCCGGTCGCCGTCTACTGGCCTGAGTTCGGTGTGAACGGGAAAGAGCAGATTACGGTTCGCGAGTTGATGACGCACTTTTCGGGCCTGGCGCCGGACCTCGACCTGAAAACTGCCTGGTCGGGGTACGACCATGCGATGCAGATGATTGTAGCGGAATCGCCCATCGCCCCTCCTGGCACGCGATTTATATATAGCGACATTAACTTTGAAATTTTAGGGGAGCTCGTGCGACGAATTTCTGGTGAGCCTTTGGACGTTTATTGCGCGACGCACGTCTTCAAGCCTCTGGGGATGAGAGAAACTGAGTTTAAGCCGCTTGTCC
>CAYZVR010000234.1:0-6433 GCA_964481715.1 uncultured Acidobacteriota bacterium | reverse complement strand
CCGCTTCCGCAAGGCCTTCCACCGGAAACGGCGTGAAGGCGTCCAGGCGCCGGTATCCTGCTTCATGAGCACGGCGCGCCGCCTCGAGTAATTCCTCTGTGTGTTCAAACTCGGCCATCAGGCCGTAAAGAGGCTGTTTTCTCATGGCAAAGTCCTGGGTGATTCTTCACTGCAAGGTGCAAAACCCCCCCGCCGGACGTTTCGTGTCCGGCCCTACTCCGTCGTTTTGTGTACCAGCTCCCGCATTTCAAAAATCGAGATCATCGGCAAATAACGGATGAATAGATAGAACAGTGTGAAGAACAGGCCGATGGTGCCGAACAGGAGCGCCCAGTCCGTCGAGGTGGGAGAATACATCCCCCAGGAGGAGGGGAGAAAGTCCCGGTGCAGGCTCGTGACCACGATGATGAAGCGCTCAAGCCACATTCCAAGCTGCACAACCAGGGAGATGATGAACAGGGCTGCCACACTCTTCCGGATTTTCGACGACCACAACAGCGGCAAGGGAATCGCGATGTTGCAGGCGATCAACAGCCAATAAACGGGGGCGTACGGTCCGGCCATCCGGTTCATAATCATGTAGCGGTCGAACTGGTTGCCGCTATAAAAAGCCATGAAGGTTTCCATCATGTATCCGTAGGCAACGATTGATCCGGTGGCGAGCAGCATCTTGGCCATGTTGTCGAGGTGGCGCATGGTGACGAAATCTTCGAGTTTGAAGAACGCGCGAAGCGGAATGGCCAGGGTCACCACCATCGCGAAGCCGGAATAAATAGCGCCCGCCACGAAATAGGGCGGAAAGATCGTGCTATGCCAGCCGGGAATGACGGCAACCGTGAAATCGAAGCTCACCACGGTGTGCACAGAGATGACGAGTGGGGTCGCGAGACCCGCCAGCAGCAGCGAGGCCATCTCATACCGCCGCCAGTGAATCGCCGAGCCGCGCCAGCCCATAGCCAGGACGCCATAGAACACTTGCGCGAAGCGCTTCTGGGCTCGGTCGCGCAACGTTGCCAGGTCCGGAATCAATCCCACGAACCAGAACAGAACGGAAACCGTGGCATAGGTTGACACCGCGAAGACGTCCCACACCAGCGGGCTTCGGAATTGTGGCCATGTGCCCATCGTGTCCGGATAGGGCAGCAGCCAGTAGGCAAGCCACGGCCGGCCCATGTGAGCCAGCGGGAAGATCCCCGCGCAGGAAACCGCAAAGATGGTCATGGCTTCCGCAAAGCGATTGATGGAGGTGCGCCATTTCTGACGCATCAGGAGCAGGAAAGCGGAAATCAGCGTGCCGGCGTGCCCGATCCCGATCCACCAGACGAAGTTGACGATATCGAATCCCCAGCCGACCGGGATGTTGATGCCGAACTTGCCTACGCCCTCAGCCAGCAGCAAAGCAACTCCGTAGTTCAGCAGCATGAGCAGAGAGAAGCCGATGGCGAATCCCAGCCACCAGCCACGGCGCGTGCCCTCGGTCAGAACAATGGCACTGATCTTGTCCGTAACCGAGCCATACGTGTGTCCGGGCCCGAGCACGGGGCTGCCGGGTGAAGCGGCGTGCGAATTTTCCGGGGGTGTGGGTTCCATCCCCATTATTCTTTGATCTCCGGATTGGGATTTTTCAGCCGGGCCAGGTACGACGTGCGTGGCCGCGTGTTCAGTTCCGCCAAGAGCGTATAGTTCCGGGATTGCGCTTTGAGCTTGGAAACGCGGCTGTTGGGATCATTGATATTGCCGAAAACAATCGCCTGTGCGGGACACGTCTGCTGGCAGGCTGTCTTGATTTCGCCGTCCTGAATCGGGCGGTCCTCTTTTTCCGCCTGAATTTTGACGGTGTTGATTCTCTGGATGCAATACGTGCACTTTTCCATGATGCCGCGGCTGCGAACCGTGACGTTGGGATTGCGCTGGCCGTAAAGGCTCGGCGTCGTCCAATCCGAATAGAGGTAGAAGTTGAACCGCCGGACCTTGTACGGGCAGTTGTTGGAGCAATACCGCGTTCCCACGCAGCGGTTGTAAATCATCTCGTTCAAGCCTTCGGGACTGTGAACCGTTGCAGCCACCGGGCAGACCACCTCGCAGGGCGCGTTTTCGCATTGCATGCAAGGGACGATTTGGTTGTGCGCGCTGGGATTGTCCAGGCCGCCTTCGTAATAGGTGTCCACGCGGATCCAGTGCATTTCGCGCCCCGCCAGAACTTCTTCTTTGCCTACAACCGCGATGTTGTTTTCAGACTGGCAGGCGACCACGCAGGCGTTACAGCCGACGCAACTGCTCAAATCGATCGCCATTCCCCACTGGGAGCCCTTGCTGTAGTCGTAGCGGGGAAAGAGCGATTGGGCGTCGGTGGTTTGCTCCGCGGGGTCGCGCGCGATGTCGGGGTTCTTGCGGAATTCCTCGAGGGTTGCGACGCGAAGCAATTCACGCTCCTCGGCCGCCACGCTCTCTTCTTCCACCTCGTGCCCGTCCTTATTGATGATGTGATGGTGCTGCGTGTTCGCGAGCCGATAGCGCTCCTTGGTCTTTAGGAGTTCGAGCCCCACTCCGAACCACGGCTGGTCGGAGGTACGAAGCTCGTAGGCGTTGAATCCCGCGCCGGAGCCGACCCTCCCCGCGCGCGTTCGTCCGTAGCCGAGGTGCACGGTGGCCGATTCGTCGGCATGCCCGGGCATAATCCAGACAGGGGCGCGCACCGTTCGCCCGCGATAACGCATCTGCACCACATCGCCGTTGTTCAGGATGAGGCGCCGCGCGGTGGCCGGGCTGATCATCGCGGCGTTGTCCCAGGTAAGTTTGGTCAGCGGCTTGGGTAATTCCTGCAGCCAGCCGTTGTTGGCAAAGCGCCCGTCCCAGATTGCCGGGTCGGGACGGAAGACGATTTCGAGGCCTCCGCCCGCTGCTGCTTGCGACGCCGCTTGGCCCAGATCCGGCTTGAGCGTGACCTGCTTCGGCGGGAGCGCCGTTCCTGGCATGACGCCGTCGTGCAAAGTTGTTTCCCAAAAAGCTTCGAAGTTTTTCTCGGGCCGCTGGTTTTTCCAATAATCGCGGACGATGTCGTAACCTGCGCGTCCGGACTCCCCCAGAAAAACCGCCAGCAGCTCATACGCGGATTTGCCGTCATAGAGGGGCGCGATGAGCGGCTGAATGGTGCTCACCGTGCCGTCAAAGGCGCGCGCGTCGCCCCAGGATTCCAGGAAATGCGCTTCCGGAATGTGCCAGTGACACTGCTCGGCGGTTTCGTCGTCGTAAAGGCCGAGGTGGATGCGCTGCTTCACTTCGAGAAGATTCTTTTTGAACTGCAGGTCCGCGGGTGCCGAGTAAACAGGGTTTGAGCTGAGGATTAGAACCGTTTGCACGCGGCCGCTTTGCATGTCCTCAACCAGCTCCCGCAGCGACTGCGTCTGATTGGTGGGATTTGCTTCGATGGGCGCCGTGTGGATAACGGTCTTGCCCACATTGTCGAGCGCGAAATTGATGGCGTGCGCCAGCGCGTGCACAACCGGCGGCTGCTGGTCGCCGGCGACAACAATGCTCGAGCCGCGATGGCTCTCGAGATCGCGGGCGAGCGCTTCAATCCACCCATAGGCGGCAGGCCGCGGCACGCCGCCCGGCACCCCGGCCTGGACGCCGAGTTTTTCCGCGAGCGCATTCGCGAAGCCTTCGATTTCGACGGCGCGCAACGGAAGCCGGTGGTCCGCCTGAGCGCCGGTGCTCGTGGGCGTGGTTTCGACGACGTACAGACGGTTCATCCGGCTTTCTGGGCCGGTAATACGCCGCTTGTCGGCGAAGTCGTGCGCGTAGCGCACGGAGCCGGGCCCCGTGCTCAAGAAATCCGCGTCGAGGGAGAGGATCACGTCGGCCTGGTCGAATCGGTACTGAGTCTCGACATATTCGCCGAAGGCCAGTCTCGCACCTGCCCGCGCGTTGTCGCGGCCGGCGGGTTCGAACTGATGCCATTTCGCTTTCGGAAACTGTTTGAGCAAATCGGCGAGCTGGGCGGCCAGCGTTGGCGAAGTCACGGTCTCAGTCAAAATCCGGAATCCTTCTCCCTGCGTGGCGAGAAGCTCCTGCCGGAGGGCGTCCATGGAGCTGAGGAAATCGCTCCAATTTCCGATGCGTCCGTTGCGAACCACGACCTGCGAGCGGTCCGGGTCGTAGAGCGTGAGCACAGAGGCTTGCGCAAAAATGTTCGTTGCGCCGAGGCTTGCGGAGTGCTCGGGGTTGCCCTCGATTTTGGTGGGGCGTCCAAGATGGCTCTCAACCAGCAGCCCGCTGGCGACCCCGCCAAAGGGCATGGAGGTTGCGTAGAACAAGGGCTTGCCGGGAATGAATTGTTCCGGCGCCTGCACGTAGGGAACGATCTTCTCCGTCGGCAAGCGCGTGCAGGCGGTCAAGCCCGCAAGCGCGGCCGAGGCCCCCATCAGTTTCAACAACTCGCGACGGCTGACCGCGCCACCGGTTTTTTCTGGGTCGTAGGGAAACTCGTGGTGCAGAAAGTCGCGGTATTCAGGCGTTTCCGCAAGTTCATCCAGGCTTCTCCACAGCCGCTTGCCGTTTGGGCCATCAAGCCGCGTGCGGATTGAATCGAGATCGAGTTTGCCGTCTTTCTGTCCCACCAATGGCCTCAAACTTAACGCTCGTCACCGGTGACAGGTGTAACAGTCGGTGATTTCAATTGCCGGCTTGATTTTGTATTCTCCAACCAGCCTGCGCCCGAGCTCGAGCTGGTTGTGATACTCCATTCCCGCATACAGGACCGGCGCATTCGTGCTCGGCGGCTGATACGTCGGGCTGAAAACTTTTTCGCGCGGCCGTACGAAATTCTCCGGATGATTGTGGCAATCCAGGCACCAGCGCATGTAGAGCGTGTTGGCTCGCCAGGTGAGCGGCATCTCGCCCACCGGTCCGTGACAAGTAGTGCAGCCGACTCCCTTGTTCACGTGAATGCTGTGATCGAAGTAGGCAAATTCCGGCAGGGCGTTTACGCGTGTCCACTCCAGAGACTCGCCCGTCCGGTAGCTTGCGCGCACGGGCTCGAGCATGGGGCTGTCCACCCAGATCTGGGAATGGCACGTCATGCAGGTGTGAGTAGGAGGAATGCCTGCGAAAGAAGATTGCTCGACCGAAGTGTGGCAATACCGGCAATCAATGCCGTCGTCCGTCACGTGATGCTTGTGGCTGAAGGGGACGGGCTGCTGCTCGGCGACGTTCGCGCCGGTGAAATAAGCCGATTGGTTGACCTGATAGGCGAGAAATCCCAGGGCCGCAACGATGAACGCAGCGCCGTAGATGCTCAGCCTTGAAAGGGTGTTGGTGCTGCGATGGAAAATCTGGGCCATTCAGGCGCCTCAGGCAACATCCGCCGAACCGAGACGGGACCTTTGGTTACTCGGTCCCCTGTTCCATGCGCAAAGGAAATGCTTTTCCGTTTGAATCGAGCAAGCCCCGAAGGCAGGTAGTATAAGCACGCGACTTTTGTGCGTCAACGCAAATTAAGCTGGCAAAGGACTTCTGCTCTGCGCCACGCGTGCAAACGGACAGATTATCTGGCTTTTTGAGGAGGAGCACGTAGCGCGGAGCCGCGGGGGCGTGCCACTCCTTTTTTCACTTGACAAAGGAACCTTTAAATAGTAGGCTACAATTGTAGGCTTACACAGGAACGCGACATGGATGCCCGCTGCCCGCAAGACTTGCCCGAGGGAAAATAGGAGTCAGGAGTCAGGAGTCAGGAGTCAGGAGGTAGGAGGTAGGAGGCAGGAGGCGGCAGGCGGATGTGCGAATTAAAAACCGACAATCAGAGGTTCGGACCGCACGGACAAGAGCGTCAAGGCGAAGAAAAGGCAAATGGCGAGGGATTAAGGGACGTATTTGACCGAACGAAGCGGAGGATTTACTGAAAACAAAGAAGTTAGCTAAAAGACAAAGCGGAAACGAGCCTGGAACGAACCGAAAACGAACCGAAGAACCTATCAGTGGACCCAGCAAAAGGACGCGCGTGGGGCTGTGAGTGTCGGAGGGCCTGCCTCGATTGAGGGCCGTGCGAGGCGCCGGGTGTTGTGCCCCGGGGATGTGGGGGGCACTCGCAGTTCGGAACGGACGATGAGCGGCTGGGTATGCGAGCCAAGCTTCAACTCGGACCGAGAGGAAGAGGCCGCGCTTCCTCAGCCTTGCCGCTTGAGGCGCTCGCGAAGCGCGCGGTCGATGGAAAAAGCCGCCTTGCGTGCGGGGACCATCGCGGTGACGATGAGGTCCGCTCCGCGAACGCAGTCGCCCGCCGCCCAGATTTCCTCCTCGCGGCTGGTCATGCCTTCGTCCTCGGTGTTCACCCAAACGGTTCCCCACTTGGTGGTTTTCAGGTCTTCGGTGGTCTCGGCGATTTCCTCGTCCACTCCGTAACCGATAGCGATGACGGCCGTATCGCACTCGAGCA
>CAYZVR010000233.1:0-6435 GCA_964481715.1 uncultured Acidobacteriota bacterium | reverse complement strand
GCTGAAACCCATCGGCGTCATCAAGGGATGAAACCGGTGGTTGACTCGTTCAACATTTTAATACGCAATGCCTTGTGTAACTCAATGAGGAATACGCGTCCATGAAGGTCATTCAGGTTCCCATAGACCCCAAGCTGCTTCGCGCCGTGGACCGCCAGGCCCGGGCGCGGAAATCCTCACGCGCGGCGTTTATCCGCGGAGCTTGTGAGGCATACCTTCGGAGGCTCGAGGAGGAAGAGCTCGATCGCCGCTACGTCGAGGGCTATCGCCGCAAGCCCGAGAAGCCCGCCTTAGGAGAAGCCGGGGCAAAAATGGCAGCCGAAGTTCTGAATCGAGAGGATTGGGATGAAACGCGGTGAGGTTTGGTGGGCGAATGTTCCCTCGCCCATTGGACGCCGGCCGGTCGTCCTCCTGAGTCGGAATGCCGCTTATGCTGTAAGGGCCTCGGTCACGGTTGCACCTGTCACGCGTACGATTCGCAATCTTCCGGTTGAGGTACCGCTGGGACCTCAAGATGGGTTACCTGCCTCCTGCGTCGCCAACTTGGACGATATCTTCACCATTTCCATGAAGCGCCTGGAACGAATTCTGACGACTTTGTCGCGAGAGAAAATGGCGTCCGTGAATGAGGCCATCCAGTTCGCTCTCGCGCTCAGGTGATTGCTTTCCTGCTCCGAATCGCCAGACGGCATCAGCGAAGAAATCCTCGAAGCCTGCAAGGACGTGGACGCGGTGATTGACGTGGTTCACAACGCGGGCTTGTCCAGGCGCGTCGCGCGACTGAAGCCCATCGGCGTCATCAAGGGCTAAAAAGCCGCAGCGGGGCGGCTTGGCTGCCGATTTCTGCTTTATCAAACTTTCAACCGGACTATAATCCCTTCACGCGTTTTCCCGGCATCGGACCGGGGCTCAAGGCGAAA
Source organism: uncultured Acidobacteriota bacterium (assembly GCA_964481715.1). Lineage (GTDB taxonomy): Bacteria > Acidobacteriota > Terriglobia > UBA7540 > UBA7540 > JAHEKS01. The sequence continues at coordinate 5,515 of CAYZVR010000233.1, read as the reverse complement.
TATAGCGTGGCACTGAACGCGGGCACCAAACTCGGCCCTTACGAAATCCTCGCGCCGCTCGGCGCGGGGGGTATGGGCGAAGTCTATCGCGCGCGCGATACCAAGCTCGCACGCGACGTGGCGCTGAAAGTTCTGCCTGAGGCCTTTGCGACGAACGCCGCGCGCATGGCGCGCTTTCAGCGCGAAGCCCAAGTGCTTGCCTCGCTAAATCATCCCAACATCGCGGCGATTTACGGCCTGGAAGAATCCGGCGCGACGCGTGCGCTGGTGATGGAGCTGGTCGAGGGCGAGACGCTGGCCGAGCGGATTGCGCGCGTCGTAGGGGCGGGCCTCGCGCCCGCCCAGCATGGGCGACCACAAGGGTCGCCCCTACCACTCGACGACGCGCTGTCCTTTGCGAAGCAAATCGCCGAAGCCCTGGAGTACGCGCACGAAAAAGGCATCATCCACCGCGACCTGAAACCCGCCAATGTCAAATTGACGCCGGAGGGAAAGGTCAAAGTGCTGGACTTCGGTCTTGCCAAAGCGCTCGATGTTGAGGCGTCCGTCTCCTCCAGCGTCTCGGATTCCCCGACGCTGACCGCGGCGGCAACGCAAGCCGGGATGATCCTCGGCACTGCGGCTTACATGTCGCCCGAGCAAGCGAAGGGAAAACCCGCGGACCGCCGCGCCGACATCTGGGCGTTCGGCTGCGTGCTCTATGAAACGCTCTCGGGAAAGCAAGCGTTCGAAGGAGAAACGGTTTCGGATGTTCTGGCCGCGGTGATCATGAAAGACCCCGACTGGGAGGCGCTTTCCACAGAAATTCCCATGCGCGTCCTGGAGCTGCTGCGTCGCTGCCTGAAGAAAGATCCCAAGCAGCGCTTGCAAGCCATCGGCGAAGCGCGCATCACGATTGAGGAAATGCTGACCGGCGATGTAGGGGCAATTCATGAATTGCCCCTACAGGTCGGCGGCGAGACGCCGCCGCTACAGCCCCGGCGGCGCGCCCTGCCCTGGGTTTTGGCAGGTGCGCTGGCGCTTGGGCTGGTCGGCTCGTTGTTCGTCCCTTGGCGTGCAGAGCGCCCCATCTCCCTGCCGGTCGCGAGGTTCGCCCTCACGCTCCCAGCGGGCGATTTGCCATTCGGCATGGGCGAAGGGCCGGGCGTTGCGCTCTCGCCGGATGGAACTAAGCTAGTCTATGTCGCCACGCGTGCCCCTGCCGAGCTTCAGCTTCGCCAACTCGATTCGCTCCAAACTTCGCCGATCCCGGGCACCGAGGGGGCACATGGTCCGTTCTTCTCGCCCGACGGACAGTGGGTGGGATTTTTTGCCAACGGTAAGCTCAAGAAGGTCTCGACGGGGGGTGGGACACCTTTCACGCTAGCTGAGGCCCCCGTAGGCCGTGGAGCGGCCTGGGCTCCGGACGGCACCATCGTGTTTACCCCCTCAGTTACGTCTGGGCTGAAGCGCGTTTCGGATGCGGGCGGCAGCGTGGAAACACTCACCACACCCGATGCTTCGAGCGGCCAGCGGACTCACCGCTGGCCCCAGGTGTTGCCGGGCGGTAAAGCCGTATTGTTTCTCATCGGAAAGCTGACCAGCCCCACCTACTACGACGACGCGCAGGTCGCCGTGCTGTCGCTTGAGACAGGTAAGTACCACGTGGTGCTGGAGCACGCCGCGATGACTCGCTACGCGGCGACCAGCGACACGAGCGGCTACCTCATCTATGCCCACGCGAGTGACCTGTTCGCTTTGCCATTCGACTCGCAGCGGCTGGACGTCACGGGCCGGGCTGTGCCGGTTGTTCAAGGCGTATCTGAGGTGATTACGAACGGCGCGGCTCACTTCGACCTGAGCCGGAACGGATCACTCATCTACTCTCCTGGCGGTCCGGAAAACAGGGACACCAACCTGATCTGGATGGACTGGAAGGGCGGAGAGCATGCCATCCCCGCGCCGCTGCGCCCTTACGCCCTCGCGTCGCTCAGCCCGGACGGCCACCGCGTGGCGGTCGAAACCTATTCCGCGGCGGCCGGAGCATTGCGCGACATCGGGATTTACGACTTCGCTCGCAATACGCTCACCCGGCTCACCTTCACCGGTGACAATGAGGTGCCCGTCTGGACGCCGGACGGGAAGCGGGTGGCGTTTTACTCCTCCAGGGCGCAGAACCCGGGCCTCTATTGGGAGCCTGCCGATGGCAGCCAGCCACCGGAGTTGCTGACTCCCATGGCCTCCAATGGAGCTCCCACCTCTTTCTCCCCGGACGGTCAGTTCCTGGCTTTTGTGCAAAATGGAATTCAGTCGGGTCCAGATATCTGGGTGCTACCCCTCCAAGGTGATCGAAAACCCCGCCCGTTTGCCCAGGAGCGATTCAATGAGGGGTGGGCGAGCTTTTCGCCGGACAGTCACTGGCTTGCCTACATGTCAGATGAATCGGGCCGGCAGGAGATTTACGTGCGGCCATTTCCAGGGCCGGGCGGGAAGTGGCAAGTCTCGAGCGGAGGCGGAAACTACCCCGTTTGGGCGAGGAGTGGGCGAGATTTGTTCTACGTCAGCGGCGACAAGGTGATGATGGCGCCCGTCGAGACCGGTCCAACATTCTCCGCCGCCGCGCCCCAGTTGCTCTTCGAGGAAGGCACCCTGCTTGCATCCGCTGCCTTTGGCCTCGGCCCATTTTATAGCAAGCCCTTTGACGTTGACTCAGATGGCAAGCGGTTCCTGCTCGTCAAACGCGCGGTGTCAGCCTCCGCGCAAATCATCGTGGTCCTGAACTGGTTCGAAGAACTGAAGCGGCTTGCGACAGAAGGAAAACCATGACGCTCGCCCCAGCCGGAAGCCGCGGGTAGCAACCATGGCGCATTATGCCATGTCGGCGAGTGGGATGTTATCCAATTGGGGAAGGAAAGTGCTCCGTGCGGGGCGCAGCCCGGCGTGCGATGTGCGAGAGCTGGCTGAGGCCATGCCGGAACGACAAAGACCCCTCACCCGTTTCCGTCATTTGACGGGACACCCTCTCCCCTAGGTGAGGGAAGAGATTGATTGGAATTTGGCGCTCTTCTAACCATGGGCTCACGCCCATGGCTATTCGCCTTCAACCCCTTCGGGGTTGTTTTCGAAACGCCGAGGGCGATTCGCGTTCGACGCTTCGCGGGTCTTGCATATACACCATTCCCGGGCATGTGTGCGGCCAGCGAGCGCGCATCAAGTCTACATATGTAGACATTGGTTTGAAGCGCGCACCCTCAATGACGGTGTGTTGATCAAGGACTGCAAGGCAAAGAATAGCTGAAAGGGATTGGTCAAGATGGACGGCTCGTTCGGCAGAAAGCGCCGAGGGAGGAAACGCGAGCGTTCCGCGGCTCCTCCCTCGAAGCGTTATCCATGCATTTGCTGGGCGAGGTAATTCTGAAGGCCGACTGCTTTGATGATGGCGAGTTGAGCTTCCAGAAAGTCCACGTGCTGTTCTTCGTCCTTGAGCAGCGTTTCGAATAAATCGGCGGAAGCGTTATCGCCAGCCTTGCGCGCCACGGCGATGTAAGCGTTGTAATCGGCCACGGCGCCTTTCTCGAGCGCCAAGTCGTTCTCGAGCTGCTGCTCGACCGTCTTGCCAATCTTGAGCTTGGAAAAAGTGTTCAAGTCCGGCAAGCCTTCCAGGAAAAGAATGCGTTCGATCAGAACCTCGGCGTGTTTCATTTCGCCGATGGCCTGCTTTTTGATCTCGGCGTGGAGGCGCTTGTAGCCCCAGTTGTTCTGCATCTCGGAGTGCAAGAAATACTGGTTGATCGCCTGGAGCTCTTCGGCGAGAGCCTGCTGCAATACGTCCACAACTTCTGCTTTACCCTTCATAAGTGATCGTCTCCTTTACAAACCAGCTTAACCGAAATCGGCTTTCTCTTCCAGTGAACAGATGGGAAAAGGGTCGGCCGTACTGAGAAGAACTCTCGGGCGCGCCCTGCCTGGCAACTTTCAGCGATGGCCGGAGACCACGGACTCGGCGCGCTTTTCGCGGACGTGAGCAATCAGGTTGCGCACGCTGTTGGCAAGCTGCACGACCTCGCCCTCGCCCTGAACGTCAAACTCGATCTCATAATTTCCGGCTGCGGCGTGATCCACGGCGTCCTTGAGGTCGGACAGAGGTCTCACCGCCTCTCGCGGCAGCACAAAGCTGACCCAGACGCTCAGAAGCAGGACCAGGGTCGAGACAATGCCCAGGACCCACTCCGCCCGGTGGATGAGGTCGCGAGCCTGCTGGTGATCGAGCATGACGCGATTCCAGCTGCGCGTTTCGAGCTGGGGTGCGAGTTTCAGAACCTGGTCGCTCGAAGCCTGAAGGTCCTTGGTAATCTGGAGGAGTGCAGGATCCTCGGCCACCAGCGTCGAAGTGATCTGAGAATCCAGGGATCCAATCTGGTTTTGGAGCTCTTCGACCAATTCGGCCCGGCTCTGCCGGTTGGCATTCTTCAAAACCTCATCCAGGTTCCTCTCGTAAGCGCGGACCACTGCCCGGATGCGCCCCACGGGGCCGAGCGCTGGTTCTCCCATGCGCGCGGCGGCTTCATTGAGGCGAGTCTGGTAGAGCTCGACTTGCTCCGCCATTTTTTGGGAAACGCCTTGTTCTTTGGGCTGAAGCCGGCTGATGGAATCGATAAGCTGCCGGACCCGCCCGACGGACTGGCGATTGGCATCAAGGTCCTTGGGATCATGGAGCAGGAAGAAACTTCGCTCGGCGCGCCGGGCGTCGAGCATTTCAATGGTAACTCGCTCGGCCAGCGTTGCGGTGGGGGCATCCACACTGACGATGCGGTCCACGATCCATCCCATTCGAAACAGATAATAGACCGCCAGAAAAATGACCGGCACCAGAATCAGGCGCACGATGGCGAGGCTGTAGGCCACACGGCGGCGCAACGAAACGCCGCGCGTGAAGACCCTCAGTGGTTTTCGATGCCTTCGAACTCGCCAAGCCATGCGTCAGACCCCTATGGTACACCCGCTCGACGCCCACTCGCAGCTCAGCAGCTACACGGAATGACCCGCATCTTACCGCAAAATAGCGGGCACAGCGACGATTTCCGCAGGCTCGCCACCCCAGCCTTCATAACCGTCCGGTTAGACGGTAAATGGCCTGACCCGAACTCTTTTGTGATCGCCACCCGAAAAATTCCGATTCCGCGAACTTTCTCCCTGCCCCGGTCGTATAATTGATTAGGAAAAAGTTTGTCGGGAGGTGCCACTATGTTTTGCCCCAAATGCGGAAAAGAATATTCGGATCGGGTCAATTTCTGCTGCCATTGCGGCGCCGTGATGTCCGCGCCGGCCAGGCCGGAAAAGAAGCTGCAGCGCTCCCGGCAGGACAGAAAAATCGCCGGCGTCTGCGCCGGCTTTGCGGACTACCTTGAAATGGATTCGACCCTCGTCCGGCTGATCTGGCTGATGCTGGCCTTCTTCGGAGGCTGGGGCGTAATAAGTTATTTCATCGCCTGGATTGTCATGCCCGAAGAGCCGTTGGTCGAGCTCGCTAAGACAG
>CAYZVR010000232.1:3127-6462 GCA_964481715.1 uncultured Acidobacteriota bacterium | reverse complement strand
CGGGTGATTTTCGCGAGTTCAGTTACCGCCAAAACGGCGCGACCATCCGGGTCATCGTGGACGCAAATCCCGAAGACTACTCACCCGACCGGGTGCTCGAGTTGCTCAAGAAGATTACGGCGACCGAGACGACGCTCATGCGCGACGTTCCCTTCACGCGTTATACTTTTCTGTTCCACTTTTTGCGCGAGGGCGGTGGTGGTGGCGGGATGGAGCACGCTTACGGAACGGCCATCAGCCTTTCTGCCGCGTCCCTTCGTGAGAACTGGCCGTTCTTCGAGTCGGTAGCTGCTCACGAATGTTTCCATCTCTGGAATGTGAAGCGTATCCGGCCGGCGGCACTGGAGCCCGTGGACTACATTCACGGAAACGATACGCGCGACCTGTGGTTCGCCGAGGGAGTGACAAGCACCTACCAGGAACTGACTCTCCTGCGCGCCGGGGTAATCTCTCGCGAAGAATTTTACCGAAGGATCGGCAGCCAAATCGGCGTGCTTGCAGACCGGCCGGCGCGCCTCTTCCAAAGTGTCGAACAGGCGGGCCGCTCCGCCTGGCTGGAGAAGTATCTGGACTACCTGCGCCCGGACCGCAGCATCTCGTACTACAACAAGGGAGAAATCCTCGGGTTCCTGCTCGACCTCGCCATCCGCCACGGGTCGCACAACCGGCACAGCCTCGACGACCTCCTGCGGAGGCTGAATGAGGACTATGCCAAGCGTGGCCGGTTCTATACGGAGGCGGACCTGCGCGAGCTGATTGGCCAATTGGCGCCGGCTTTTGCGCAAAGAGACGAATTCTTTCGCGACTACGTTTCGGGCACTCGCGCGCTGGATTACAACACCTATTTTCAATACGCGGGGCTGCACTTGATAACAGTCCCAACCGAACGCACGGCGCTGGGGTTCGAGGCGACGATGGGCTTTGAAGGACCCGTCCAGGTTCAGTCAGTGGAGGCGGGGAGCCACGCCGCAGAGGCTGGACTCAAAGCTGGTGATTTCCTCACCACCATGAACGGCCGGCCGCTCACGACCCTTCCAGAAAATCTGCTTTCCGAACGCTCGAAGGGCGAAAAAGTTGAATTCGGCGTGCGGCGCGGCAGTCGAAACTTGCGGATCAAATATCGCCTGGAACAGGTCAAGAACACGGCTTACCGAGTTGAAGAAATACCTGATGCCTCGGAAGATGAGGTCCGCCTGCGCAACGGGTGGCTGGAAGGCAAAACTTCTCCCTCCAATGAATAACTGGAAAGCATGATCCGATCCATCTTCGTGACCATCGTCACCTTCGCCTACATTTTGATCGTGGGGACACCATTCCTCATCCACGCGATGATTACGCGGAAAACCGACACGATTTACGGTGTTGGCATCTTGGGAGCCAGGCTCGCGTTGTGGCTTGCCGGCGTGCGACTGGAGGTCGAGGGAAGGGAAAACATTCCGGCCGGGCGCGCCGTGGTTTTCATGCCCAACCATCAGAGTAATTGCGACCCGCCCGCGGTCGCTTCGGTGCTTCCGCCGGTCCTGGTCATGGCCAAGCAGGAATTTTTCCGCACGCCCGTGTTGGGCCGCGCCATGCGGCTGCGCGGATTCATTCCTGTTGACCGTAAGAACCGGGAACGCGCCATTCACGCGGTCGAGAAGGCTTCGGCATCCCTGAGGGGCGGCCATTCCTTTCTGGCCTATCCCGAAGGCACTCGCAGTCCGGACGGGCGGCTGCAAGCCTTCAAGAAAGGCGTTTTCCTGATGGCCATGAATGCCGGTGCGCCTATTGTTCCGATTTCCGTTTCGGGCAGTTACAAAATTATGCAAAAAGGCAATATGGCCATTCATCCCGGGACGGTGCGGATTACATTTCATCCGGCGATTCCGACCGAGGGATGCACCGTTGAGGATCGCCCCCGCATCATGGAGAGCGTTCGTCGCGCGATCCTTTCCGGCCTCACCCAAGAAGAGCAGCCGCTCGAAGGATAGGTGTTCACCTCGCCTCAGATTTCATGAACATTCAATCGTTCGATTGGGCAAGAGCTTTACCACGGCATTGCGGAAAAGGCAGTTGTGCGGTTATTTTTCGCGTGCTCTCTGCGCGCCAGATTCGCCAAGTTTCCGGACTGCCGAGTAAATCTCGGGCAGCTTGCCGTAGAGGGCGGACCATTTCAGCCACTGGAGGTGGTCAATGGCGGGGGAGCCGGAAACGATTTTGCCGGACTCGACATCGGCAGGCACGCCGGACTGCGGTGTAACGATGACGTTGTCGCCGATCGAAAGGTGGCCGGCCGCGCCCGCCTGTCCGGCAATCACCACGTTTCGCCCGACCTTGCAGCTTCCCGCCAGACCAGCCTGGCCGCAGAGCAGCGTGTTTTCGCCAATGTCGCAGCCGTGCCCGACTTGCACGAGGTTATCTACCTTCGCCCCGCGACGCAGGCGCGTTTCACCTACTGTTGCACGGTCAATGCAGGTATTGGCCTGGACTTCCACGCAATCCTCGATGACGGCAGTTCCCGATTGCACGATCTTGTAATAGGAACCGTCCGCCTGCTTCGCGAACCCGAAGCCATCGCATCCGACGACCGCGCCGTTCTGAAGGATTACGTCGTCGCCGACGCGCACGTTTTCACGGACCACGGCGTGGGCGTGCGCGAGGAACCGGTTTCCGATTTTGGCTCCGCGATAAATGACGACGAAACTCTTGAGCTCGCAGTCGTCACCCAGCTCGACGCATTCTTCGATGACGACGTAGGGCCCGATGGAAGGATTGCGCCCGATCTTGACATCGGGCGCGACGATGGCGGTTGGATGGATCCCGGGTTTCGGCCGATGAGGAGGTGAAAACAATTCGAGCGCGTGGGCGAAGGAGAGATACGGATTATCAGACCGCAGCACAGGACGGCCAGGGGAGGGCACATCCGAACCGAGAATGACCGCCGCCGCTCGCGTCTTGCGCAGCTTGGCCCGGTACTTCCGGTTGGCGAGAAACGTCAGCTCGTTGGGTGTCGCCTCATCCATCCCCGCGACGCCGGTGATTTCAACGTCTCCGGGTCCTTCGAGTTGGCATTTAAGGCGGGCGGCAATTTGATCCAATCGCATGGTGTGTCTCCTTTGGGAACCGACCGGCGGTAGTTCGGAATCTTTCTCGGGCAGCGCAGGCGCCGCTTCCAAATTAACAGTCCCTGGCGCGAGAGGCAACCCTAGTACTATGGTCATGGTACCTGCGTGTCCTTGTCCGAACCCGTGACACCGTACAGAATAACCCGCAACACGGAGGCTTCCCCTTGGTGGCTGAAGCAACCCGTCGGCTGACGGGCCACAAGGCCCGTCGGCCGACAGGGCGGGACGTTC
>CAYZVR010000232.1:0-3077 GCA_964481715.1 uncultured Acidobacteriota bacterium | reverse complement strand
ACGGAATTCTGACCAGGGCTCTGTCGCAGCGGACATCACGGAGAGCAAAGGAAACAACACTCTCTGTACCCTTTCTTGATCTTAAGACCCCCCGTAACTGCTTGTGCAACTCACCAGACGCGGAGGTAACGGCCGTGACGAACCTGGGCTAAAGCATCTTGCTTTGGCCAGTGAAAAGAGCTAGTCTCTGGGCGGCGAAGATGAACGCTCCGGAGATTCGGTAATGACAATGAACTTTCTCCGTTCAGGCGCCCGGATTCCCGTCGAACTTCCGGTTGAAATTACCTGGAAAACCCGCACGGGACGCCCGCAGCGCGCTCAGGGGAAAACCGCCACGATGAGCGGAAACGGACTTTACATGGCGATTCCAATTCGCCTCCGCGCCTTGACTCCGATTTCCATCGTCGTGACCCTGCCTGTCGAAATGACCCGCACCCCTCTTCAGCTTCAGTGTGAGGGGCGCGTGGTGCGCCAGGAAAAGTCCAACGCCTTTCCCGGCATCGGCGCGATCATCGACGACTATCGTTTCAGGCCCGCACATCGTGAGGTTTGATCGCCACAGGGCCGCTGGAAATTCAAAATTATAACTTTCAGGCTCCCCAGCTCGGCGAGCTATGTTCCGGTTCGCGCGCAGCACAGGTGAGGCACAGGCGCTCCCGGTTGCGAAGCAATCCGGGGCTCTGAAAGTAATGGACGGCCACATCGCAGGCTACCGCCCGAGGTTTCACCTAGTGCGCGCAGCAACCAAAACCAAACGCCAATACCGCATTCTGATCGCTGACCGCGGAGGAGTGTTCCGCATCGGACTGAAAAAACTTCTCGCGGTTGAGGATGACTTCCGCGTGGTGGCGCAAGCCGAAAACGCTGCCCAGACCTTCGATCTCGTCCAAAGGTTTAAAGCGGAGCTGGTCTTCATTCAGTCGGACATCGCGGAGGAAGGGCGCGCCGACCTGCTGGCGCGCCTCCGGAAGGCGATGCCCAAGACGAAAATCCTTGTCACCTCCGAAGCGGTTACGAGCAACGATTCCCGGAATTACGTCGCTCAAGGCGCCGCGGGCGTCGTCGTGCGATCGTCCGATCCCGACGAATTTGTCAAGTGCGCCCGCAAGGTCCTTCGCGACAAGACTTCCGTTCCCGTGCTGGCAACGGCGGAGACGAGTCGCAGCTCAGGCGAAGCGGCCAAGGGCATCCTGCGACCGGCGGATACTTTGACTCGCCGGGAAAAATCCATTGTCAGTTGCCTGCTGCAAGGCTGGAGAAATCGAGAGATCGCCCGCAACCTCGCCATCACCGAGCAGACGGTGAAGAACCATCTGCGCACGATCTTCGACAAGGTCGGCGTTTCGGACCGCCTGGAGCTGGTCCTTTACGCAATCCATCATGGCTTGGAGCTCCCGCCGGTCAGCCCCGCCACGAGCACCTAATCACCTTGAATTTTCAAATGGATTTCCACCGCGGCCGCGACGTGCCGCCGGGTCTCAATTGGAAAACAACCCCATCTGGCTGGAGGCGGCGGAAGCACGACGCCGAGGGTGGCGCAACGTTCCATTTCCGCGCCGGGCGCCGTTTGCGATGACGCCCAAGACTTCGAGCGACGCGAGCGCGGCGCGTGGAACAAAAATCCGCAGGTTGTTGGAATACACATCGGGAGGTGTGACGAGGTAACCCTCCGGCTCAAGCGTCAGGAGGTTTTCCGAGATAAGGCCGTCCAGCACTTCTCCGTCCTTAAACGCCATCCGAATCCACAGGCCGTTCAACTTGGGGCGGCTTAGAAATTTCTTTCGCTCCACCCGCTCCTGATTCCCATCGAATTCCCGGACGAAGTAAACGCCTTTGATTTTTTCCAGCGGAATGACCGTTCGACGGCCGTCCTGGTCCATCAGCTCAACGCCGTCCGGCCCCAGGTAAGAATTGGGGTTCACGTGCCCCTTAACGGATTCCCGGTCGAGCTTGCGCACGACCACCTTCTTGTGGGTCGAGGGCTGCGCGCCTTTCACAATCGGAAACCGTCCTAAGCTTAGAATTAACCGCAGATTACAGCTTGGCCGCTGCACAGAGCTTGTGCTAGTATAGGGCTCGGATTGAGCCTGTCAAGTATCTCGGCGACCAGCCGGAGCGCCGTTCTTGAAATTGCCTCCTAATTGTCTGAAATACAACGAGTTAGAAACGAACCGAGGGAGTGCCTGTGTCCCTGTGGAAACGTCGCGGCTGCGGATTGGCGGTGATGCGCAGGCACAGCGAGTCGCTGAGGGGCGCTTGCAAGAGCTAAGGCCATGACTAAGACCACCCCACCCTCACAGCCCAAGCGGTTGGCCATGGGCACACCGCCAGAGCTAAACGCGTCCCATGACCCCGCAATGTCACCCGCCCGTCGGCTGACGGGGGCTGCTCCGGCAATCAACCAATTCCTGGATTTTGCGCGTGTGGAGAAAGGCTTGGCGGCAAACAGCATTGCGAGCTACGGCCGTGACCTCGCGGGTTTTTCGAATTATCTTGTGCGCGCCCGGAAGGACCTGCAAAAGATCAATCGCGACGACGTGCGCGTTTATCTTGCTTCGCTCTACCGGCGCGGTCTGGCGGCTCGTTCTGTGGCTCGTCACCTGGTATCGCTTCGCAACTTCTTCCGCTTCCTGGTTCAAGAGGGCACGATTCAGAGCGACCCGACGGCTGAGGTGGACGCGCCCCAGATCGGCCACACCCTGCCCAAATATCTGACCGTGGGAGAAGTGGACGCGTTGCTCGCAAAGCCTGACGCCTCGACGCCCCCCGGGCTGCGCGACCAAGCTCTGCTCGAGCTGCTCTACGCCACCGGGATGCGCGTTTCGGAACTCGTCCACCTGCGCTGGGAGGATCTTGAGGCGAACCTGGGCGTGGTGCGCTGCCGTGGGAAGGGAAACAAGGAGCGGCTGATTCCCGTGGGAAAGTCCGCCCTGCGCGCGGTTGAAACGTATTTCAAGGAAGGCCGGGCGAAACTCGCGCGCCACTCGGATGTGCCCTTTCTGTTTCTCAACCAACGCGGGACGCGGTTGACGCGCGTGGGTTTCTGGAAAATTCTTGGGCACTATGGCCGCTCGGCG
>CAYZVR010000231.1:0-6475 GCA_964481715.1 uncultured Acidobacteriota bacterium | reverse complement strand
ACAGCTCGAGTCGAAAATAGAAAGTCTTTCTTTCGACTTTCGACCGTCAACTGTTTCAATAAAACAGGTATTTGCGCCAGCGCTCGTCGGATTTTCCGATCATCCGCATAAGTTGGCGGCTGGTATGAAGCGTGAAAGGACGAGGCAAGCGCTGCAGCTTTAGACCCACTTCTTCCGGCAGGCGGTCGCCCTTCCGATTGTTGCACCAGTGGCAGCAGGCCACCAAATTGTCCCAATCGGTGTGACCCCCGCGGGAGCGTGGGACCACGTGGTCGAGCGTCAATTCCGAGGCGGGCAGCACGCGTCCGCAGAACTGGCAAGTGTAGCGGTCGCGCAGCAGGATATTCTTGCGGGAAAGTGCGCGCGTCTGATACGGGATGCGGCGGAAATGCGTGAGCCTGATGACGGAGGGAATCCGGATGGCCGCGCGCGCCGAATGAATGAAGCTGCCGTTCTCTTCCTCCGTCGTTGCCACGCCTTTCAGGACCAAAACCACGGCACGGCGCGCGGCCGTGACGTTGATGGGCTCATAGGTGGCGTTCAGAACGAGCACCGGAACTTGCAAGACGCGTTGGTCAGCCTCCGACATGGTTAATTCCCGAAAGGGCCCTGGGCCCTTCAACGTATTTCCTATTATGTCTGTGCCTACCCGAACTCGTCAACTGCCTCGGCAAAATCCCCTCCATCCATGTCCGGAAACTGCGGCGTGGCGCGCACGAGCGTCACGGCCAGCACTTGTCGGGCGCCTGCCCGCTTCAACGCTGACGCGCAGGCTGAGAGCGTGGCCCCGGTGGTCATGACGTCGTCCACCAGGAGGACCACCCGCTCGCGGACGCGTTCGGGAGACGCCACGCGGAAGACCCCGCGCACATTTTCCCAACGGGCATTCCACGAAAGGCCCGCTTGCGGCAAGGTCGGGCGGGTGCGCTCGAGACAGTGCGTATCCATGCGCAGTCCTTTTCCCTGGCCGAGTGATTTGGCCTTTTGCCTCAAACCTTGCGCGAGCGTTTCCGCCTGGTTGAAACCCCTCGAGCGCAAGCGCGAGCGATGGAGCGGCACGGGAACGATTACCGGTGATCCCGGTGTGCATGTTTCCTGAATCGAATTCCAAACCGGCAACAACAGCCCACCTAATTTGAATCCGAGCCGTTCGCGTCGCGTGTATTTCAGCAGCAGGACCGCGGCGCGCAACACGCCGGTATGAAGGCCAAAGCTTCGCGCCAGATCGAACTCGTAATCTTCCCGGCGGCAGGGTGCGCAGAGAGGCTCGGCCGCATCTGCAGCCGTCACCGAGGCGAAGGGAAGGCCGCACCGCGCACAGGCGGGGCCTGTCCAGGGCTCGATCTCCGCCCAGCAATCGCCGCAAAGGCCCGCCCAGCCCGCCAGGTTAAGCTCACAGCCGCACGTCGGGCACGCGGAGGGGAAAAGCGCGGCGAACACACTGTCCGCTATTTCTCGAACGAGGGAGGGAACGATCGAAGGATGGGTTCGGTCAGCCGCAGAGTGGAAGACGGACCTCCCTTTCCGGCACTGGAACCGGCTAGAGGATGCCCTGCTCCTGCTTTTCCTGGCATTCGATGCAATGCCGCGCCCAGGGAACAGCTTCCAGGCGCTTTGTCTCGACTTCCTCGTGGCAGGCCACGCAAAGGCCATACTGGCCCAACTTCAGGCGTTCCAGCGCCTCTTTCACCAGCAGGAGCATGCGGCGGTTGTCGTCGCTCTGGTGGAACAGGAATTCCTTGGTATAGGAATTCGCCGCCTTGTCGGCGATGTCCTGGGTCACTTCCTCGTCGGCTTCCCGCCCGTCCTGCTCAGACTTGGAGACCAGCCGCAGAAGCTCTTCCTGTTTTTGCGCCAGCCGTTTCTTGTAGAGTTCGGCCCTTTTCTTATCCATGACCTGCCTTGTTTCAACTCCGGGGGTTTTACAAACTAACTATTTTAGGCAAGGGTCTGCCAAGCTGTCAAGATGCAAGCGCGGGCGCGCGATTCGGTTCAAAAAAAGTCTTGACGAATTGCCAATCGGCGGGGCGGAAAACCGGAAGGTCGAGCTGGAGCGATGGCGCTCAAAGGTTTTTTTGCACATGCTCGCGCAATCACGAATGATTTCCCGCTGAGGACACGTCCTCATCTGAATCTTGCTTGCCGGTTGCCGGGGGTGGGGAATGTCGGGAGGGTTTGCTGGGATACGCACGAATCGAGGAGGCCGGAAAAATGCGGGGGCTATTTGGACTGCCCCTGGCACTTGCGGCGGAGGGCCTCATGCAGACGGTCTCGCACCGCGTCGGGAAGCGGGAAGAGTTCACCGTCGCAATAGAGCTCGATGGTCCTTCGCGTCGTATCCACAATGACCTGGCAATCGTGGCACTTCTTCAGGTGGCCGCGGAGCTGCTGTCGAACGTCTTCGGCCAGCTCTCCGTCCAGGTAATCCGAAATTTCCTTCATCACGTCTTTACAGTTGATCAAGTGTCGCCTCGCTTGAAAACCTTGGTAAGCTCGTCGCGCAATTGCAGGCGCGCCCGGAACAGCCGCGCCTTGACGGCGCTCACCGTGAGATTGAGTAAGTCTGCCGTCTCCTGGGTCGAGAGACCTTCCACGTCGCGCAGGAAGAATACCGTGCGGAACGTCGGTGAAAGCGACCGCGCGGCGTTGTTCAGAATGTCCGCCAGTTCCGACTGCGCCAGTTGTTCTTCCGGACTCGGCCGCCAGTCCGCAAACTCCCGCGGCATGACCGAACCCTCTTCGTCCACCGAATCCTCCATGGGGACGGATTTGTCCGACCGGCGCTTGCGAAGCTTCATCAGGCCTTCGTTCACGGCGATCCGGACGATCCAGGTGTAGAAGCGGGAGTCTTCGCGAAAATTCGCAAGGTGCTCGAAAGCTTTGAGAAAGGTTTCCTGGAGAACTTCTTCCGCGTCTTCGGGGCTGCCGGTGATGTTCAATCCCAAACGGAAGATTTTCTTTTCGTATCGGTTAACCAGCTCCTCAAAAGCGGCATAATTCCCCGCCTTGGCTTCGCTCACCAGGGCAGATTCGCTTTTCGCCAGTGCCGCCTGAGAAGTGTCGCTCATCCGCAGTTTGACATCCGCCGGAATGCCGCTTCAATTCAGTTTCAGCCAGGCGTCCTTTGACGATGGCAGATTCACCGACGTGAACCCGAAAGCCACCACTCAAATTCGATGCCCTGGCCCAGAACTAAGTTACATGACTGTCCGGCGCGCGGCAAGCCTGGTATGGGCAGACGATGCGACGGCCGGACATTGCCCCGGCCTTTCGATTCCCTGCCCTTGTTCAACACGCCGCCACAGTCAGAGGTTCTTGAAAACAAGTCTACATATGTAGAGTTACCCCGTCCCGCACAGTCTCCCCGTGGCGCATAGGCGGCCGGCTCGCTTGCCGGCAAGCAGGTTCATTCCTTGATTTCTTGTGTCGTGGCGTGAAGTTGCTTGTCCATGTTACGGCGGCAGACCCATGCGGCGCAAAAGGTCCTGGTAACGCAGGTCAGGGCGCAGGCTGTCCCAGTAGGCATCTATCTTAAGGTATATCAATGTAGCGGAATGCTGTTCGTAGCCCCTCTCCAAGGATTCAAAAGCCCGATTCTTGTCACCGAGGCCCGCATAGATCGCCGCCGGCCAATACTGATCAACGTATGCCTGCGAGGATAACATTTTGAACTTCTCAGCAATGTCCAGCGCGTCTTTTCGCCTGCCCGCGAGGGCGTAGATCCAGCCCGCGCCTCCTGCTACTGTCTGGTTTTCAGCGGACACCGAGGTGGCCTGCGGCTCCATTTTTTCAACCTCAGCGATGGCCTGTGAGTACGCTCCTTTGGACGCATAGCCATAAGCGAGCGACGCACGCAGCCAGGGGACGCTCGGGTCCAGCTCGATCGCCTTCTGGAATTGCGCGATGGCCCCGTCGTAGCGGTGCAAAGGAATATAACAGTACCCCCACCACCCCACGATGAAGGGCGAAAGAGGATCGAGCTCCTCCGCCCGCCGGCCCTCCACCAGGCTCTCTTCAAACTTGCCCACGATCGCCAGGTACTCGGCATACCGGTTGTGGGCGATGGCGCTTGTGGGGTTCAACTCGATGGCCCGCCGGAATTCTCGTTCGGCACCCGGCCAGTCCCAGTCGTAACTTAGCTTGACCCGCCCCAGGGCGGTGTGGGCTTCGGAGAGCGATTCATCAATCTCCAGCGCTTTGGTCGCTGCCGCTTCTGCCTTGGGAAGAGTCTCTTTCGGGGGCAGGTAGGCCACGGCCGCTCCGAGCTCGTTGTAGCAATCCGCCAGGCCCGCGTAGGCATGAGCGTTGCCGGGGTCTTTTTCAATGGCCTGCTCGAAGTACTCGATGCCCTTCCTCAAGCTCTCGGGTGTGCCTTTGTTCCAGTAATAGCGGCCCTTCAGGTAAAGCTGGTAGGATTCGGAGTTTTCGGTATAGCGCTTGGTGAGCCGTCCTTTTTCCTCGCTGCTCAGGCGCAACCGCAGCTTATCTGAGACTTCTCGCACGATGTCTTCTTGCAGGGTTAAAACGTCGGAGAGCTTTCGGCTGTACTGCTCACCCCAAAGCTGCCGGTCGTCGCGCGCATCCACCAGCTCGGCGCTGACGGAAAGATTGTCGCCGCGCTGCACGATACGGCCAGTGACCAGCGCGCGCACGCCCAGTTCTCGCGCCACCTTGCGCGCTTCCACCTCGCGTCCCTTATAGCGGAACACCGATGTGCGCGAGGTGACTTTAAGATTGGGCAGCGTCGAAAGGCCGTTGATGATGCCCTCGGTGACTCCGTCCGAGAGATAATCCGCGCTGGCATCACCACTGGCGTTGGCAAAAGGCAGGACGGCGACCGAATCAATGGCTTCACCGCCCCCCCGGAGCAGATAAAGTGCAGCAGACCCGGTCAGCACCAAGAGCAGGACTCCTGTCACGGCGAGCGGCCATCGTTTTCGCAGGGGTGTCCGTCGGCCGACGGATGCGCCCTCCGGCGGGCGGACACGTGGGTCTGCCCCTGCGTCGTGCGCAGCGCTTGCCGCTGCCGACCGGCCGGAACCTGTGTCGCGCTTCAGGCGCTTCAGGTCGGCGCGCAGTTCTGCGGCGCTCTGGCAGCGCAGATCGCGGTCCTTTTCGATGGCTTTGTTAATGATCTCTTCCAGCTTCGGTGGCAGTTGCGGATTGACGGAAAGCGCAGAGGCCGGCGATTCGTGGAGAATCGCTCCGAATATCGCCGCCGAGGTATTTCCCTTGAACGGCAGTCTCCCCGTCGCCATCTCGTACAGCACCACGCCGAAGCTGAACAGATCCGTGCGGGCGTCAAGGTTTTCACCGCGCGCCTGCTCGGGCGACATGTAAGCCACCGTCCCCATCGCCGTGCCCGGGCTGGTCAGGTGCGCGGGCTCGACGGTGGCTGTAGCGGCGGCGTCCTCGCCACCGTCTTCTCCGGCCGGTTGTAGGGGCACGGCGCGCCGTGCCCCTACGTCTGTCAATTTCGCCAAACCAAAATCCAAAATCTTCGCTTGTCCTCGTGGCGTGATGAAAATGTTGGCCGGCTTGATGTCGCGGTGAACGATGCCCTTGGAATGCGCGGCATCGAGCGCGTCGGCGATTTGAATGGCTAGGTCGAGCAGCGTGTCGGTTTGTAGGGGAGGGCTTTGCCCTCCCGCGGGAGCGCGGAGCGCTCCCCTACTAATCAAGTGCTTGAGCGTCTGCCCCTCCAGCAGTTCCATGGCGATGAAGGGCTGACCCTCGTGCTCCCCGATTTCATAAATCGTGCAGATGTTGGGATGGTTCAGCGCCGCAGCCGCGCGCGCCTCGCGCTTGAAACGTTCGAGGGCCTGCGCATCTTGTAGGGGCGATTCATGAATCGCCCCTGCGAAGGGCGGCAAGAACTTCAATGCCACCATTCGGCCGAGGGTGGTGTCTTCGGCTTTGTAGACAACACCCATTCCGCCGCCGCCCAGCTTCTCCAGAACGCGGTAGTGCGAAATGGTTTTGCCCGTCATCGAAAGTCTTAGATCATTACAACGTCATTGCTCTCGGTGCCGCGCGAGAGAACCAGCCGCTGGCCGTCCGCCGACCACGTGGCTGGCGCTGCCTCTTTGGGCCTGCGAACCTATTATCACTTGTGCCTCCGAGAGGGTTCAGTCCTTCGCCCGCTGTCTTCTCGCCGCGAATCGCGCCAGCTCCAACAACAATTTTTTGTCGGGCGGGGAGAGCCGCTTGAACAGGTCTACAAGATTCCTCGCTTCCCGGGCGAGCGGCTCCTGAGGAGGAACCTTGGGAGCGATGGCTTTGTGGCTCCCGGAATAAAAGAGCTGATAAAGCTCCAGATCGAGGGCCTTCGAGAATTTCTCCAACGTCTCAAGCGCTGGAATGGTGTGGCCGCACTCTACCCGCGAGATATAGCAGCGGAATAAACCCGTCCGCTTTTCGATGTCTCCCTGGGAGAGATGCTTGGCTTGGCGCAACTCGCGTAATCTTGTTCCGA
>CAYZVR010000230.1:0-6509 GCA_964481715.1 uncultured Acidobacteriota bacterium | reverse complement strand
CTGTTCGGCAGCGAGCGGGCGCTGGTGCGCTTCGACATGTCCGAGTACATGGAGAAGCACTCGGTCTCGAAACTCATCGGCTCGCCGCCGGGCTACGTCGGCTACGAAGAGGGCGGCCAGCTCACCGAGCGCGTGCGCCGTTCGCCCTATTCCGTCATCCTGCTCGACGAAATCGAGAAGGCGCATCCCGACTTGTTCAACATCCTGCTGCAGGTGTTCGAAGACGGCCAACTGACGGATGGCCTGGGCAACACGGTGGATTTCAAGAACGCCATCATCATCATGACTTCGAACATCGGCGCGCGCTACCTGGAAAAGCGGACGAACATGGGCTTCCAATCGGCCAACGAGGGAGCGAACGACAAGAAGATCGAAGAGCTGGTGTTGAGCGAAGTCAAGCGGCTGTTCAATCCCGAATTCCTGAACCGGCTCGACGAGGTGATCGTCTTCAACGCGCTGACCGACGGCGACCTGCTGCAGATTATCGAGCTCCTGGTCGGATTGATGAACCAGAATCTGGCCCAAAAGAACATTTCCATCACCCTGGCGCCCGAAGCGGCTCGCTGGATCCTTGAGAAGACCTGCTCGGATCGTTCTTATGGGGCGCGGCCGTTGCGGCGGGCTTTGCAGAAACACGTTGAAGACCCGCTATCGGAAGCGTTGATCCAGGGAGAGATTCAATCGCCGGCGGTTCTGGAAGTAACCGTTTCGAACGAAGCGCTCTACTATCGCTCCGTCAACGACAAGCTGGTCGCGGCCACGCCGCTTTCGCACTAGCGCGCTCCGGCTGCAACCGGCCAGCCATTGATCATGTGGGTTCAGGTCCCGCTCCCTGGAGGGACGGGAGTGTGGGCCTTCTGAAAAACCAAAATTCCAGCCAACTGGTGGAGAAGTCCCCGCATCGGAATCTCTAAGCTCAACTAGAGGGCCAGTGAGGAGTGTCCGCTGAAGATGACTTCGGCACCTCGCAAGAGGCAAGCCTGCAGCAAAGCGCTGGGCGTAATCATGGTGGGGTGGCTTCTGGCGATGCCGCCAGCCATGCGCGCTCAGGACACAGCCCCGCCCTCCAAGCCCGCGGAACAGCCCGAAGCCAAACAGCCGTCCGAGAAGCCGGCCGAGGGACAAAAGCAGGAGCAAAAGCCGACCGAAGAACCGAAACAGCCTCCTCAGGAAACGCCGCCCCCCGGCGGGTTGCGGCTTGAAAATCCCGAGGAAGCTCCCGCCGCCCCTCAAACTTCCGAGGCGCCGAAGACAGCGACTCCGGTTCCCACTCAAAAGGAAGCCCTGAAAAATATCATCGAGCAGATTGTGATTCGCGGAAATCGGCGCATTCCGCAGTCAACCTTGCGCGCCCGCATTTTTACCCACGAAGGAGACGTTTATAACGAAAGTTCGCTCGAGCGCGACTTCATGGCTTTGTGGAATACGGGCTTTCTGGATGATATTCGGTTTGAAGTGTCGGACGGTGACAATGGGAAAATCCTGACGATTTATGTGCGAGAAAAGAAGCTGGTCCGGAGCATCGATTACAAGGGCCTGAGCACCGTGCAGCAGTCCGACGTCCTGCAAACGTTCAAGGACCACAAGGTCGGACTTTCCATCCAGTCTTCCTACGACCCGGTTGTCATTCGGCGCGCCGAAGTCGTCCTGGAAGAGCTTTTGAGTCAGCACGGCCGGCAATTCGCCACAGTTCATCACCGCACGCGGAATATCCCGCCCAATTCCGTGGCCCTGACGTTCGTCGTCGCGGAAGGCCCCAAGGTGAAAGTGGGAAAAATCCGCTTTCAGGGCAACGCGGTTTTCCCCAATCGTGACCTCGTGCGGGTCATGAAGCTTTCGCGGCCCTCCGGTGCTCCGCCCTGGTTCTACTGGTTCCATAAAACCTACGACAAGGACAAGGTGCTCTTCGACCTGGAAAAGGTCCGCGAGCTCTACCAAGAGCACGGGTATTTTTACGCCCTGCCCAAAGAGCCGGCGGTCAAGATGCGCGACACGGCCCACCGGTGGCCGTTTTTCTTCTGGACCTGGGGGCACGGCAAGAGCGTGGACGTTTCCATCCCGATTGAAGAAGGCGCGCAGTACCGTTTGGGGAAATTCACTATTCGCGGCAACAAGTTATTCAAGCAGGAACCCTTGCAACGGGTCATCCAACTGAAAACAGGGGATATTTTTGATCTGACTAAAGTTCGAAAGAGTCTGGAGAATTATTCAAAACTGTACGGCGAATTCGGCTATATCAACTTTACCGCCACCCCCGACATTGACCCGGATCGCAAGAAGCACATCATCAACCTGGCCCTGGATTTCGAGGAGGGCCGCCAGTTCACGGTCCATCGCATCGAATTCTCGGGTAACTCCAAAACGCGCGACAAGGTCATCCGGCGCGAGATCCTTGTCAACGAGGGAGACATCTTCAACTCCCAGTTGTGGGAATATAGCGTCCTGCGGGTCAATCAGCTCGGCTTTTTTGACAGGGTCGAGAAGGAAGACTACGAGATCAAGCAAAATCTCAAGGAAGGTAACGTTGACGTCAACCTTAAGGTAAAAGAAAAGGGCCGGAACTCAATCGGTTTTTCGGGAGGCGTCTCCGGCCTCGCCGGAAATTTCGTGGGGCTCAATTACGCCACCAACAATTTCCTCGGCCTGGGCGAGACGCTGAGCTTTCAGACCCAGTTCGGAAGTTTCCAGAAGCTCATTTCCTTCGGCTTCACCGAGCCCTACCTGTTCGACAAGCCCATCACGACGGGCTTCACCATTTTCAAGAGCGATTATCGCTATGACCAGCTTCGCCAGACGGCCATCGCGACGGGCATCGACCCCACTTTGCTCCAGAACGCGGGCTTCGGGCAGTTCACTCAGAATTTCCAGCAAAATTCCACCGGCTTTACGGTGTTCGCAAGCTACCCCATGCGGCGCGTGTTCGCGCGCGTGGGACTCAATTACAGCTTTTCAAAAAGCAGCATTGAGACTTTCAGTGATGCTTCAAATGCCTATTTCCGGGCCCTCAATTTCTCGGGCTTTGCCGGGCCGAACTCGCTTTCGGGCATCACCTCCAGCCAGGTCTCACCCTCCTACATTTACAATACCGTGGACGATTTCTATAACCCCAAACACGGAAGATACCTCTTTCTATCGCTGGCCTTTTCGGGAAGCGTTCTGGGTGGCAACGTCAATACGATATCGCCCACGGTCGAATGGAAATACTTCCACCCCATCAACAAAGGGCGCAACGTCCTCGGGTTCCACGCTTTGGCTTCCATGATTACCGGTTACGCAGGGCGCGTGTCACCGCCCTTCTCGCGCTTCTATATGGGGGGTGAACAGGATATCCGGGGGTTCGACATCCGCAGTATCAGTCCGGTCGCCTTCTTCCCCACGGTGACCCAAATTTGCAACCGGGATAACGCCGGCAACCAGATTCCGGCCTTCGGCACCAACGGCGCCCCGACGGGGAGCTGCGGTTCGTTCACACGTTTCCCGATCAACACCCCCATTTTCCCGGGCGGCGATACGATGACGGTTGCCAACTTCGAATATCGCATCCCCATCGCGGGTCCTGTCACAGTGGCCTACTTCATCGATATCGGCACGAATTTTATCCTGCGCAAGAGCCAGCTCCAGATTCAACCCTCTGCGCTCGAAAGCATGTTCAAGGAGTTCCCATTCCTTAAAGACCAGATCCCCTCAAATATCATCCCCGTCAGTGGGACGAACTTCAGGCCGCGCAGCTCGACCGGCATTGCCGTCCAGGTGATCCTCCCGATCGTGAACGCTCCCTTCCAGGTCTATTACGGGTACAACTGGCTTCGTCTGGATAGGGATGTATTTCCCCCTCAGGATTTTCCTCCGCTTTCGCTCTTCCCGAACGAGGCGACGTTCGACTCGATCCTGCCATTGTTCCAGGGTTTGAGGCTGCGCGAGCGAAAGTCCAAGGTGGGATTCACGGTGGCACGAACATTTTAGAAAAAGAAGAATTGCGGTACAATAGAACAGTTATCCTCTGACCTAAACTTTTGAAGGAGTTAGAATGAGAGAACGAGTTATGAAAACCTGTGTTTTATTGACCTTTCTGTGTCTGCCGGCGATCGCCCTGGGCCAGTCCCCTGCGGTGGCCGGGAAGGTGGGTGTCATCAATATCCAAGGGGCGATCGGCGCCACGGCGGAAGGCAAGAAGGCATTCGCCGACCTGCAAAAGAAATTTCAGCCCCGGCAGGCAGACCTCCAGCGACAGCAGCAGGAAATCCAGAACCTACAGGATCAACTGCAGCGCCAGCAAGCAACCCTCTCCGACGCCGAGCGGATCCGACTGACGCGCGAGATGAGCGATAAACAAAAACTGTTCGAGCGGGCGCGGGAAGACGCCCAGGCGGATTTTCAGGATGACCGCCAGGACGTTATTGCGCGCATCGGCCAGAAGATGGTCCAGATCATCGAGGATTACGGCAACCAAAACGGCTTTTCGCTGATCATTGACCTACAAATTCCGATTTATTCGAACAACCAGGCATCCGATGCGCAGATTCCGATTTATTTTGCGTCGAAGGATGTGGTCATCAGCGAAGAGATCATCAAGCGTTACGACGCTGCGTTTCCCGTAGCGAGTGCGAGCTCAACCGATACCCCAAAGCCCGCGGGACCTGCAGCAGCATCTCCAAAGCCCGCCGCCAAGCCGGCGGATAAGCCCAAGCCGTAGACCGCGAGTTCTCCCGGTCTTTTCACTCTTCGCCCGCCCCGGACGCGCCGGGGCGGTTCGCTTGGGATAACTTCATCCTGTGCCGGCGGCCTGGCAGCCGTCCCAATCGCCCAGGCTTTCTATTTTTTAGGAGAACTCTCCTACGCCGATTCCTTCGGCTCCGCGTGGATGCTCACCTTGAAAATCTGCGGGAAGGCTTTGCGGAAGCGGAATTCGAGGTCTTCCGTGATGTCGTGGACGCGCGTCAGGGCCAAGTCGGGCTCGAGCGTGGCGTGCAGGCTGACGTGAACGTTGCCGCCCACCTGGTGGGCTTCGAGGGCGTGGCAATCAACGAGGCCCGGCGTTTCACGCGCGATTTCCATCAACTTCCTCTCGAGGGCGCGCCGGGCGGAGCGCGCTTCACCGCCGTCTTCCACGCGCTTCAGCAGCGGCTCAATGTGGATGGTGACTTCATCCACCTCCCCGATTTCGTGTTTGATTTCGTCTTCCAGACGCGACGCGTGCCCGTGCGCCTCGTCCAGGCGCAGGCCGGGGTCGAGCTCGAGATCCAGGTTGACGTTGACGCGGCCCTTGACGGCGTAAGCCGTCAGGTCGTGAATCTGATAATTGGCCCGATGAGCGATGGAGCGGATTTTTTCGAGCAGGTCGCTTGCCGCGGGTGGCCGGGGCGCGGCGTGAACGACCACGTCGGCGTCGGGGAAAAGCTTCTGGACCTGTGACTCCACCGCCTCCACCACCGACTGGGCGTGCTCGAAGGGGATGTTGCTCTCGAGTGTCACCCCCAGGTCAATGAATAAACGCTGGCCGCTTTGCCGAACGCGGATGCGGTCGTGATTCACGACCCCCGAAACGCTTGAGACCGCCGCGGCAATCCGCGCGGAGGCGCCCTCCGGAGCGGCGTCCACCAGCGCATCAACGGTGCGCTTCCCCAGGCGCATGCTGATGTAGACCACGATCCCCGCCACCACCAGTGCGGCCACCGGGTCGGCATTGCGCAGCCACGGAATGTTTCGCTGATCGGCCACGTAAACCAGCACCAGGCCCAGGATGACCACACTCGAGCTGCTGATATCCGTTGAAAAATGCAGCGCGTCGGCCTCCAGCGCCTGGCTGTTGTATTTCCGCGCCACGCGGAAAAGCGCCCGCGAGCGGAAAGTGTCAATGGTTATGGAAATCAGCATCACGCCTATCGCCCAAACGGAGGGCTCGACGTGCACAGAGCGAAAGAACAAACGTCGCACCGCCTCCACGATAATCCAGACACAAGTCACGAGCAGCAGCGAGCTCTCGATGAAGGCTGAAAGGTGTTCGACCTTCCCGTGGCCAAACGGATGGGTGGAATCTGCGGGCTTGTCCGAAACGCGTACCGAAAAGTAAGTAACCGCGGCGGCCACGAAATCCAGGCCGGAGTGCGCGGCTTCGGAAAGAATTCCCAGGCTGCCGGTAAGGACGCCGACGATGACCTTGAGGACGGTCAGCAGCGCGGCCGCGAACAGAGACGAGAGCGCGACCGATTGCTTTTCCCGCGACGGCATGTCCGCCAGTGCCGTCGCTTGCAAAAGTGGCTTCATGGCTGTTGATTATAGCCCAGGAGGCTTCGCACGTCGCTTCAGGAGTCAAGGTCCTGGAGCGCCGATTCGAGCTCGCTCCGCGCGTGCTGGTTGTTGAGGCGTCCGGTCACTTCCACGCCGCGCGCCATCACACGGCGCGCTTCATCCGGGCGATGCATTTTCGCGAGCAGCAAGCCAGCGTGAAGATAGGTGGCCCAGTAATCCGCATGATGGTTGAGGAGGTGCTCAAATTGTTTCCAGGCATC
>CAYZVR010000229.1:0-6517 GCA_964481715.1 uncultured Acidobacteriota bacterium | reverse complement strand
GCGCAGCCATTTCTCGGCTTCGTTGAGCTCGCCCCGCGCCTTGTAGATCTGGCTGAGGTTGTTGTAATCCGCTGCAAGGCCCGGCTCATCTCCCAATCGAGTGTCAAGGTCCATCGCTCGTAGGATGTGTTCCTCTGCCCTTTCAAGCTGGCCGGTTTTTCGGTAGGCTATTGCAAGCTGCGTCTCGACCGCGCTCAGCGGACTCTCCACCTTGAGCCGGTCAAATATCGCCCTTGCCTGATGGAGCTTTTCGAGAGCGGCCTGCAGATTATGACGCCGACTTTCCAGCATTCCGATGTCCAGCAGGAGGTGCCCGATTGCGTTTTCGTCAGGAGGAGTCCGATTTCGGTAAACCGCCAACTGGTCCAATTTTTCCGTCAACTCTCCCGGCCAGGCCTCAGCACGGCTTTCATCCCGCTGTCCCCTGCCAATATCCTCGCGCCCGGCTGTTTCTGTTTGGTCAAAGAACGCCGCGGTACCCGACCTAAAGGACCAAAAATCCGGCGCTTGGTGCATGACTATCTGAACTGACTCGCGCTCCATCCAGAAAAGGACGTTTAACATTTTGTCCCGAAACAACTCCCTTCGGTAATTGAGCAATGCGAGTACTGAGGCAGGGTTTGCACCGTCGGAGCCTTGCTGGGCGCGAATAAGCTCAGGCAGTCCGAGTACCGAGTATACGGTCGGTTTCCCAGAGTTCTTGCGTGTCAACTCTTCAATGGGGTCAGAGATTAGGACGCGATATGAGAGCACGTCCGCACTTAGCACACGCTCCGCAAGCACCACCCTTTCAACAGCCATCCCGTCGCGCGATAGCACCTGGCGCAGAGCCGTTTCAAGGGCGGCAATCCTCAGCATATCGTTGCAGATTGCGAAGTAAACGCACCCCTTCCCGGCTGAACGGCTGAAAGCCGTGGCGATTTCAATGATTAACACGCGGTCGCGAGGGTCCGGCGCAGGCTCCCCCGATTGCGCCGACTTATACTCCGATGAGCTTGTGGACAACGGGGTTCACTCCATACCATCCGGGGCCGTTTGGGTACTGCAAGATATAGAGATTGTGCAGAAGGTGAAGCAGCGGTTTTTCGTCGGGATACACCAATCGCTTGCTGGTGTAAACCTGTTTGAGAATTTCGATATACTCTTGGCGCGTCAAGCCGTAGCTATATTCTTCACGCAGCCTGTCTACGGCGTGTTGGACGTGCGTAACCTTGATGCAGTTCGATTTGGATACAAGTGCCAGCCGGGCCGCCCCCTGAATGACGCGAACCAGCTCGCGTACCACCCCGCCGCTCATCTTGACCGCTTCGTCCAGCGCGGAAGACTCAATCAACTTGGTGTCCATGCGCCTTTCAACGATTTCGCGCGCCTTCTGCCAGGCGACAGGGTTGCGATCTCCGCTGCTCTCGTAAATCTTGAAGTTGGGGAGGATAAATCGTTCGCTGAAGTTTTGCTTCACGACGTTGAATTCGCCGGAGTAAAGCAACGATGTGGGGACGGTAAAGATAATCTTGCACCGGGGCTGGGTTAAGATGGGCCCTTTGGTAGAGAACAGGTCCAAAGCCACGTCGACAGTGGGTTTATCGAGGTCTTCGAGGATCAGCAACACCTCGCGGCCACCCTCGTCCGGATGTGTCTCGATTGCACTTATGATGCGGTTGATGAACTCAATCAGTTGGGAGACGCGGGGTTCAAGCTTCTGCCGGAACTCACGTTTCTCTTCAAATCCCGTCTTAAGAATTCCCACGGCCTTCGCGAAGAACGCATTGATGCCCCCCTCTACTTGGACTGATGCTTCGTCTGTTGTCCCCCACACCTTGGAAAGTTCTGCCGACCATGTGTCAAGATCTTTCTTGAGTCCGCTGCTTAGCCAGTTCTTGTCCCTGCCGTCTGCGTACAGCCGATGACCGATAGCAAGTAGCAGGTCAGTGTAATTGAGGTCTGCATCGTTCAACTCGTCTTTGATTGAAAACTTAACGACGAAGAATTTCTTACCGATTTCCACGTCGGATGCAAGGCGACTGAGTGTTGAGGTTTTGCCGGACCCCCGGTGACCGCTGAATAGGATTTTGGCATCGGTTGAATTGTTAACCAGGAAAACCTTTATTTCTTCTTCGGGACTGTCCGGACGCTCGACGTACCAGTCGCCATCCTTGGGTCCGAGAGACTGCATTGGGTCGAAGAACCCGATGACCTCTCCGAGATACGATGCCTTGCCCATAATCAATTCTCCCCGGAAAGAATATCACTAAAACTTGCAGGGCCAAAACGTGGGGCAGCTTTCCGAGTGTTTCGGATGCAAAAGATCACCGCGGAGTTCAGCACCCCTAGGACAAGATGTTCATCTGCAAGGGTTGGCCAGCCTTGACATGGTGGCTAAGTTCTTGCAACTGGACGCTTTACTTTCAGCCGAAGATGGCGGAAACTGAGAGATTCTTACAACCCGAGAATACCCACCAATTCCTGCACTGCGTCGGCGGATTTCTGAAGTTCTGCCTTTTCTTCCGCGGTCAGCTTGATTTCAAGAATTTGCTCGATGCCGCGCGCGCCAAGTTTGACGGGCACGCCCACAAACAATCCCGAGATGCCGTACTCGCCTTCCAAGTAGGCTGCGCAAGGCAGAATTTTCTTGCGGTCATTGAAAATGGCGTCAATCATCTCCACCACCGCCGCGGAGGGCGCGTAGTAGGCGCTCCCCGCCTTCAGCAGGTTTACGATTTCGGCTCCGCCCTTGCGTGTGCGGTCGATGATTTTGTCGAGCTGATCCTTGGGTAGCAGATCAACCACCGGAATCCCGGCGATGGTCGTATAGCGTGGCACGGGGACCATCGTGTCACCGTGGCCGCCCAGAACGCATCCCTGCATGTTCTGCACGGAAACATTCAACGCTTCCGCGAGAAACGTCCGGTAGCGCGCTGTATCCAACACGCCCGCCATGCCGATGACTCGGTTTCTGGAAAAACCGCTTACCTTAAAAGCCGTCTGCGCCATAGCGTCCAAAGGATTGGTGACAACGATGAGGATGCAATCGGATGAATACTTAACCACTTCTTCGATGGTCTTCTTCACCACGTCGTAATTGGCCTTCAGCAGGTCGTCGCGGCTCATCCCCGGCTTGCGCGGAAAGCCCGCCGTCATCACCACAATGTCCGAGTTCGCTGTGTCGGCATAGCTATTCGTGCCGCGAATCCGGCAGTCGTACCCTTCAATGGGTCCCGCTTCGAGCAGGTCCAGTCCTTTGCCCTGAGGGATTCCTTCCAGGATGTCAATCAGAACCACGTCGGCAAGTTGCTTGTCCACCAGCCGGTGAGCCACCGTTGCCCCAACGTTTCCCGCGCCGATTACCGTTACCTTTTTCCGCATTTTCCCCTCCGGGTTGAAAGCGTTTGATTCCCAGGCGGTACACACTTGTCGCGCCCGGTGGCGGTCTGTGCCGCTAGGTCGCGGCAACCATCACTTTGTCCATGTTCTCGATGACGGCGCTTGCGAAGGCCGTGCTCCCCAGTTTCTGCACGCCCTGCACGCCTTCCATGACCATCAATCTTTCCAGGTCGTACGTCACGCGATGCTCGGCGATGGTTGCCGCCAAGGCTTTCTCAATCATGGCGCCCACTTCCGGCCAACCCATGAACTCAAACATCAGCGCGCCCGAACGAATAACCGCGCCGGGATTGATAACGTCCTTGTCGGCGTACTTGGGCGCGGTGCCGTGGGTGGCTTCAAAAACGCCAAAGCCGTCGCCGATGTTCGCTCCCGGCGCCACGCCCAGACCACCGATCTGCGCCGCGCAGGCGTCCGAGAGATAGTCGCCGTTCAGGTTGGGCGTACAGAGGATGTCGTATTCATCGGCACGCGTCATGATCTGCTGCAACATGGAATCGGCGATGCGGTCGTTGATGAGCAGCTTTTTCTTCCACTGCCCTTTCCCGTGCGTCGAGTAAATCGAGTCGAGGCAATCCTTCACTTCTTTGTAGACTTGCTGTTTGAAATTATCGGAAGCCATTTCGAGCCCAGGCTCAACCTGGGCGGAGTTGGCCTCAACCGAAATTTGCGGGTTCTTATCTTTGTTATCGAGAATCCAGCTTTCGCGCTCGGTGACAATGTGCTGGCGGAATTCTTTCTTGGCCAGTTCGTAGCCCCAATCGCGGAACGAGCCTTCGGTAAACTTCATGATATTGCCCTTGTGGACGAGCGTCGCGCTTTTCGAGCCGTGGTCAAGCGCGTAGTGTAGAGCCCGGCGAACCAATTGATGCGTTCCGGTAATCGAAATGGGCTTGATCCCCACACCGGAATCCAGCCGAACTTGTTTCTTGATCTTATCTTCCCTGAGCAGCGTGTTGATGAACTCGATGAGGCGCTTTGCCTGCGGCGTTCCTTCACGCCATTCGATGCCCGCGTAAACGTCTTCGGTGTTTTCGCGGAAGATGGTGATGTTCATCCGCTCCGGATGCCGGACAGGAGACGGAACGCCGGGAATATACTTGACCGGCCGCCAGCAAGCGTAGAGGTTCATGAGCTGGCGGAGCGCCACGTTCAGGCTGCGGATGCCGCCGCCCACGGGTGTAGTAAGCGGGCCCTTGATAGCGATGCGGAATTCCGTAATCGCGTCGAGCGTTCCCTGCGGTAGCCATTCGCCAAACTGCCGGAAAGCCTTTTCTCCCGCAAAGACTTCGTACCAGGCCACGCGGCGCTTTCCGCCGAAAGACTTTTCCACCGCCGCGTCAAAAACCCGGCGCGAGGCTTTCCAGATGTCGCGGCCGGTTCCATCGCCCTCAATAAAAGGGATGGTGGGATTGTCGGGCACGACAAATTGACCGTCTCTGAAGTCAATCGCCCTGCCGTCCGCAGGCACGGGGACACCGTTATATGATTTCATGCGTAAAATGACCCTCCAATATCAGATTTCTTGTTCGTAAGAGCAATCCTGGGGCCAGACTGGGCAGCCCTCGCGCAGCTTACGCCAAAAAGCTGCGCAGCACGGCCGGTAGGATTCCGCCGTTTTTGTAATAGGTAACGTCCACGGCGGAGTCGAGGCGCGCAATAGCCTTGAAGCCCCGTTGGGAGCCATCGGGAGCCTTTGCAGCGACGGTTACTTCAGCGTGCGGCCTGATCTCTTTTCCGAGACCTGTTATGTCAAAAACTTCCTGCCCCGTCAGGCCGAGCGATGTGGCGTTTTGGCCTTCGACAAATTGCAGCGGCATAACACCCATTCCAACCAAATTGCTCCGATGGATGCGCTCGTAGGATTCAGCCAGCACTGCTCGGACGCCGAGCAGGAGCGTTCCTTTGGCAGCCCAGTCGCGCGAAGAACCCGCCCCGTACTCCTTGCCGGCCACGATGACCAGCGGCACGCCCTCGGCTTTGTAACGCATCGCCGCGTCGTAAATCGCCATCCGCTCGCCATCCGGGAAATGCACGGTTACACCGCCCTCAGTGCCGGGGAGGAGCAGGTTCTTTAAGCGAATATTGGCGAAAGTTCCCCGCACCATGACGCGGTCGTTGCCGCGGCGCGAGCCAAAAGAGTTGAAATCCTTTTTCACCACGTTGTGTTCGATCAGGTATCGGCCCGCCGGACCGTCCTGGGGAATATCTCCGGCGGGTGAAATATGGTCGGTGGTTACGGAATCGCCCAGCAGGGCGAGCACTCGCGCGCCTCGAATATCCGCCACCGGACTCGGCTGGACAGTCAATTCCGTAAAGAAGGGCGGCTCCTGAATGTAGGTCGAATCTTCCCGCCACTGATACGAAGCGCCACCCGAGACTGGAATGGCATTCCACTCGGGATTCCCGTCCCAGACGTTTCCGTATACTTCGCGGAACATCTCCGGATGGATGGCGCGGTTCATGGTCGCGACAACTTCTTCGTGGGTGGGCCAGATATCCTTGAGGTAAACCGGGGCGCCCTGGCGGTCCAGTCCGAGCGGCTCATTGTTCAAGTCAATGTCCACGGTGCCCGCCAGCGCATAGGCCACGACCAGCGGCGGCGAGGCGAGATAATTCGCGCGCACTTGTGGATGGATGCGTCCTTCAAAATTGCGGTTTCCGGAAAGCACGGCTGCGGCGACAAGCTGATTTTCTGTGACCGCCTTCGCCACCTCGGGCGGAAGCGGACCGCTGTTCCCAATACACGTCGTGCATCCGTAACCGACAAGATTGAAACGAATCTCCTCGAGCTTTTCGAGCAGGCCGGCGGCTTTCAAATATTCGGTGACAACTTTCGAGCCCGGCGCCAGGCTGGTTTTTACATGCGGGGCAACCTTTAGTCCCTTCTCGAGAGCCTTCTTTGCCAGCAACCCGGCACCGAGCATCACGGAAGGATTCGAGGTGTTGGTGCAAGAAGTAATCGCTGCGATGACGACCGACCCGTGAGTGAGTTTAGCGCTCGTTCCGTTTGAGCCAACCGTGCCGCTGCGCGCGAGGTCCGCCTCGGCAAGCCCAAAGCCGCGGTCCTTGACGGGGGCGGTCAGGATGCGCCGAAACGAATTCTTCATCGCCGAAAGCGGAACGCGGTCCTGCG
>CAYZVR010000228.1:0-6583 GCA_964481715.1 uncultured Acidobacteriota bacterium | reverse complement strand
GACCTGCTCCAGATAAGCGTTGAAATTCCGCCGGGTCTCTTCCAGTGAATCGCCCCCGAATTTGATCAGAAGCGACCGGGCCAGGACCAGCGCCACCATCGCTTCGCCGACGACGCCCGCGGCAGGAACCACGCAGACGTCCGAGCGCTCGTAAGCGGCCTTGACGGGTTCCTTGCTCTCAAAGTCCACTGACTCGAGCGGCCGGCGCAGCGTCGAAATCGGTTTGAGGTACCCGCGAACCACCACCTCTTCTCCGTTGGTGATTCCGCCTTCAAGACCTCCGGCGCGGTTCGTCGGGCGCGTGAAGCGCGACTGCGCGCGGTCGTAGCCGATGGCGTCGTGAACCGCGGAGCCCATGCGCGCGGAATTTTCGATCCCACTCCCGATTTCGACGGCCTTCACCGCCTGGATGGACATTACCGCCTGCGCGAGGTGCGCGTCCAATCGTTCGTCCCACTGGGCGCACGAACCGAGTCCGGGCGGAACGGCGCGGGCGAGTACTTCAAAGGTTCCGCCCACCGAGTCACGCGTCTCGATGGCCCGGTCCACCTCCTCCATCATTCGCGCTTCCACTTTCGGGTCCACGCAATTCATCTGGATGTCTTCGCGGTCGCGCAGCGCCAGAACACGGTCAAAGGAAACGGCGTCATCAGGGAGTGCGGTTCCGCCAACCGCGACGACGTGGCTCGCGACTTCGATTCCGAATTCCTTCAAGAATACTTTGGCCAGAGCGCCGGCAGCCACACGCGCAGCGGTTTCTCGCGCGCTCGCACGCTCGAGCACGTATCGCGCCTCGCGGAAGTTGTACTTGAGGCAGCCAGCGAGGTCCGCGTGGCCCGGGCGCGGCGGTGAAAGCGGTTTGTATTTGGCGCGCGTTTCGGGGCTGTCCTCGACGGCCATGGCCTCCTTCCAGTTCACCCAATCGCGATTCTCGATCAGAATCGTGATGGGCGAGCCGATGGTTCGGCCGTGGCGGACTCCCGAAAGGAATTGCGCCGTGTCGGTTTCGATCTTCATGCGGCCGCCGCGGCCGTAGCCGCCCTGCCGCCGCTTCAGCTCGCGGTTGATGAAGGCAAAGTCCACCGCAAGTCCGGCGGGCAATCCGGAAACGATCGCCACCAAACCCTGACCGTGGGACTCGCCCGATGTCTGGAACCGAAGCATGCACCCTCTCAGCGCGCAATGTCTGCACGCGCTTAAACCTACGGATTCTAACGGATTCCAGACAACACGTCAAAATTTAGCACGGGTCATGCCTGGTCTTCGGCGCGGACCCGGCAAGCAGCGCCACCCGAGACAGGCGCGATTTGACTCGCGGCGAAATTCAGAGTGGAATATAATGCGCCCATTCCGGAGAATCCATTGCGTTATCTGATTCTGAGCGACATCCACGCGAACCTCGAAGCCTTCAACCAATGCAAGGATGCGGCGGAGAACAAATACGACGAGGTCCTTTGCCTGGGTGACGTGGTGGGATACGGCCCTGACCCGAATGCCGTTATTGACGAGATTCGCGGAATGGCACGGTTAATTATCCGCGGCAATCACGACAAGGCCTGCTGCGGGATTACCGATGCCGAGGACTTCAACACCCTGGCCCGGCAGGCGACGCTATGGACCCGCGGCGAGCTGACTCCGGAAAATTTTGCGTTTCTGCGCACCTTGCCGACCGGGCCGGTCACCGTGGACGGCTTCGAGATGGTGCACGGCTCGCCCGCCGACGAGGACGAATACATCTTCGGGCCCGGCCAGGCGCTCCCCACGCTCCGCTCGCTCACCGTGCAAGTGGTGCTCTTCGGACACACCCACTTCCAGGGTGGGTTCATGACCACGCCCGCGGGGCGCTTCCAGTCCATCCGTTGCTCATCCAAGGAGGACGGGCTGACATCCGTTCTTCACCTCGAAGACGGAGCGCGCTACCTGATCAATCCTGGTTCGGTCGGCCAGCCGCGCGACGGCGATTGGCGCGCCGCCTTCGCCATTCTCGATGAAGAACAGCGCCAGGTCGAATACTATCGCACCCCTTACGAACTCCCCGTCACCCAGGCCAAAATGCACAAGGCCGGCCTGCCCCCACCACTCATCAAACGGCTCGAGCTCGGACGATAAAACGATTTTTGATTTTTGGATTTTGGATTTTTGATTCTTGCTTGGAACCTTGTCTTAGCAAGCGCAATAGAGACGAAGTTTGTCAGGAGAAAATCAAAAATCACAAATCGACAATTTCAAAAACTGACGTGGGTCACGGTGACGCGGGGCGGGGCCTGGTTCCAGTCCGCCGGCATGTGGTCGAAAGAGACCTGGAAGGAACGAGTCTTCCCCGGTCCGAGCGGCAGGGTGCGGCTTCTGACAGGATGCGCCGTTTCGCGGAGGACCACCTGGCCCAGCGTGTCCACGAACTCGAGGCGCAATTCGACTTCCCGCACGGTTTTCGATCCCTGGTTGGTGATCTTCGCGTCGAAGAAGGTGATTGTATCGCCGAGGAAATTTTCAGCGGCGCTCATGCACCCAGCCGTAACGACGAGGTTTGGAAGATAGGCTTTTTCTTCGGCCGTCAGCGGCTCGCTCGCACTCCGCGAGGCGGTTGATCTTTGCAGAAAAACAACGCCGGAAACGAGCGCTGCCAGCACTCCCGCTGCAATCAGAACTCGGAGGGCAAACGAACGATTCACTTCAAGACTCTAGATTTCTGATAGGAAGGTGATATTTGTGAAACTAAAAATCCAAAATCACAAATCCAAGATTACTACGTTCCCGCCACCGTCAGCCCCTCGAGGGCGAGCGTCGGCGCGGCGATCGGACTTTTGAACTCAAGGTCAGAGCCAATCATCACGATGTGGTTCAGCATCTCGGGAAGGCTGCCGGCGATCGTGACTTCTTCCACGGGATACGTCAGCTCGCCGTTCTCGATCCAGATTCCCGCCGCGCCGCGCGAATAGTCGCCGGTCACAACGTTCACGCCGAAGCCGATCAGTTCCGTCACGTAAAAACCATTTTTGATCGAGCGCACGATTTCTTCGGGTGAGTGCGTTCCGGCGGCGAGATAAAAGTTTTTCGGGCCCACCGCGGGCGGCCCGGCCACTCCGCGCGTGGCGTTGCCGGTTGTGCGCAAGCCGAGCTTGCGCGCCGTGTAGCAGTTCAGCAGATAATTCCGGAGAGTTCCCTTCTCGATAACCGGCGTGACGGAGGACGGAATACCCTCGCCGTCGAACGGCCTCGAGCCGAAACCGCCGAGGCGCAGGCCGTCGTCGTGAATCGTGATGTTCTCACCGGCCACGCGGCTGCCGAGCTTGCCGGCGAGAAAAGATGCGTCGCGGTAGATGGCGTCGCCTCGCACCGCCTCAAAGACGTGCCCGACGAGCGAGCGCGCGGTCTCCGAGTCAAAAACCACCGGCACGCGGCAAGTCGAAACTTTGCGCGCGCCCAACCGGCGCAAGGCGCGTTCCGCGGCCTTGCGTCCCACGGATTCCGGAGTATCCAGGCCCTTCGCGCCCCGCGCCACCGAATACCAGTAATCGCGCTGCATCCCGCCGCCGTTTTGCGCGATGGGCACCACCGACACGCCGCAATACGACGAACGATAGCTCCCCACAAAGCCCAGGGAGTTGGCGTAAGCCTTCGCGCCCAGGTTCGCTTCGAATGACGCGCCTTCGGAATTCTTGATGCGCGAGTCGGCGCCGAGCGCGGCTTCTTCCGCGCGCCGCGCCATCGAGATGCGGTCTTCGGTGGAAAGACTGCGAATGTCATCGGAGTAAATTCCCAGGTCCTCCGGATGACTCCCCAGCCATTCGCGCTCGGGCAGCCCGCTCGCCGGGTCTTCCGAGGTCGCGCGCGCCATGGCGAGCGTGCGCTCGACCAGACGTTCGAGTGATGCGGGTGAGAAGTCGCTCGAATAGGAACTCGCGCTGCGCGTCCCAAGAAACACGCGCAAGCCCAAGGCTTTCGATGCGGCTTCCTTCAGGCTTTCGATTTTTCCCAGGCGCAGCACGCTCGAGAACTCATCGCCTTCGCGCACTACGGCGTCGGCGGCGGTTGCACCGGCTTTCATGGCGCGGTCCACCAGGCCGATGGCGATTTGTTCGAGAGAATTTTCCGCCATACAAAATTAAGCGGCAAGCAGCGATTCCTGCCTGCGGCCTGTCAGTGATTATAGAAAGCTGGTCGCCGCGCGCGGCGCCGTGCCGCCGACCGTCAGACGGCTTACCTTGATCGTAGGAATCCCCACGCCGACAGGCACACTCTGGCCTTCCTTGCCGCACGTGCCGATTCCCGGGTCGAGCTTCAAGTCGTTGCCGACGGCGGTCACCCGCGTCAGCACGGTTGGGCCGTCGCCGATGAGCGTTGCGCCTTTGACGGGAGCCGTGACCTTGCCGTCTTCGATCAAGTACGCTTCCGACGCCGAGAAAACAAATTTGCCGCTGGTGATATCCACCTGCCCGCCGCCGAACGAAACCGCATAGAGTCCGCGCTTGACGGAGCGCAGGATTTCGCCGGGATCGCTCTGCCCTGCCAGCATGTAAGTGTTCGTCATGCGCGGCATGGGGATGTGCTCGTAGCTTTCACGACGCCCGTTGCCGGTGCGCGTCGAGCTCATGACGCCCGCGCTCAGTTTGTCCTGCAAGTAGCCTCGCAGCACACCGTTTTCGATCAGAACCGTTTTCTGCGTCGGCTCGCCTTCGTCGTCCACGTTGAGCGAGCCGCGCCGGTCGGGAATCGTTCCGTCGTCTACGACTGTGCAAAGTTCCGAGGCCACGCGCTCGCCGATGCGCCCGCTGAAGGCCGAAATGCCTTTGCGGTTGAAGTCGGCCTCCAGGCCGTGCCCCACCGCTTCGTGCAGGAGAATTCCCGGCCAGCCTGGGCCGAGAACAACTTCCATTTCCCCCGCCGGAGCTTCACGCGCGTCGAGCTGAACGACGGCCTGCCGCGCCGCTTCGCGCGCGAAATGTTCCGGGCTGCGGTCGTTCTCAAAAAATTCCAGTCCCACTCGTCCGCCGCCGCCGTAGGTTCCGGTCTGCGATTTGCCGTCCGACTGCGCGATGGTTGAAACGTTGAGACGCACGAGGGGCTGGAAATCGGTGACCAAGCGTCCGTCCGAACCGGCGACGAGAACGTGGCGGATCTGGTCGGCATAACCGACGCGGACCTGCTTGATGCGCGCATCGTAAGCTCGCGCGGCGAGGTCGGCGCGCCGGACGAGTTCGAGCTTGTCGGCAAGGTCGCGGTCAAGGGGAGGGTGGGCGACAGGATAAAAATTGTGCCGCTGCTCGACGGTGCTCAGTCCAACGGTTGAAACGCGCGCCGGGCCGCTCGCGATGTGCGCGGCAATTTTAGCGGCCTGAAGGATTTTTTCGGGCGCCAGGTCGTCCGAGTAGGCATAGCCGGTCTGTTCCCCGGCCAGCACGCGCACGCCGCAGCCAAGCGAAATACCTTCGGTCGCGGTCTTAACCAGGGATTCGTCCAAGAGGATGGACGACGTGGAGGTGTACTCAAAATAGAGGTCGGCGTACTCGCCGCCATCCGACAGGGCCGCGGCAAGGTATTTTTCGAGGTCGCTTTCGGTCAATCCGTAGCGCTCGAAAAAGAATCGGTCAGACTGAGCCATGATGCCTTTTGCCAGCGACGCAGCGTCGCGCCAAATCTGTGCGGAATGGAATTATTCCAGAACGACGCGCTCAGATCGGGAAAATTCTGCGATGACGAGCTTAAATTTCAACGCTAACACACGCCATGGCAGGTGTCAATTTTTGCCGATTGGCACGGAAGCAGATTTTTAGCGGGACAAAGAAAAAATATTCGGGGCGGCCAGGCCGCCGCCCCGAAGAGAGTAAGTTTAAGACTCGATGCGCAGGTTGTTGGTGACGGAAAAGACTCCCGGCACGCCGTTCGCCCCATGATTGGCAAGAATGTAATCCATCTTGTTGGCGACCACCCCCACCAGCGTCACGTTGCCATTTTCCACGATGATGTGGACCGACGGATTGGCGCCCATGGCGTCCCGGAACAACCCCGCCTGCCGGAACACCGCACGGTATACCGCTATTCGAATGCGATCATCGTTGGGAGAAAGCGGCAATACCCGGATGTTATTGGTCACGGATCTTACCCCCTCGATGCGCTTGACGGTATTTTCGGCGTCGGACTTGAGGGTAGGCCTCGTCACTTCGCCAAAGAGCGCTACGTGATCGCCCTCGACACGATATT
Organism: uncultured Acidobacteriota bacterium; assembly: GCA_964481715.1. Taxonomy (GTDB): domain Bacteria; phylum Acidobacteriota; class Terriglobia; order UBA7540; family UBA7540; genus JAHEKS01. Next base: position 382 of record CAYZVR010000228.1, on the reverse strand, counting down.
CCAGGTTGTCGAAGACCCCGTAGTAGGGAAGCATCAGAAGCTCGTGACGCACCTGCCGCTCCAAGGACGAGTTGCTTCGGGTCGGACTGGCCCAAGCCGGCTGCTTCGCCTCGCCAAAGCCGAGCGTGGGCACGGTTGCCAAAAGGCCTCCCAGAATCAAAACCAGTGTGGGCCTTTTCCAGTTGTTTCTCATATCTTCACCACTCCTCTCTTTCGAAGTTGGCCTTAACGCCACCTCTAAAGCTTGTTCACACTCCATTAGATGCCTTGCACGCTCAGCGGATAGGTCAGCGAATACGCCCAAAAATAAAATATATTTTCTCTAACCCTGTAACCTCGGGCACTGTTGAATCGTCATAGCGAATTTCTCGCGGGTCTTTGG
>CAYZVR010000227.1:0-6589 GCA_964481715.1 uncultured Acidobacteriota bacterium | reverse complement strand
TGGCGCGCCGGCTGAGCGAAGTCAGCCGGGACGAAATCGTCATTGTGGACGACCGCGTTCTGGGCTCATCGCTGGGGTCCGTCCAGCTACCCTGGCAAAACCGCAACGATTGGGGGCAGGACGCCGCGCAGACCGCAGCGCCTCGCCGGGTAATCCTGTCGGGCGAAAACTATTCCGCGCTCGCGACCCCGTTAGGTGCGCCCGGCGGGCCGATCGCCATTTGCCTCCTTTCCCGCGACCGCGCTCTGGCGCCTTACCGCCGCATTCAGTTCGGCCTTGTGGCTCTGGGTCTTCTGGCGACGCTCGCAGGCGTTGCGGGCAGCGCCGCGTTCGCGCGGAATGTTACGGCTCCCGTCGCGAAACTCGTGGAGGGGACCCGGCAAGTGGCCGCTGGTGATTTTGAATTTCGCCTCGACATTTCGCGCCAGGATGAAATCGGCGACCTCGCGCAAGCCTTCAATGTCATGATTCAGGGCCTGCAAGAACGAGCCCACATGGAAAAGTTTGTTTCGCAATCCACCATGGAGATGATTCAGTCAAGTTCTCCCCGCAAAGTCTCCGCCGGCGAACGAAAACAGCTGACGATCTTCTTCTCGGACATTCGAGGCTTCACCTCGATGTCCGAGCGCCGCCAGCCGGAAGAGGTCGTGGAAATTCTGAACCGATGTCTGAGCCTCCAGGCCCAAAAGGTGAAGAAATTCTCCGGCGACGTTGACAAATTCGTCGGCGATGCCGTGGTGGCTCTATTCGATGGCGAGGATATGGCGCTCAACGCCATTCGTTGCGCGGTGGAGATTCACAAAGCCATGGAAGCTTACAACGCCGAACGTCCGGCGCAGGAACCTATTCATTTGGGCGTGGGGATTGTTACGGGAGAAGTCATCCTCGGAAGCATTGGCAGCCAGGACCGGCTCGACTTCACAGTTATCGGATCCCACGTGAACCTCTGCGCGCGGCTCTGCTCGGCGGCCGGCCCGCGCGAGATCCTTCTCTCCGAATCCACCTACCGCCTGGTGCATGACCTGATCGCCGCCGAGAAGCTCGAACCGCTACATGCAAAGGGATTCAGCGAGCCGGTTCCTGTTTACCGAATGACGGTAAGTTAGACTCTCTTGACAAAAGGAGCGGCGCACCAGCACCGCGAGCCCTTACCTTACTGCCAGCGACCAACCGGTCGTGGTGTCAAATTTATTGCTTTAGAGGATCGTACGCGCTGCGCGGGTAATCCTGCCCGTACTTGTTCTTGTGGGGAAGCTCGACAAATTTCGACTCATCGAGGGTGAGCTCGGGAAGGGTTTGCGTTCCTGCCTCAACTATGGTTTCCGCGGTCGCCGGCTGCGAGCGCTCGGACCATGCCGTCAAGCGGTATCGGCCGGGCGGCAAGTTGAGCCGATAGGAGCCGGAGGAATCCGCCTCCGCGATCCACGAGGTGGGCAAGACCAGGAGAACGCCGGTCATCTGGGGGTGAATATTGCAGAAGACGCGGTAAGCCGCCGGTTCTGAAAACACCCGACTCTTCGATGCTCCCGCGCGATAAAGGCCCAGATCAAACTGAGCAGGTCTCGAAAGCGAAAACACGTTGTGAAATATCGGGTCGTCGTTTTTAAAATCCACGCTCGAGCCGACCGGCACGGCGAGAACGTGCGGCACAAAGGCCTTGTTGCGCTGTTCCAACTTGAAGTGTCCCGGCTTCACGACGCTTGGCCCGCCCAACGACTCCGCATACACGAGCGTTGTGGCGGCGCCGGCCTTGCGTCCGACCACGCGCACTCGCCCGGCGACTTCGGCGCCCCAGGCGAGGGGAGGGACCAAGCAAATAAAAGTGAGCGCAATCAGCCCAACTTTGCTCATGCTCAAAAGCTGTACGCAATGGCCAGATTCAAGTTCTCGTTTTTCCGCAAAGCCCCCAGGAACGGCCGAGTCACCAGGTGGCGGTACTCAAAGGAAGCTGCGACTTCCGGCGTGAACCTGAAGATGATGTTTCCATACAAGCCCGTATTGCGGTTCAGGTCAACCGTGACGATATCCTGCTTGGTCAGGTGATCGCTGCCGAATCCGCCGTCAAATTGCAGCCGCGTCGTGGCCTGGTACCTACCCTCTACAAATCCACCGATTGTCTTCCCCGGCTGTCCGATGCCGCCACCGAAAGATTGTAGATTTTGCCCCACATAACCCTCGCCTGCAAGGCCCACGCGTCGCAGATGCGCGTCCAGATCGAGCGCTACGGCCCAGCTTGCCGCTGTCGGCGTCCCCAGCCTCACGCGCCCGTAGTGTCCTGACAAGCCCATCCGCCAGCCGCGATCGCCGTCGAGCACATCGCCCTTCGATTGCCACGCGAGCCGTCCTTGAATCGCCGGCCGCTGCCAGGCTTCGGAATCGTTCGCTCCCGGAAAATCCAGGCCGGGATAACTTGCGACCGGAGCCACCATCCCCAGCGCCAATTTTAAATCTCCGTGCCGAGTAGACGCGAGCTTTTCTTCCAGCCGGATTTGCGGTGCGTGTACATAGAGATTCCCGGCGCGGAAAAGTTCCGGGAAAGCAAACGCCGCAAGCGAGGTGGGATTCTCGGGCGCCAGGATCATAGAGTCCTGGCCGACCTCCAGGGCCGTGCGAGCCGATTCAAAACGGACGTATCCGTAATAGAGGCGCGGCACGCCGAACACGGGGCGCGATTGGAAGTCCAGCGTGCCACCGAGGAAATCCACGGCAATGAATCCGCTCGATTTGAACGACCCGACGGTCGGTCCGTCAACGATCATGCCCATCCGGCTCTGGCGAAGAGATGCGCTCAAGGAGCCGGTCGCGGACGGCACTGACGAGGGAGAGACGACGACGCTCGGAACGTCCGACCAATCCACCGCGCGAGTGTTGTAAAAGGTGTTGAAGACAACCGTACCGAAGATTTTTACCGGCATCCTGGAATTGGATTCGACTTTCGTCTGAGCCTGTTCGGCGACTTGCGACTGAATCATCGAGACCGAATCCGCAAGGGCCTCTGGAGTTTGCTGGGATGGGAGGACAGCTCCAGCGGCATTTGAGGCGGAAGTACCCGCAACGGCGGTGCCCTCGGAGGCTTGCGTCCCTTCAGGGCGTCGTAGTTCTTCCCGGAGGCTGCTCACTTCCTGCCTAAGTTGCCGTATCTCCTCGCGCATCAGGCGGATTTGCTCCTCCACGCTCGCAGGGGCCTTCGAATCGGCTCTCGTTTCGTACCGCCCGGATGCCCCCTCCTGGGCGCGGAGTTGCAGTGAATTCATTCCGAAGAGGAAGCAAAGGACCCCTGCAAGAGCCCACGGCACATTCCAGTTTGGCGTCCTCCTGCAAATCTCATCCTGTATGTTCACTTTATGAACGTAAATTGGCTCCATGGCTTCCTCCGTTTCGGAATTCTTTGACTTCACTCGTCTCGGCCGGGTGGAGCTTGCATGGTATGAAAGGCTTCGGCCGCCCAAAAGCCGACACTAACGCTGACTTCGTACTGCAGCGCTTCCTAACGAAAGCAGAATTCTACCAGTTTTCTTCGCGGAAAATTCCGGGACATTGCGCACTGAGCATGCTCAACTGCGAATCCGGCTGTATGGAGTTATCTGAAGCAGCGGCGTTGCCGCTTTTGAACGCCGTCGTTGGCATTGCGTGGGGCCGCGCCTCTCCGGCAAGCGGTGTTGCATACGGTCATCGAGGTCGTTGTGTCAACCCCTGCAAAGGCACAGATACACCCTCGAGGATCCGTAGCTGGTGGTCCCGGTCACTGCTTAGGCATTTAGGAAGCTCAGGCGTTGGCGGTGGGCCCGTTGGGATCCGGGGGTTTCGACGAAGACGGAGGAGTGGCTGCTCCGTGACACTTCTTGTACTTCTTGCCGCTGCCGCAGGGGCAGGGATCATTGCGCCCGATTTTTTCCTTGCGAATCACCTGTTTGGGTTTTTCCATCGTGCCGCCGCCCACCATTTGCATCTCGGCCTGTTCGCGGCGCTTGCGGCGCTGGTATTGCCGGATCATCTCTTCCTCTTCGTCGGGCGTCCTCATAAGGAAGAGGTAGCGGAGGCTCTCGTCTTCGACGCGGTCCATGAGGGCTTCGAACATATCGTACGACTCGCGCTTGTACTCGACCAGCGGATCGCGCTGTGCATAGCCGCGCAGGCCGATGCCTTCCTTCAGGTGGTCCATGGTGAGCAGGTGATCTTTCCACTGCGCGTCCACCACCTGCAGCATGATCATACGTTCGTGAATCCGCATGCGCTCCGGGCTCCACACCTTTTCGCGCTCATCGTAACGCTCGTGAACAATCCGTTTCAGCTCGTCGGCAAGCAAGTCCAGCGACTTGGCATCGAACGTCAGCCCGTGCTTTCGAACCTCCACACCAAAGCGCCCCCAGACTTCCGTGCGCAGACCGTCCACGTTCCATTCGTCGGCAGTCTGCTCTTTGGGGCAGAATCTCCCAATCAGCCAGTCGGCCACGCGGTCGGCGGCCTCCAGCATGTATTCCTTCTGGTCCTCTCCTTCCAGCAGGCGCCGCCGCATGCCATAGATCGTTTCGCGCTGCTTATTCATGACGTCATCATACTCAAGTAGATGCTTCCTAGATTCAAAATTCTGTGCTTCAACCGCCTTTTGCGCAGCCTCGATGCGTTTCGAAATCAACCGCGATTCGATGGGAACGCCTTCATCCATTCCTAATTTGTGCATGATTTTCGAAATGCGCTCACCGGCAAAAATCCGGAGTAAGTCGTCTTCGAGGGAAAGAAAGAATCGCGATGAGCCGGGGTCGCCCTGGCGGCCCGCGCGACCGCGTAACTGGTTATCGATGCGGCGGGCTTCGTGACGCTCGGTGCCGAGGATGTGGAGGCCTCCAAGTTCGACGACGCGATCGTGCTCGAGATCGGTCACGGCTTTGAACCGGCTGATGAAGGTCGCCCAGTTTTCGCGCCAGCGCTCGTAGGCCGCGGCGTACGCGTCGTGTTGGACGGCGGCTTCGCCGGCGGCGGGACGCTCGGGCGGTTCGGGATCGATCCCTTGCTCGCGATATTTCTCAGGCGACTTGCGAAATTCTTCGCGCGCCATGAACTCGGGATTGCCGCCCAGCAGAATGTCAGTTCCGCGGCCGGCCATGTTGGTCGACACGGTGACGGCGCCGGCGCGCCCGGCCTGCGCAACGATCAGCGCCTCGCGTTCGTGCTGCTTGGCATTCAGGATGTTGTGCTTGACCTCGCGTTCCTCGAGCGCATCGAGCAAGCGCGCAGGACGGCAATGGATTTCGATCAGATAATCCACGACACCGATGACTTGTCCTTCGGTGGAATTTACGAGCTCAGCCAATCGCGCGACGACGGAATCATCAGCGGCGGGCAGTTCGCGCCGGGCGTAGTCTTCGTGCGCGCGCTTGAGCACCGCCTGCAGGAACGCCGTGCGGTTGCCGTTCGAGCCCGTCGCGAGCGATTTGAATCGTCCCTCGGCCAGGAGTTTCTTGACGGCCGAAAGCGTAACGCCCGCGCGGATCAGCCACTCGATGGCGTCGCCGTGGCGCCCGGCAAGCTGCGCGACCCACTTCTCGAGCCGCGGCCCTTCGAGCCCCGCGGCCTTGATCAGCTCCTGCAGGCGCGTGGGAAGAAAGCCCGACTTGCGCAACTGCGCGCTCAGGCGCTCGGATTTCTCGATGGCGATCGTGCCGACCAGAACGGGCTGGCCGCGCAGGTGGTATTCCTTGATCTCTTCAATCACGGCGTTGAACTTTTCGCGCTCGGTGCGGTAGACGACGTCCGGGTGCTCGTGCCGAATCAGGGTCTTATTCGTTGGGATAACAACTACTTCAAGCTCGTATATCTTTTCAAACTCAGCGGCTTCGGTTTCCGCCGTTCCGGTCATGCCGGCGAGCTTGCCATACATGCGGAAGTAGTTCTGGAAGGTGATGGTGGCAAGCGTCTGGTTTTCCTTTTCGATCTTGACGTTTTCTTTCGCCTCAATCGCCTGGTGGAGGCCGTCCGACCATCGCCGGCCGGGCATCAGGCGCCCGGTAAATTCGTCCACGATGATGACTTCGCCGTCTTTGACCACGTAATCGCGGTCGAGCTTGAAAAGCGTATGCGCCTTGAGCGACTGGTAGACGTGGTGGATGTAATCAATATTCGCGGGGTCGTACATGTTGTCGAGCCCCAGGAGCTTTTCGGCCTTGGCGATGCCGGGCTCGAGCAGGCTGGCCTGGCGGTGCTTTTCGTCGAGGTCGTAGTCCTCGCCTTGCTTCATGTGCGGAATGATTTTGTCGATCTTGTAATATTTTTCGGTGGACTCTTCCGACGAGCCGGAAATGATCAGCGGGGTGCGCGCCTCGTCAATCAATATCGAGTCTACTTCGTCCACGATGGCGTAATGGTGGACGCGCTGCACGCAATCTTCGAGCTGAAACTTCATGTTGTCGCGCAGGTAATCGAACCCAAACTCGTTGTTGGTGCCGTAGGTGACGTCGCAGTTGTAGGCCATGCGCCGCTCGGCGTCTTCAAGGTCGTGGATGATCACGCCTACCGTCAGCCCCAGCAGACGGTAGATGGGCCCCATCCACGCCGCGTCGCGCTTGGCGAGGTAGTCGTTGACGGTGATGAC